>NZ_DASXJD010000067.1:0-38698 GCF_036497585.1 Actinomycetospora sp. | reverse complement strand
TGGTCGCCCCGGCCGGAGCCGCCGCCCTCGCCGTCGAGATCGGCTACCACGGCGTCTACCTGGCGTTCCTCGTCGTCGCAGCGCTCTCGTGGGCCTGCGCCGCGACCTACGCGAGGACGGCCGGGCGGCCAGCCTCCTCCTGAAGGACGGGCTCGCGATCACGAGGGGAGGCGTCCGCTCGGGCGCGACCCCGGACCTCAGGACGGGGCATGGGCCAGGATCGCGGCGCGGTCGGGTTTGCCCTGCTCGGTGAGCGGGACGTCGTCGAGCGGGACGACGACCAGCGTCGCCGCGACGGCCTCGCCGTGCTCGGTGGCCACCGCGGCACGGCAGGCCGTCGGGTCCACCTCGGCCCCGGGCCACGGCTGGGCCGCCGCCAGCCGCCGGTCGTGGGCGAGGTCGGCGACGACCACGGCGTAGCGGACCGCCGGCAGGCGCATCAGCGTGTCCTCGATGCCGGTCGGGGTGACGAGCCGGCCGTCGACGACCGCACAGTCGGCGGCGCGCCCCAGGATGTGCAGGTGGCCGTCGGCGCCGAGGCGGCCGAGGTCGCCGGTGCGGTACCAGCCGTCGACGAAGTGCTCGGCCTCCTCCTCGGGACGGTTGCGGTAGCCGTGGGCCATGGCGGGCGAGCGGACCTCGATCCTGCCGAAGCCGGGGTCGAGCGCGCCGTCGTCGCGGCGGAACCGGACCTCGACGCCCGGCACGATCCGTCCCGCGCTCGTCGCGCGCTCCGGGTCGTCCGGGTCCTGCTCGGCCGGGCGCAGGGAGCTGACGATGCCCATCTCGCTGGCCCCGTAGGTGTGCTGGATGACCGGGCCGAGCCGCTCCTGCGCCCGGCGTCGCAGGGCGGGCGGCGCGGAGGCGCCGATGTGCGTGAGCGTCTGCAGGGTGGACAGGTCCCGGCGGGCGACGTCGGGGTGGTCCATGAGCGCGACCAGCTGGGGCTCGACGAGGAACAGGTCGGTGATCCGGTCGGCCTCGATCTGTGCGAGCAGCGCAGCGGGCTCGGAGTCGTCGCGCAGCACGACCGTGCCGCCGCCGATGATCGTCTGCGCGACGAGGACCTGCGTCAGGAAGGCCTCCGCGCCCGACGCGAGCTGGCGGCGCTGCGGCCGGTGCGGGGTGGCGACCGACGCGGCCCAGGCGGCCGCGTTGCGGACGCTCGCCTTCGGGATGCCCGTCGTCCCTCCCGAGGAGATCACCGTGCCCAGGTCGCTCGGCCGCGACCGCGACACGAACGGTTCGGACGACTGCGCGGCCGCGAGCTCGTCGAGACGCAGTCCCACGCCCTCGACCGACCCGACCGCGGCCACGGGCGCCGTGGTCTCCGGCAGCCAGTGCGCGGTCTGCGGGAACACCACGACCAGCGCCGGGTCGATCTGCTCGAGCTGACGCCGGCGACGCTCCGCCCCCGGAGGCGCGGACAGGTACACCGCCCCGGCATCGACGAGGTGCGTCGCGTAGCGCACCGCCAGCGGATCGGGGCGATTCGGCGCGTACTGCGCCACCAGGTCCCCGGTCCCGATCCCCAGCCCGTCCAGCGCCCGCGCGTAGCGGTGGATCGCGGCGACGAGCTCGGCGCCCGTCGTCTCGCCCTCGGGATGGCGCAGGACGACGCGGTCGTCCGCGGCTGACAACGCCGCCACGATCTGCTCGACGGACGGGTGCACGTCGGAGTGCCTCGGAGTGGTCGCCGGGGTCGTCGTGCGCGTCGCCGCGTCGGTCACGCTTCGTACCGTGCCGTGGGTGGTGGCAGGCATCCATCAGCCGTTCAGGTGAGGAGCAATGCCCCGCATGCCCCCCGGGAGCCCGCGGAGCACCAGACCGACGGCGTTTCAGCGACTCGAGGAGCTGGTGGAGACGAAGGGAATCGAACCCTCAACCCCCGCCTTGCAAAGGCGGTGCTCTGCCAATTGAGCTACGTCCCCGGGGTGCGGGGTCTAGCCGGTGCGGGTCGCCTCGCGCCAGACCTCCGCGGTCGGGCGTTCCTGGCGCCGCCGCACGAGGTGGGCCACCCCGAACGCCGCCGCCAGCAGCACGACCAGCTTCGTCACGTGTCCCACGCTAGCAGCCGCACCGCGCCCTCGACGGCGGCCGCGAACCCGGCCGGATCCTCGACGTAGCCGAGGTGGCCGCCCGGCACCTCGAGCGGGGTGAGGCCGAGCTCGTCGGCGAGGACGAGGTTCGGCCGGCTCGCGAGCTGGCCTTCCTCGCGCGACTCCCGACCGACCGCGAGGACTAGCCGCGCCGCGTGCTCGCGCAGCACGGCGAGGTCGATCTCGTGCACCGGGTAGGGGCCGTACTCGTGCTCGAACCAGAAGGCGTTGTTGGCCGGCCAGCGCTCCCGCATCGCGACGAACCCGGGTGGGACCGCCGCGGGTTCCTCGCCCGCCGGCGGCCGGCGCGCGCCGACGCCGGTGATCTCACCGAACTCGGCCATCGCGGCCCGGGCGCCCTCGCGGCGGAAGGTGGCGTAGGCCGCGTCGAAGCGGGCGACGAGCGCGTCCCGGTCGGGGAGCAGGCCGACCAGCGGCGGCTCGTGCGCGACGGCGACGCGCACCAGGTCGGGGCGTCGCACGAGGAGCTCGAGGGTGACGATCGCGCCCGAGCTGCTGCCGAGCACCACTGCCGGACCGCCGTGGCGCTCGATCAGCAGGGCCAGGTCCTCGACGTCGTCACCCAGCTTGTCGGGACCCACATCGCCGTCGACCGGGCTGCGCACGAACCCGCGGCGGACGTAGGTCAGCACGGTCCAGTGCGACGCGAGCAGGTCGGCGAGCGGCCCGAACACCGTCGGGTCGCCGTTGCCGCCCACCACGCACACCAGCAGCGGCCCGGAGCCCCGCACCTCGGTGTGCAGCCGCGCCCCGGGCACGGCGACCTCCTCGACGGTCGTCACCGGTTCACCGTAGGACCGGATCCCCCGCCTCGACGACGGTGCTTTCCTGCCAGTGGACGCGAGCAACGCCGCCCCGCGTGCGATAGGACTCGACCGGAGACGACGACGTCGGCGCGGGAGGACCCATGGCGCACGCCTACGTGGTGGGCACGTTCGACACGAAGGGCGACGAGCTGCGCTACGTCGCCGAGCTGATCCGGGACACGGGTCACGACGTGACCACCGTCGACGTCGGGACCTCCGACGCCACGGCCCGCCGGGCCGACGTCGTCGCCGCCGACGTCGCGGGACCGGAGGCCTTCACCGGGGACCGCGGCACCTCGGTCGCCGCGATGGCCGAGGCGCTGGCGCGATGGCTCCCGAGGCGTGACGACCTCGACGGCGTCATCGCGCTCGGGGGCTCCGGGGGTACCGCACTCGTCACGCCCGCGCTGCAGCGCCTCGCCGTCGGGACCCCGAAGATCGTGGTCTCGACGGTCGCCTCGGGCGACGTCGCGCCCTACGTCGGGTCCAGCGACATCGCGCTCATGTACTCGGTCACCGACGTCGCCGGGCTCAACCGCATCAGCCGTGTGGTGCTCGCGAACGCCGCGCACGCCCTCGCCGGTGCGCTCTCCGGCCCGCGTCCGGCCGTCGGCGAGGACCGGCCGGCCCTGGGTCTGACGATGTTCGGGGTGACCACGCCCTGCGTCACGGCGGTCACCGAGGCGCTGCACGACGAGTTCGACTGCCTCGTCTTCCACGCCACCGGGACCGGGGGGCGGGCCATGGAGAAGCTCGTCGACGACGGCCTGGTGTCGGCGGTGTGCGACGTGTCCACCACCGAGATCGCCGACCTCGTGGCCGGCGGCGTCATGGCCGCCACCCGGGACCGCCTCGGGGCGATCGCCCGCCGACGGGTGCCGTGGGTGGGCAGCGTCGGAGCCCTCGACATGGTCAACTTCGGGGCGCCCGACACCGTGCCGGAGCGCTACCGCGACCGGCTCTTCTACGAGCACAACCCGCAGGTGACCCTCATGCGCACGACGCCCGACGAGTGCCGGGGCGCCGCGGCGTTCCTCGCCCGGGGCCTCAACGCCTGCGAGGGGCCGGTGCGCCTGGTGGTACCGCTCCGCGGGGTCTCGGCGCTCGACGTCGAGGGCGGCCCGTTCGCGGACCCGGCCGCCACCGAGGCCCTCGTCGAGACACTGCGCGCCGAGCTGGTGACCACCGAGCAGCGGCGGCTGATCGAGACCGACCTGCACGTGAACGACCCGGAGTTCGCGGCACGACTCGTGGCGGAACTGGGGGCCATCTCCCAGTGACAGCGCACCGGCTGAGAGGAGTTCCGATGGGGACGGACGAACGGGCGGCTGCCCCGGGCCGCGCCGAGATCGTGGCGCGCCTGCGCGAGAAGGTGGCGCGTGGCGAACCGATCGTCGGTGGCGGTGCGGGCACCGGATTGTCGGCGCGATGTGAAGAGGCCGGCGGCATCGACCTCATCGTCATCTACAACTCCGGCCGCTATCGCATGGCCGGCCGGGGATCGCTGGCCGGACTGCTCGCGTACGGCAACGCCAACGACATCGTGGTCGAGATGGCCCGCGAGGTCCTCCCGGTGGTCCGGCACACGCCCGTGCTCGCGGGCGTCAACGGCACCGACCCGTTCCTGTTGCGCGACCGATTCCTGCGCGAGCTGCGCGACCTCGGATTCGCCGGCATCCAGAACTTCCCGACGGTCGGGCTCATCGACGGCGTCTTCCGGGCCAATCTCGAGCAGACCGGCATGGGCTTCGCGCACGAGGTCGACCTCGTCGCCGCCGCGCGGGAGGCCGATCTGCTCACCACGCCGTACGTGTTCTCCGCGGGCGACGCCCGCGCGATGACCGAGGCCGGCGCGGACGTCGTCGTGTGCCACATGGGCCTGACGACCGGCGGCTCGATCGGCGCGGAGACCGCGAAGACGCTCGACGACTGCGTCGCGCTCGTCGACGAGTGGTCCGCCGCGGCCCGCGAGGTCCGCGACGACGTCCTGGTGCTGGTCCACGGCGGGCCGGTGTCCGCTCCGGACGACGCCGCGTACGTCCTGGGCCGGGCGCACACCTGTCACGGGTTCTACGGCGCCAGCAGCATGGAGCGCCTGCCCACCGAGGAGGCGCTGACCGCCCGCACCCGCGAGTTCACGCAGATCCGACCGAGCACGACGAAGGAGTCCTGACATGCCCGAGGCCTTCGCCTCCGCGATCATCCCCGCCGACGCCGCCGCCGTGTGGGCGGTCGTGCGGGACTTCAACGGCATCCCGCGCTGGCACCCGGCGATCGAGTCGAGCGAGCTCGAGACCCCGGGCGATTCCGTCGGCGCCGTCCGCCACCTGACCCTCGGGGACGGGGGCGAGGTCCGCGAGGTCCTCGCCGCGCTCGACGACACCACGCGGACGCTGGTCTACGAGATCCTGACGTCGCCGTTCCCGGTCCGCCTCTACCGCTCGACGATGCGCGTGGTCCCGGTGACGGCGACCGGCGAATCGCTCGTCGAGTGGGGAGTCGTCTTCGACTGTGACGCCGACGACGCGGAGCGACTCGTGGAGTTCTTCGGCGAGGGTGTGTTCGGGGGCGGACTGACCGGTCTCGGCGCCCATTTCTCGGCCACCGTCGGGTGATGTCCGGCCCGGTGCTCGCGCTCTGCGGATTCGCTGATAATGTGAAAGGACCCGGAAGCGATTCCGGGCGCAATTCCCCCCGCGAACCGAGGAGTACGCCGGATGGCCCAGAAGACCGTCGTCACGTTGGTGGACGACCTGACCGGCGAGGAGTCCGAGGACATCACCACCGTCGAGTTCGCGCTCGACGGTGTGACCTACGAGATCGACCTCGACGAGAAGAACAGTGCAGAACTGCGTGACTCGCTCGCGCAGTACGTCGCGTCGGCCCGGCGCACGGGGGGACGTCGCGGCGCGTCGTCCGGCCGCCGCCGTTCCGGTGGTGCCGGGACCGGAACGCCGCGAGCCACCTCGCCCGGCGGGTACGACCGCGAGACCTCCAAGCAGATCCGCGAGTGGGCCCGTGGCGAGGGCTTCGAGGTCTCCGACCGCGGCCGGGTACCCAACAACGTCGTGGAGGCCTGGGAGTCCCGCGGCAAGAACGGGGCCACCGCCGCCGCGTTCTCGGGCTGACGCACCCACCCGCACGACGACGGCCCCGGAGCGTGGTGCTCCGGGGCCGTTCGTCGTGGAGGGGTCCGTGACCGGTGGGCCCAGCTGGATTTGAACCAGCGACCTCGTCGTTATCAGCGACGCGCTCTAACCAACTGAGCTATGGGCCCCCGCGCGGTGGCGGCGTCCAGATTACCGGAGGGTGGCCACCCGGCGCGCCACCGGGGGTGCTGATCAGTCTCGATGGTCGAGCTCCCCTATCGGCGTGCTCCCCTGAACGCGTCGTCTCAGTCCCGATGGTCGGGCTCCGCTCCGCTTCGTCTCAGTCCCGATGGTCGAGCTCCGCTCCGCTTCGTCTCAGTCCCGCTCGGAGAGCGTCACCTCGATGCCCCCGGCGACGTCTGCGGAGATGTTGTAGATGAACGCCGAGACGCTGGCGATCGCGGTGAACAGGATCGTGTTCACCACGCCGACGATCGCGGCGACCCCAAACACCCCGCCCGCGGTGATGAGCTGCCCGCCGCCGCCGGCGTCCGAGGTGAGGTCCTGGTAGGTGCCGTTCAGCTGCGCCCACACGCCCATGCCGTCGAGCACGGCGTAGAGCACACCGACCGCGAACATCCAGACGAAGAACAGCGCGACGCCCAGCACCAGCGCGAGCTTGAGCACCGACCAGGGGTCGAAGCGCTTGACCTGCAGGCTCGCGCGCCTCGGCACCTTCCCCCGCGGGGACCGCCGGGCCGTCGGCACGTCCTCCTCGATGTCCTCGAGCTCCGGCTCGGGCTCGGACCGCTCGCCCACCCGCATCCCGAGCTGCTCCGGGGAGAGCTGGTTGGTCGGGGCGTCGATGAGGGCGGTGTTCGACCGGCGCTGCTGCCCCGGGGCGGGCGTCGGCCCGCTCGGGGGCGGTCCGGGCCGCTGGCCACCGGGAGCGGGGAACGGACCGCTCGGTGGCGGCCCCGACGGCGACGGCCGGGGCGTCCCGGCCGCGGGCGTCGGCGGACGCTGTCCACCCGGGCCGGGGCTCGGCCGGCTGCGCTGCTCACCCTCGGACGAACCGGCTCCCGACTCAGCACGGGAGCTCGATTCGCTGCGCGTCCCCGCGCGCTGCCACGGCGGGGGCGGCCCCCCGGCCGCCTGGTCCGCGGAGCGGCCGCCCCCGTCGGAGGAGCGGGACGGCCCGTCCTCCGACGTCGCGGGCGTCGTCACCACCGTGTCCGCGGCGGTGTCGCCGCCCGCGCCCGTCGCGGCGTCGGCGCCGGTCCGGCCGCTCTCGCGACCGTCGTTCTCGTCCGGTGTCGCAGTGCTCACGGTGCTCGTCTCGTCGTCGGGTACGGGTGCCCCGGGTTCCGTCCCGGGACGTGGTCACCGATCACAGGAGCGTGTCGGGCGCCTGGTCCGGGCCGCCGGCGTCCGGGTCGGCCGAGCTCTCGGCGTTGCGGGCCACCGCGAGCAGCGTGCCATCGTCGCCGAGGTTCATCAGCCGCACGCCCTTGGTCTGGCGTCCGGCCTTGCGGACCTCCCGGGCGGTCGTGCGGATGACCCCACCGCTGGCGGTGATCGCGTACAGCTCGTCCTCCAGCTCGACGATCAGGGCACCGACCAGGGTTCCGCGACGGCGGTCGTACTGCAGCGTCAGCACGCCCTTCCCGCCCCGACCCTGCACCGGGTAGTCCTCGATCGGCGTGCGCTTGGCGTACCCGCCACTGGTCGCGACCAACAGGAACGTCCCGGCGCGCACCACGCCGAGGGAGAGCAGCGTGTCCCCGGAGTTGAACCGCATGCCGGTGACGCCCGAGGTGGCGCGGCCCATCGGGCGCAGCGCCTCGTCGGTGGCCGAGAACCGGATCGACTGGCCCTCGGCGGACACGAGCAGCAGGTCGTCGTCGCCCGAGCACAGCACGGCGCCGACGAGCTCGTCGCCCTCCCGCAGGTTGATGCCGATCAGGCCGCCGGAGCGGTTGGAGTCGAAGTCGGTCAACCGCGACTTCTTCACCAGGCCGCTGCGGGTGGCGAGCACCAGGTACGGCGCGGCCGTGTAGTCCTGGATCTGCATGACCTGCGCGATGTCCTCGTCCGGCTGGAACGCGAGGAGGTTCGCCACGTGCTGGCCCCGGGCGTTGCGGCTGGCCTCGGGCAGCTCGTAGGCCTTGGCGCGGTACACCCGGCCCTTGTTGGTGAAGAACAGCAGCCAGTCGTGCGTGGAGCAGACGAAGAAGTGGGCGACGATGTCGTCCTGCTTGAGCGTCGCGCCCTGCACGCCGCGCCCGCCGCGCTTCTGGGCGCGGTAGAGGTCGGTCTTGGTGCGCTTCGCGTAGCCGGTGCGGGTGATCGTCACGACGACGTCCTCGACGGCGATGAGGTCCGCGTCGGCGACCTCGCCGTCGTACCCCATGAGCCTGGTCTTCCGGTCATCGCCGTACTTCTCGACGATGTCCGCGAGCTCGTCGCGGACGATCTGCCGCTGCCGCTCCGGCCGGTCGAGGATGTCCTGGAGGTCGCGGATCGTGTCCTCGATCTCGGCCAGCTCGTCGATGATCTTCTGGCGCTCGAGGGCGGCCAGGCGACGCAGCTGCATGTCGAGGATGGCCTGCGCCTGGATGTCGTCGATCTCGAGGAGCTCGATGAGGCCGGTGCGGGCGACGTCGACCGTCTGCGAGGCGCGGATCAGGGCGATGACCTCGTCGAGCGCGTCGAGCGCCTTGACCAGACCGCGCAGGATGTGGGCCCGCTCCTCGGCCTTGCGCAGCCGGTAGCGGGTCCGCCGGACGATGACCTCGATCTGGTGGCGGATCCAGTGCCGGATCAGCTGGTCCAGCCGCAGCGTCCGCGGTACGCCGTCGACGATCGTCAGCATGTTGACGCCGAAGCCGTACTGCAGCTGCGTGTGCTTGTAGAGGTTGTTCAGCACCACCTTGGCCACCGCGTCGCGGCGCAGGGTGATGACGATGCGGCGGCCGACCCGGTCGCTGGACTCGTCGTTGATCTCCGCGATGCCGTGGAGCCGGCCCTCGCGGACCATCGTCGCGATCGACTCGATGAGGTGGTCCGGGTTGACCTGGTAGGGCAGCTCGGTGACGACGAGGGTCGTGCGGCCCTTGGTGTCCTCCTCGACCTCGACGACGGCGCGCATCCGGATCGAGCCGCGGCCGGTCCGGTAGGCCGACTCGATGCCGTCGTTGCCGACGACCAGGCCCGCCGTCGGGAAGTCCGGGCCCTTGATGCGCGCCATCAGCGCCTCGAGGGTCTCCTCCTCCGAGGCGTCCGGGTGGTCGAGCGCCCAGGTGGCGCCCTCGGCGACCTCGCGCAGGTTGTGCGGCGGGATGTTGGTCGCCATACCGACCGCGATGCCGGCGCTGCCGTTGATCAGCAGGTTCGGGACGCGACCCGGGAGGACGGCCGGCTCCTGGGTGCGGCCGTCGTAGTTGTCGACGAAGTTGACGGTCTCCTCGTCGATGTCGGCGAGCATCGACATCGCAAGGGGCGTCAGCCGGCATTCGGTGTAACGCATTGCGGCAGCTGGGTCATTGCCCGGCGAGCCGAAGTTGCCCTGCCCGTCGATCAGCGGGTAACGCATCGACCAGGGCTGGGCCAGCCGCACGAGGGCGTCGTAGATCGCCGAGTCGCCGTGCGGGTGGTAGTTGCCCATGACGTCGCCGACGACGCGGGCGCACTTGACGTAGCTGCGGTCCGGGCGGAAGCCGGAGTCGTACATCGAGTAGAGGACCCGACGGTGGACCGGCTTGAGACCGTCCTCCACCAGCGGCAGGGCGCGCCCCACGATCACGCTCATCGCGTAGTCGATGTAGGAGCGCTGCATCTCCTGCTGGATGTCGACCGGCTCGATCCGGTCACCCGAACCCGGAGGCAGCGTCGTCTCGGTCACGCTCGGATCAACTCCACTCTGGGTCCACTCCACTCCTGGGCGCCCCGGCCCGCGGCCGGTCACCGCGTCCAACGCATCAGGGCTCGCCCATCCCGCCGGGCGGGCGACGCGCACGCCACCCCCGTCCCGACCTCCTGATTCTACCGGTCACACCGACGATCACCGTGGCTCCCCCGCGGTGTTCGTGCCGGTCAGATGCGGTTCGGGGACCGTCGGGGGCGGGTGGGTCAGCGCGGGAGGAAGATCACGTTGCGCCGGCCGTCGTCGGGTCGGCGCGGGACCCAGCCGCGGGCGCGGTCCCAGGTCCGCGCCACGTAGCCGTCGACCTCGAGCTCGCCCACGACCCGCGCCACGGTCGTGCCGAAACGGGCGAGGTGGCGGTCCTCGAGCTCGAGTATGAGCGCCGGCCGGAACGCGGCCAGGGTCCCGGCCGCGCCCCGGAGCAGGCGGGCCTCCGCACCCTCGATGTCGACCTTCACCAGATCGAGGCGTTCGAGCCCCAGCGCGGCGACGAGGTCGTCGACGGTGGTCACGGCGACGGGCACGTCCTCGTGCCGCGCGAACTCGGCGTTCGAGCCGAGCCCGTCCGCACCCGTGGTCAGGAACGCCCGGCCGTGCACGGGCATCAGGCGCCGCCGCGGCAGCGCGAGGACGCCACCGCCGGCGGCCGCGCCGAGCGCGGTGCGGTGCACGGTGACGTTCCCGGCGCGCAGCAGCCGGCGGGTGGCGTCGACGAACGACGAGGGTCCGGGCTGGGGCTCGACGGCGTGGACGTGTCCCGTCGGGCCGACCAGTCCGGCGAGCGCCCACGTGTAGAGCCCGTACTCGGCGCCGACGTCGAGGCAGACCGCGCCCGGTCGGACGTGCTCGGCGAGACCGGCGACCTCGTCCTCGAGGAACCAGGTGTGCGGCGCGGCCGCCCGCAGCACCCGGCCCAGCGACCCGGCCCGTGTGGTCCCGGCCCTCGACTCCACCACCTGATCCACCGGCGCTGCCTCTCGACGGCCGCCCGGCGGGGCACCGGGCGCGCGCGGGGAGAGTAGTGGGCTGCGCCGTAGGCCCGAACGACCGCCCGGGGCGGGCGTCGTTTCCCGTGGAACGACGCCCGCGACCGGGCCGGCGGGTCAGATGTCGAGGAAGCGGACGTCCTTGGCGTTGCGGGTGATGAACGAGCGGCGCGACTCCACGTCCTCGCCCATGAGCACGCTGAACAGCTCGTCCGCGGTGGCGGCGTCGTCGAGCGTCACCTGCATCATCTGGCGCGTCGTGGGATCCATCGTCGTCTCCCAGAGCTCCTTGGCGTTCATCTCGCCGAGGCCCTTGTAGCGCTGGATGCCCTCGTCCTTGTTGATCTTCTTGCCGGCGGCGCGCCCGACCTCGAGCAGCCCGTCACGCTCGCGGTCGGAGTACGCGAACTCCGGCTCGGCACCGCGTCCGCTCCACTTGATCTTGTAGAGCGGCGGCATCGCCAGGAACACGTGCCCGTTCTCGACCAGCGGGCGCATGAAGCGGAACAGCAACGTGAGCAGCAGCGTCCGGATGTGCTGGCCGTCCACGTCGGCGTCGGCCATCAGCACGATCTTGTGGTAGCGCAGCTTCGACAGGTCGAACTCGTCGTGGATGCCGGTGCCCAGCGCGGTGATGATCGACTGGACCTCGTTGTTCTTGAGGACGCGGTCGATGCGGGCCTTCTCGACGTTGATGATCTTGCCGCGGATCGGCAGGATCGCCTGGAACATCGAGTCGCGCCCGGACTTCGCCGAGCCACCCGCGGAGTCGCCCTCGACGATGTAGACCTCGGTGCGCGTCGGGTCGTTCGACCGGCAGTCGGCGAGCTTGCCGGGGAGACCGCCGAGGTCGCCCGCGGTCTTGCGCCGCACGAGCTCGCGGGCCTTGCGGGCGGCCATGCGCGCCTGGGCCGAGCCGACCGCCTTGTTGATGATCGTCTTGGCCTCGTTGGGGTTGCGCTCGAACCAGTCGGAGAGCCACTCGTTGCAGACGCGCTGGACGAACGACTTCACCTCGGTGTTGCCGAGCTTGGTCTTCGTCTGGCCCTCGAACTGCGGCTCGGCGACCTTGACCGAGACGATCGCGGCGAGCCCCTCGCGGATGTCGTCGCCGGTCAGCGCCGGGTCCTTGTCCTTGATGAGCTTCTTGTCGCGGGCGTAGCGGTTGACCGTGGTGGTCAGCGCGGAGCGGAAGCCCTCCTCGTGGGTGCCGCCCTCGGTGGTGTTGATCGTGTTGCAGAACGTGTAGACCGACTCCGAGTAGCCGGAGTTCCACTGCATCGCGACCTCGACCTGGTGGCCGGTGCCCTCCGCCTGGAACGCCACCGGCTTCTTGTGGATCGGGTCCTTCGCGTGGTTGATGTGCGCGACGAAGTCCTCGAGACCGCCCGGGTAGTGGAAGGTCCGCTCCTTGACCTTCGCGACGTAGCCCTCGGCGTCCGGCGCGTCGTCGACCGCGTCGCCCTCGCCGTCGCTGCCCTCGGGCTTGCGCTCGTCGCGCAGCACGATCGTCAGGCCCTTGTTGAGGAAGGCCATCTCCTGGAGGCGACGCGAGATCGTCTCCAGGTTGTAGGTGGTGGTCTCGAAGATGTTCGGGTCGGCCCAGAAGGTGATCGACGTCCCGGTCTTGCGGGTCTTGCCGGCCTGGGTGAGCGGCCCGGGGACCGAGTGGTCGTAGTGCTGGGTCCAGATCTGGCCGTCGCGGTGGATCTCGACATCGAGCGCCGTGGAGAGGGCGTTGACGACGCTGATGCCGACACCGTGCAGACCGCCCGACACCGCGTACGACTTGTCGTCGAACTTGCCGCCGGCGTGGAGCATGGTCATGACCATCTCGACGGCGGGCTTCTTCTCCACCGGGTGCTCGTCGACCGGGATACCGCGCCCGTCGTCGACCACGGCGATGCCGCCGTCGGCCTGCATCGTCACCGTGACGGTCGAGGCGTAGCCCGCCATCGCCTCGTCGACCGAGTTGTCGACGGCCTCCCAGATGAGGTGGTGCAGGCCGCGCTCGCCCGTGGACCCGATGTACATGCCGGGCCGCTTGCGGACCGCCTCGAGGCCCTCGAGGACGGTGATGGACGACGCGCTGTAGTCGTTGTTCTTCTTCGCGGCAGCCACGGGCGTCTATGTCTCCCTACCTGAGCGGTCGGTGCGCCCCCCGGAGGGCACCGCGGCGCCGACCGTGTCGCACTACACCTCCCATTCTACTGGTCGGTCTCCGTCAGAAGGGGCCGGTCCGCCTGTTGAGCGCGTCGCAGAGCGCCTGGCGCGACCACGGGAGGGTCCGACCGCCCGGGCCGGGGCTCGTCGGCGTCCTGGGCGCGGAGAGCGGGCGCTCAGCCGTACGTGTCGCGCGGCCCGCGGCCGGACACGTGCCGCGGGCCGCGGCGCCAGCTCGGCGCCGACGGTCCGTGGATGCGCATCTTGGTGACGACGCCGTGGCCGAGCCCCGCTGCGATGCCGGCGAGGAGCTGGCGCTGGAGCAGCCGCAGCTGGGTGGCCCAGGCGGTGGAGTCGGCCTGCACGGTGAGCTCGCCGGCGTGCAGAGCCGTCGGGGTGGCGTGCTCGGCGACCTCCGGTCCGACGAGGTCGGCCCACCGCCCGAAGACCGAGCCGTTCGCGAGCTTGGGCGCCCAGCCGCGCTGGGCGGACAGCCGCGAGGCGACCCGGCCGAGCATCTGGGGGTCACGGTCGTCGGCGCCCGATCCCGACCAGCCCCGCCGCCGCCGGCGTGTCCCGTCGCCCGGCACGCCCCGCCGGATCGCACGTCCGGCCGCGCCGGGGGCGGCGCCGCCCCGCTCGGCACGGCGGGCCCGGGCGGCCTCGAGGGCGGCCCGGGCGATGTCCGCGCCGTGCACCCCGGCGCCCGGGTCCCCGCTGTCGTGGCTCGCCGACGACCCGGTCGAGCCGGGCTCCACCGGGGCCCCGGGAGCACCCTCGGTGTCCGCCCGGCGGCCGGCCGTGTCGCCGCGCGGGCCGAGCCGCGCGGGTGGCAGGACCACCGCGTCGCGGTCCGTGCCCGGGATGTGGACGGCATCGCCGGGAGGGCGTCGCAGGTCAGCACCCGGATCCGGGCGGCCGGCGCCGCCGCGTTCGGGGCTGCGGCGAGGGTTGTCCACAGCATCCACAGGCTTGTCCCCAGATCCCGGACCTTCTTCACCGATTCGGCTCACCAGCGGACACCCCGATCGTTCGTCACGAGGCCACCTGGTCACGCACCGTGCCGTCCTCGACCACGAAGCGTGCACCCCGGAGGCCCGCCGGGACGTCGTCGTCGACCGCAGCCGTCACGAGGACCTGCTCGGCCCGGGCCGCCGTCCGGGCGAGCGCGTCGCGACGACGGGCGTCGAGCTCGGCGAAGACGTCGTCGAGGATCAGCACCGGCTCGCTACCCTCCGAGCGCAGCAGCTCGAAGCCCCCGAGGCGCAGCGCGAGCGCCAGCGCCCACGACTCCCCGTGGCTCGCGTACCCCTTCGCCGGCCCGTCGCCGAGGGTGAGCTCGAGGTCGTCGCGATGCGGGCCCACGAGGCACACCCCCCGGTCGATCTCCTGGTCGCGCCGCCGCCCGATCTCCGCCAGCAGCGTCTCCTCCACCTGCTCGGCGAGCGCGGCGTGGTCGGGGCCGCCGGTGACGTCGTCGGGCAGGGCCGCAGTGGCGGCGTCGTCGGGGGCCGGGTGGCCCAGCGCGTCCACCGCCTCCACCCGGGACCGGTAGCGCGCCCCCACCGGCACCGACTCCGGGGCGACGTCGGCGTAGGCCGAGGTGACGTGCGGGGCGAGGGCGCGGGTCAGGAGGATGCGCGCGGCCACCAGGGACGCGCCGGTGCGGGCCAGGTGGGCGTCCCAGACCTCGAGCGTCCCGGCCTCCCGGGCGCCCCTCGCCGAGCGCGCCGACTTGAGCAGGGCCGAGCGCTGCCGCAGCACCTTGTCGTACTCGCTGCGCGCGCCGGCCCACCGCGGAGCCCGGGCCACGAGGAGGTCGTCGAGGAACGCGCGACGCTCCCCGGGGTCCCCGCGCACCAGCGCGAGGTCCTCGGGGGCGAACACCACGGTGCGCACGATGCCGAGGATCTCCCGCGGGCGCGGCACCGGCGAACGGTTCACCCGGGCCCGGTTGGCCTTTCCCGGCTGGATCTCGACCTGGACGGTGAGCTCACGGCCCTCGTTGACCGCGGTCGCCCGGATCACCGCGGCCGACGCGCCTCGCCGGACCAGCGGCGCGTCGGAGGAGACCCGGTGCGACGACAGCGTCGCGAGGTACCCGACGGCCTCGACGAGGTTGGTCTTGCCCTGCCCGTTGGCCCCGACGAGGACCGTGACCCCCGGTTCGAGGTGCAGGTCGGCCTGCGGCCAGGAGCGGAAGTCGGTGACCGACAGCTCCCTCACGTACATGGGGTCGTCTAGCCGCCCGTCGGCGGCTCGTTGGCGGCCTCGCCCGCCTTGCGGGTGGCGTGGCCGCCGAACTGGGCCCGGAGCGCGGCGACCGCCTTCATCGCGGGCGAGTCCGTCTGCCGGGAGGCGAACCGCGCGAACAGCGCCGCCGAGATCACCGGGAGCGGCACCGCGTGCACGATGGCCTCGTCGACGGTCCACCGACCCTCGCCGGAGTCCTCGGCGTAGCCGGTGATCTCGTCGAGGTGCGGGTCGGCCTCGAGGGCGCGGACCATGAGGTCCAGCAGCCAGCTCCGGACGACGGTGCCACGGCTCCAGGCCTTCATCACCGCGCCGACGTCGGTCACGGGGCCGCCGGCCGAGAGCAGCTCGTACCCCTCGGCGTAGGCCTGCATGAGGCCGTACTCGACCCCGTTGTGGACCATCTTGGCGTAGTGCCCGGCCCCGACCGGGCCGGCGTGGGCGAACCCCTCCTCGCGCGGGCCTTCGGGGCGCAGCGCGTCGAAGACCGGCATGAGCCGCTCGATGTCGGCGTCGGCGCCGCCGGCCATGAGCCCGTAGCCCTCGGTGCGCCCCCAGACCCCGCCGGAGACGCCACAGTCGGCGTAGTGGACCCCGTGCCCGGAGAGCAGCTCCGCGTGCACCGTGTCGTCGGTGAAGCGGCTGTTGCCGCCGTCGACCACCAGGTCGCCCTCCTCGAGGAGGTCGGCCAGGCTGCGCACTGTCGAGTGCGTCGCCTCGCCCGAGGGCACCATCAACCACACGGTCCGCGGCGCGGTGAGCGCCTTGACGAGCTCGTCGAGCGACTGCACGTCCCCGGATCCGTCGTTGGCGTACCCGACGACCTCGTGCCCGGCGGCGCGGAGCCGCTCGGCCATGTTGCCGCCCATCCGGCCGAGCCCGACCATCCCCAGCTGCACCGCGATCGCTCCCTCGTCCGCTACCGGTCTGTCCGTGCTCCGGCCCGTCGGTGCGGGCCGGTCTCTTCCTACCCGCTGCCCGCCCCCGTGATCACGCGTCCGGCCGCGGGCTCGGCGATCAGCCGGGCAGCCGGACCGGCATCAGCAGGTACAGGTACCCCGGCCGCGGCTCCGGCAGGTCGGCGTCCCCGCCCGGGCCGGGCTCGACGGCGGTCGTCGACGCGTCCTGCGCGTCGACCTCCCCCTCGGCCGTCGCGGCCGTGTCCTCGCCGGGCGACGACGCCGGGCGCAGCAGCGCGGGCCGGCTCGGGGTGGTGAACGACAGGTGGGCGGCCTCGGAGCCGAGGGCCCCGAGCCCGTCGAGCAGGTAGCCGGGGTTGAAGGCGATGGTCAGCGGCTCGCCCGCGAACGAGCACGGCAGCTCCTCCTCGGCGCTGCCCTCGTCGTCACCGCCCGCGGTCAGGCGCAGCGAGCCCTCCTCGAACTCGAGCCGCACCTGGGTGCCGCGCTCGGCCACGAGCGAGACGCGCTTGATGGCCTCGACCAGCGGAGCGATCTCCACGACCGCCGCCGACGTGTGCTCCTTGGGCAGCAGCTGGCGGTAGCGGGGGAACTCGGCGTCGAGGAGCCGGGTGGTGGAACGGCGGCCGCCGCCCGCGAGTCCCAGCAGTCCGTCGCCGCGGCCGAGCGCCAGGGCGACCTTCGAGCCCGCCGTGGTGAGCGTCTTCGCGGCCTCGGAGAGCGTGCGGGCCGGCGCGAGGATGGCCGTGGGCCCGCCCTCACCCGCGACCGGGCCGTTCTCGCCGGGCTCCCAGGTGAACTCCCGGACCGCGAGCCGGAAGCGGTCGGTCGCGGCCATCGTCAGCGACGAGCCGTCGATCTCGACCCGGATCCCGGTGAGCATCGGCAGCGTGTCGTCCCGGCCGGCGGCCACGGCGACCTGCGAGACCGCCCGCGCGAAGACGTCCGGGGCGAGCTCGCCGACGACGGGCGGCATCTCGGGCAGCTGCGGGTAGTCCTCGGCGGACATGGTGGGGAGGCTGAACCGGGCGTTGCCACAGATCAGGGAGGCGCGGGGACCTTCGACGGTGAGATCGACCGGGTGCGGCGGCAGCGACCGCGTGATGTCGGCGAGCAGCCGGCCCGAGACGAGCGCGCGGCCACCGTCGCCGATCATCGCCGGCACCTCGACCCGGGCGGAGACCTCGTAGTCGAACCCCGAGACCGTCAGCGTCCCCTCGTCGGCCGCATCGAGCAGGACGCCCCCGAGCACCGGTACGGGCGCCCGGCTGGGCAGGCTGCGCGCAACGAAGGCCACCGCGTCGGCGAAGGCGTCGCGCTCCACGCGGAACTTCATCGCTGTCCTCCAGGGTCCGAGCACGCCGCGATCCGGGCAGGACCGGGCAGATGGTCACGGTAGAGCGTGACAGGGGGGTCCGACACTCCGGCCCTGTGCAGATCGAGGGGTTCCGGCGCTCCCCAACCCTGGTCTTCTGTAGTTCCTCGAAGAGAAGAAGAACAGTAGTGACAGTAGGTCCTGTGGGCGCTGTGGAGCACCGGTGTCGTCGCAGGTGGGGCGGCCGACGGTGGTGTGGAGCGGAGCGGGTGGGTGGTCCCCGGATCCGGGGACCGATCGGCGTGGGGGGTGGACAGCGGCCGGGCGATCCGTCCCGTCCCGGCTCCGTCCACGAGGCCGTGCCCGATTATCCACAGACTTGTCCCCAGCTGTGGGTCGATCGGGAGTCGAACGACTGCGGAGCGCGACCGCGACGCGGTGGACGGATCACGCGGCGCGGGGATCGGGCCGGCGGTCCTGCCGATCGGGTTCCGCGACGTCCGTGTGGCGACGCCGTACGGGGCGATGGTGACGGTGCGTACAGATTCTGCCGATGATCGCCACCGGCTGTGACGGCGTGGCGGGTTGCGACGGCGTCTGCGGGGCTCGGCCAAGGGCGGGCAGGGCCCCGCCAGGAGTGCGGGGACTCGGCTCATCCCCGCGCGCGCTGCTTGATCCGGGCGGTGAGCTCCTGGACCTGCTCGTAGGTCCGGCGCCGCTCGGCCATCTCCTTGCGAATCTTCTTGTCCGCGTGCATCACCGTGGTGTGGTCGCGGTTGCCGAACGTCTGACCGATGCGCGGCAGCGAGAGGTCGGTGAGCTCGCGGCAGAGGTACATCGCGATCTGGCGCGCGAGGGCCAGCGCCTTGGTCTTGCCGGGGCCGGTGAGGTCGTCGATGGAGACGTCGTAGAACTCGGCCGTCACCGCCATGATCGTCGGCGCGGTGATCTCCGACTGGCGCGAGTCGGGAATGAGGTCGCGCAGGACGATCTCGGCGAGCTGGAGGTCGATCGGCTGCCGGTTGAGCGAGGCGAACGCCGTGACACGGATGAGGGCGCCCTCGAGCTCGCGGATGTTGCGCTCGATCCGGTCCGCGATGAACTCGAGCACCTCGGGCGGCGCCGCCATCCGCTCGCCGGCCGCCTTCTTGCGCAGGATCGCGATGCGGGTCTCGAGCTCGGGCGGCTGGATGTCGGTGATCAGCCCCCACTCGAATCGGGTGCGGAGGCGGTCCTCGAGGGTCTCCAGCCGCTTGGGCGGGCGGTCGGAGGAGACGACGATCTGCTTGTTCGCGTTGTGGAGGGTGTTGAAGGTGTGGAAGAACTCCTCCTGGGTCCCCTCCTTGCCCTCCAGGAACTGGATGTCGTCCACCAGCAGCACGTCGACGTCGCGGTAGCGGCGCTGGAAGGCGATCTTGCGGTCGTCGCGCAGCGAGTTGATGAAGTCGTTCGTGAACTCCTCGGTGGACACGTAGCGCACCCGCATCCCCGAGAAGAGGCGCTGGGCGTAGTGCCCGACGGCGTGGAGCAGGTGCGTCTTGCCCAGCCCGGAGTCGCCCCAGACGAACAGCGGGTTGTAGGCCCGCGCGGGCGCCTCGGCGACGGCGACGGCGGCCGCGTGCGCGAACCGGTTCGAGGCGCCGATGACGAACGTGTCGAACAGGTACTTCTCGTTGAGCCGCGTCTGGGAGCGGGGAGCGCCGCGGGAGTCGGCCCCGGGGGGCGCTTCGCCGTCGGCGCGCCCGGTCATGCCGCTGCGCCCGGGTGGGCTCCAGATCTCGTGCACCGCGGCGAGGCCCTCGCGGACCTCGTCGACCTCCTCCTCGGGGTGGGCACGGTCCGGGTTGTGGGTGACGCGCCCGACGCCCGGGGCCGCCGCGATCGCGTCGTCGCGGTGGGACCGCTGCCGGTCGGGCACCGAGCTCGTGAGGTAGCCCGTATCGGGGCCGCCGTCGTCGAAGCGGCGGCCGTCGAAGGCCGGCGCGGCGTAGCCGTCGCCCCCGGCCGCGACGGCCGGCTCCGCGGCCGAGCCGGGCAGCCGCGGCAGCGGGGAGGTCTCCGGCCCGGCCACCGAGGCGCCGTCGGTCGCGGCGCGGACGCTGTGGTCCACCCGGACCGCGAGCTGGACCGGCCGGCCGAGGTGGCGGGACAGCGCGTCGACGATCGGGTCCCGCAGGGCCCGCTCGATGGCCTCCTTGGCGAACTCGCTCGGCGCCGCGAGGAGCGCGGTGTCGTCGAGCAGCCCGAGCGGCCGCGTGACACGCACCCAGGCCCGCTGCTGCGCGGACAGCGCCGGGCTGTCCGGGCTGCCCGCCGTGAGCTCGGAGACCACGCGGGTCCACGTCTCGTCGAGGTCGGAGAGCTGGTCCGACATACCGACCTCCTCCGTCCCGACCCTGCGCACCCGGACCCCCGGCAGCCCGTGCGTCGCGCCCGTGGGCGCAAGGATCCACAGGGTTGTCCACAACTGTGCACGATGCGCACGAGCGATGACGGTGCGGGCCCCGCCCCCGGGGTCCGTACCGAGTATCCCGCGTGCGGCGGTCCCCTCTGCCTCCGCGCCCCGCGACGTCGGCGTCCGCCGAGGTTCCCGACCACGGGAACGACCGACGCACCCCGGCGGTTCCGGCCGACGGTTATACGGGGTGCGAGACGCTAACAAGGCGCCGCGCCGGGCCACAACCTCCCGCGGGGCCCGACCCGGGCCCTGCGCCGGGGCGACGCCCTGGTCCGCAGCGGGGCCGACGTCGGAGGCCGGCGGGGGACTCGGCTACGCTGGGGAGGACCGGATCCGGGTCCGCCCGACGCCCAGGCACGTCCTGGGCCCGTCGGCGTGCGCCCGGCACACCCGCGCTCCCCCAGCCGGGGTGAGCTGACGCAGGAGTTCTCAGTCGTGGCCAAGGGCAAGCGCACGTTCCAGCCGAACAACCGTCGTCGGTCGAAGACCCACGGCTTCCGGCTGCGGATGAGCACGCGCGCCGGTCGCGCCGTGCTGGCGAACCGCCGCCGCAAGGGCCGCGGCGCCCTGAGCGCCTGACGGGCCGCGCGCCCGTCAGCGCCGGCGCCGCGACCGTGCTGCCCCGCCCGCACCGCGTCCGCCGTCCCGACGACTTCCGACGCATCCTCCGTCGCGGTCGGAAGGCCGGACGGCGCTTGGTGTCGGTCCATGCGCTGACCGGTGACGACGGCGGCCGGCGCGCCGGCTTCGTCGTCGGGCGCTCCGTGGGGGGCTCGGTCGAGCGCCACCGCGTGACGCGCCGGCTGCGGCACCTCGTCGCCGACCGGCTCGAGATGCTGCCGGAGGGCACGGCCCTGGTGGTCCGGGCGCACCCGGCCGCCGCCGGCGCGACCGGCGGTGAGCTCGCCGCCGACCTCGACGCCGCGCTCCGGCGGCTCGGTGTCCTCCCGGGACCGCGGGCCTTGGAGCCCGCCACCCCGCCCGACCGGAGCCGGTAGGGCCGCCCCGGTGGCCGTGACCATCGCCCGCCCGGGCGCGGACGACGTTCGCCCTCCCGCTCCGCCGCGGGCACCATGGTCGGGAGAACCGGTCGCGCGAGCCCGGGACGGACGCCGCGAGCCGGCGGACCGGGCGGCGCGGTTCCACGGGAAACCGACGGGAGTGGGCGACGTGGTGGGCACGGCGACATCGCAGGTGGCGGCCGAGCCGCGGCCCGGCGCCGCGGCCCGGCTGGTGATCGCGCTCCTCGGCTTCTACCGGCGCTGGATCTCGCCGATGTTCCTCCCCCACTGCCGCTTCCACCCGACCTGCAGCGCGTACGCCGTCGAGGCGGTCCGGGTGCACGGCGTCCTGTACGGCACCGGCCTCGCCCTGGTGCGCCTGCTCAAGTGCGCACCCTGGCACCCTGGCGGCCTGGACCCGGTCCCTCCGCGCCGCAGCCGGCGACCCGATCGTGACCCACCCGGGGCGGGTGGCCCGCCCGCCGACCCGACGGACCGCACCGCCCCCCGGGGAGCCGCAGCCCCCACCAGCGAGGAGCAAGCGTCGTGCTGAACTTCATCTACTACCCGGTGTCGGCCATCCTGTGGTTCTGGCACAAGGTGTTCGGCTTCGCGCTGGGTGCCGACAACGGGTTCGCCTGGGCGCTCTCGGTCATCTTCCTCGTCTTCACGCTGCGCGCGCTGCTGTTCAAGCCGTTCGTCAGCCAGGTCCGCTCGATGCGGAAGATGCAGGAGTTCCAGCCGCAGATCAAGAAGCTGCAGGAGAAGTACAAGAGCGACAAGCAGAAGCTCGCGGAGGAGATGCAGAAGCTCCAGAAGGAGCACGGCGTCAACCCGCTGGGCGGCTGTCTGCCCGTCCTCGTCCAGCTCCCGGTCTTCATCGGCCTGTTCCACGTGCTGCGGGGCTTCCAGCCGGACTATCCGTACAACTACGTCTTCAGCCGGGCCGACGTCGTCTCGTTCAACAACGCCAGCATTCTCGGCGTCAAGCTCTCCCAGGCGATCTTCGGGGGCGCCCAGGAGCTCGGTCACTTCTCACTGAACTTCTCGAGCTTCAACGCCGAGGTCGTCCCCGTCGCGTTGCCGCTGATGATCATCGCGAGCGTCGCCACACACTTCACGGCGCGCATCTCGGCCCAGCACCAGTCGCCGACGTCCGCGGCGAACCCGCAGGCCGCGATCATGCAGAAGCTCACGATGTGGCTGTTCCCGGTCGGCGTCCTGGTCTTCGGTGCCTTCTTCCCGATCGCGATCCTGCTGTACTGGCTGGCCAACAACTCGTGGACCCTGACCCAGCAGTGGTACGTCTACGGGCGGATCGCCCGCGAGGAGGCGGAGCGTCGCGCGGAGGCGGCCGAGCAGCGGGACCTGCTGGCTCCGAAGCCGGGCCAGAAGCCCAAGCGCGACGGCGCCCGCGCCGCCACGGCCGAGCTGGCCGAGTTGGCCGAGCCGGCCGACGACGAGCCGCAGGACGCCCCGTCGACGCCCGCGCCCACGAACGGGGCGGGCCCGAAGAGTCCGGCACCCGGGGCGAAGCCCCAGCCCGGGGCACGGCCCACGACGGGCAAGAGCAGCGGCCGCGCCGCGCCCGGCAAGGTCGGGTCGCCGGGCACGAAGAACGGCTCGGGCAAGAACGGCGCCCGGTCCGGCCAGCAGCTGGCCTCGTCGGGACGCCCCGGCGGTGGCAAGAAGTCGAAGAAGCGACGGTGAGACCCGGACGGTCCCTCTCCCCCCAGGCGGGACCGGCCCCCGGGGGCGTGCGCGCCCCGACCCCAGCCACCCGGACCGTCGTCCCTCGACCGTCGAGGATCGGTGGTGCGGGACCCGGAGGGCCGCCCCGCGGCCCGGCGAGAGGAGACATGCCGTGTCCGAGACCCTGCAGTCGGACGGTCGCGCCGACGACGCCGCGCCGGCGGAGGAGACCGAGGGCGTCGGCCAGGACGTCCTGGTACGGGAGGGGGACATCGCCGGGGACTACCTCGAGCGCCTCCTCGACATCCTGGACTTCGACGGCGACATCGACCTCGACGTCGAGGCCGGCCGCGCCGTGGTGAGCATCGACGGGGGCAAGGACCTCGAGAAGCTCGTCGGGCAGCGCGGCGACGTCCTGGAGGCGCTGCAGGAACTCACGCGGCTCGCGGTGCAGCATTCGACCGGCACCCGGAACCGCCTCATGCTCGACATCGCGGGATGGCGCTCGAACCGGCGCAGTGAGCTGTCCGAGCTCGGACGGCGGGCCGCGCAGGAGGTCAAGGAGAGCGGCGAGAGCCAGAAGCTGCGGCCGATGACCCCGTTCGAGCGGAAGATCGTCCACGACGCCGTCGCGGGCGTGGACGGCGTGCACAGCGAGAGCGAGGGCGAGGAGCCGCGCCGACGCGTGGTCGTCCTCCCCGGACGCTGAGTCGTGGTCGGCACGACGGGACGTGCCCGTGTTCCACGTGGAACACGGGCGGCGGCGCGCCCGGAGGCGCGACGACGGGGGCGGTGGGCGTGACCGTGGGCGGGCCCGGCCACGCGCCGGCGTCCGGTGCACCGGGGGACGAGCCCTCGGCGCCCGACGCCACCGAGACCACCGACCCCGGCGGGAACGGCCTCGTCGACGACGCGACGGTGGCCGAGCCGACACCCGAGGCGGTCGAGCTCTTCGGGGACGCGCTCCCCCGGGCCCGGCGCTACGCGGAACTGCTCGCCGGCCCGGGCCGGGACCAGGGGGTCATCGGCCCGCGGGAGATCCCGCGGCTCTGGGACCGCCACCTGGTGAACTCCGCCTACGTGGGGCGGGTGGTCCCCGAGGGGTCGACGGTCCTCGACATCGGCTCCGGGGCGGGGCTGCCCGGCATCCCGCTCGCCCTGTCCCGGCCGGACCTCTCCGTGACCCTCCTCGAGCCGATGGCCCGCCGGGTCGCCTGGCTGGAGGAGGTGGTCGCCGCCCTGGGGCTCGACGTCACGGTGCGCCGGGGCCGGGCCGAGGAGCGCGAGACCCGCCGGGCGTGCGGCGAGTCGGACGTGGTGACGGCGCGGGCCGTGGCGCCGATCGGGCGGCTCGCGACGTGGGCGATGCCCCTCGTCCGGCCGGGTGGGAGACTCGCGGCGCTCAAGGGCGCGAGCGCGCACGACGAGGTGCGGCGCGACGCGGACGATCTCCACGCCGCCGGGGCCGCCGAGATCGAGGTCGTGAGTTGCGGCGCGGGAGACGCCACGACGCACATCGTGGTGGTACATCGAAACGAGCGACGGAGCGCGGCCGGCTCGGGCCCCGGCGCGGGTCGGCGCGGTCGTGGGAGGAAGGATCGATCCTCGTGACCGAAGGACATGACGGCGTTCCACGTGAAACGCGGCGCAGCGCCGACCGGCCGAGCGCGGAGAAGGTGCGCGAAGCGGTCAGCGAGGCCGTGTCGACGGTGGGGGCCGGCGTGCTCGGGGCCGGCGAGGTCATCTACGGCGACGGCGGCGGGATGACGCCGATCGCCGAGGAGGCCGCCCGGGCCGCCCGGGTGCTCCACCCCGAGGACCACCGGATGCCGCGGCCGGCCCGTCGTCGGATCATCACGGTCGCGAACCAGAAGGGCGGCGTCGGCAAGACGACGAGCACCGTCAACCTGGCCGCCGCCCTCGCGCTGCACGGCGCCCGGGTCCTCGTCGTCGACCTCGACCCGCAGGGCAATGCGAGCACCGCGCTCGGGGTCGACCACCGCAGCGGGGTGCCCTCGATCTACGAGGTGCTCATCGGGGAGATGACCCTCGACCAGGCCGCGCAGGTCTGCGACCGCTCCCAGGACCTGCTCTGCGTGCCCGCGACGATCGACCTCGCCGGCGCCGAGATCGAGCTCGTCTCGATGATGAACCGGGAGTCCCGGCTCCGGCAGGCGCTCTCGACCGAGGCGCTCGACCGGCTCGACGTCGACTACGTCCTCGTCGACTGCCCGCCCTCGCTCGGGCTGCTCACGTTGAACGCCATGGTCGCGGCGCCCGAGGTCCTCATCCCGATCCAGTGTGAGTACTACGCGCTGGAGGGGCTCTCCCAGCTGCTGAGCAACATCGGCCTCGTGCAGTCGCACCTCAACCCGTCGCTGCACGTCTCGACGATCCTGCTGACGATGTACGACGGCCGCACCAAGCTCGCCGACCAGGTCACGCACGAGGTCCGCAGCCACTTCGGCGACCTGGTGCTGCGCACGGTGATCCCCCGCAGCGTCAAGGTCAGCGAGGCGCCCGGGTTCGGCCAGACCGTGCTGACCTACGACCCGGGCTCCCGGGGCGCGATGAGCTATCTCGACGCGGCCCGTGAGTTCGCCATGCGCGCCGCGGTCGCGGAGCGACGGACGGAATCGGCCGCTGCGAGCACCACGGGGGACCACGGATGACCGAACGTCGAGGCGGCCTCGGCCGCGGGCTCGCCGCGCTGATCCCGACCGGGCCGCCCGACGCGCCCGAGTCCCCCGCCGTCCGCCCCGGCGTCGGCAGCCGCGCGGCGGACGTCGTCATCGGGCAGCGCACCCCGGCGGCGGTCCCGGAGCCCACGACGGCGGCCGACGGGCGCGCCGCCGACGCCGGCGCGGTGGCCGGCGCCGTCTACCGCGAGGTCCGGGTGGACGGCATCCGGGCCAACCCGCGCCAGCCGCGCACCGTCTTCGACGAGGAGGCGCTCGCGGAGCTCGAGCACTCCGTGCGCGAGTTCGGGCTGCTCCAGCCGATCGTCGTGCGGGAGCTCGAGGAGCCGATCCCCCGCGGCGGTGCCACCGCCGACGTCACCCACGAGCTCGTCATGGGCGAGCGCCGCTGGCGCGCCGCCGAGCGCGCCGGCCTCACCCACATCCCGGCGATCGTCCGACGCACCGCCGACGACGACCTGCTGCGCGACGCGCTCCTCGAGAACATCCACCGGGTCCAGCTCAACCCGCTCGAGGAGGCGGCCGCCTACCAGCAGCTGCTCACCGAGTTCGACGTGACGCACGAGCAGCTCGCCGACCGGATCGGCCGCAGCAGGCCGGCGATCACCAACACCATCCGGCTGCTGCGCCTGCCCGTCGCGGTCCAGCGCCGCGTGGCCGCCGGGGTGCTCTCGGCGGGGCACGCCCGGGCGCTCCTCGGCGTCGAGGACACCGGCACGCAGGAGGAGCTCGCCGCGCGCATCGTCGCCGAAGGCATGTCCGTGCGTGCCGCGGAGGAGGCGGTGACCCTCGCGCGGGGGGAGAAGGAACCGTCCGCGGCGAAGCGCCGCACCCCCCCGCGCCGGCCGCTGCACGCACCGGGCCTCCAGGATCTCGCCGAGCGGCTCTCCGACGCCTACGACACAAGCGTCAAGGTCGAGCTGGGGCAGCGCAAGGGCCGGATCGTCGTCGAGTTCGGATCCGTCGAGGATCTGGAGCGCATCGCCCGTCTGATGGGTCCGGAGGGCTCCTCGGGCCCGTCACCCTCGGCGTGATCCACGAAGCCGTCAGCGGCGATCTCAGGGCGCTCTGAGATCGCCGCTGCGCTCGTCAGGCTCCGACGCCGCGGGAGACCGCGAGATCCACGAGGCGGGTGAAGACCTCGCCGAGGTCGCGACCCGCCGCCGCGACGGCCCGGGGCAGGAGCGAGTTCTCGGTCAGTCCCGGGGACACGTTGACCTCCAGGAGCTGGACCCGCCCCTCGGCGTCGACGACCGCGTCGGTGCGCGAGAGGTCCCGCAGCCCGAGGACCCGGTGGGCAGCCACCGCCGCCTCGGCGACGCGGCCGGCGACGTCGTCGGGCAGCCGTGCCGGGCAGTGGAAGCGCGTGAGGCCCGCCGTGTACCGGGCGGTGTAGTCGTAGACGCCGTTGCCGGGCTCGACCTCGACGGCCGGCAGCGCGACCGGCCCGTCGCCGGTGTCGACCACCGACACCGCGACCTCGACGCCCTCCACGAACCGCTCGACGAGCACGGTGTCGCCGTAGGCCAGCGCCCCGACCATGGCGGCCGGGAGCTCGGCGGGGTCCCGGACGACCTGCGCACCGAGCGCGGATCCCCCCTGGTCGGGCTTGAGCATGAGCGGCAATCCGAGCCGGGCGACGAGGGCGTCGAGCACCCCTGCCGCGCCGAGCTCGCGGAAGGTCGTCTGCGGCAGGGCCACCCACTCCGGGGTGTCCAGGCCGGCCCGGGCGAGTTCGGCCTTCGCCGTCGGCTTGTCGTGGGCGCGCCGGCAGTCCCGCGCCCGGGTGCCCACGAAGGGCACGCCGAGCAGCTCCAGGACGCTCTGGACGGCCCCGTTCTCGCCTTCGCCACCGTGCAGGGCGACGACGACCGCGTCGGGTCGGCCGGTGGTCAGGCGGCCGAGCAGCGCGGCGTCGGTGTCCCACTCGTCGACCGTGGCGCCGGCGTCGCGCAGCACCGAGGCGATCCGGCGGCCCGAGCGCAGCGAGACGTCCCGCTCGTGGGAGAGCCCCCCGGCGAGCACGGCGACGGTGAGATCGGTCCTGGCCGGGTCGGTCACGGCCGGGAACCTATCTGGTGGCCGACGGCGGCCCCGCTACGCGGTGTCGGCCGCCGGGGCCTGCGGTCCGCCCGGTGCCCCGGAGCGGGGGCCGGCGACACCGAAGGTCCGCAGGAGGTCGAGCTCGCCGTCCAGCACCCCCGCGAGCCGTCGGACGCCCTCGGTGATCCGCTCCGGCGGCGGGTAGCAGAACGACAGCCGCATGTGGCGGCTGCCGGACCCGTCGGCGTGGAAGCCGGTGCCCGACGCGTACGCGACGCGGGCGGTGATCGCCCGGGGCAGCATCGCGCGGGTGTCGACGCCCTCGGGCACGGTGGCCCACACGAAGAACCCGCCCTGCGGACGCGTCCAGCGGCACCCGTCGGGGAGGTGCGTCGCGAGCGCGGCGAGCATCGCCTCGCAACGCTCCCGGTACATCTCCCGGAACGACTTCACGAGGCTGCGCCAGTCGTGCGTCGCGAGGTAGCGCGAGACGACGAGCTGGGTGAAGGCCGGCGGGCAGAGTGTCGCCGACTCGGCCGCGAGGACCAGCTTGTCGCGGATGCCGTGAGGCGCGAGCGCCCAGCCCACCCGCAGACCCGAGGCGAAGATCTTGGAGAACGAGCCGAGGTAGACGACGTTCTCCGGGTCGAGGGACCGCATCGAGGGGTAGGTCTGCCCGTCGAAGCCGAGCAGGCCGTACGGGTTGTCCTCGATGATCAGCACCCCGTGGCGGCGGCACAGCTCCACGATCTCCGGACGCCGGTCGGCCGCGAGGCTCACGCCGACCGGGTTGTGGAAGTTCGGGACCGTGTAGAGGAACTTGGCCCGCCTGCCCCCGCGCGCCAGGCGCTGCAGGGCCTCGTCGAGGGCCGCCGGGACGAGCCCGTCGTCGTCCATGGCGACGTGGCGGACCTCGGCCTGGTAGGCCGCGAACGAGCCCAGCGCCCCGACGTAGGACGGCGACTCGGCGAGCACGACATCGCCCGGGTCGACGAAGAGCCGGGTCAGCATGTCCAGCGCCGACTGGGAGCCGACGGTGACGACGACGTCGTCCGGGGCGAAGCCGCCCGTGGCCGCGAGGCTGCCGGCCTCGAACGCCATGACCTCCCCGATCTGCTCGCGCAGGACCGGGACGCCCTGCGCGGAGCCGTACTGCAGCGCGCTCTGCCCCTCGGCGGCCACCAGTCCGGCGACCTCGACCGAGAGCGACTCGAGGGGCAGCGCGGCGAGGTTCGGCATCCCGCCGGCCAGCGAGACGACCTCGGGGCGGCTGGCGACGGCGAACAGCGCCCGGATCTCCGAGGCGGTCATCCCCGCCGTGCGGGCCGCGTACCGCTCGAGGTGCGGGTCGCCGGCATCCCCCGCCGCCGCGGCCGGCCCGGTGGACCCGGTGGTGCGGTGGTCGGGAGGCATCGCGGTCATCGGCGACCCTTTCGTGACAGGACGGCGTGGATCGCCTGGCGAGTCTACGCGGTCGGTTCCCACGATCGGCCGGACCTCGGCGTCACCCACGCCACGATCGGTGGTGCCCGTATTGCCGTCACGGGTCCGGAGGGGTAGGCAGACCCTCCGGCAGGGGTTCAGGGCGGGCAGGGCGGGAGTGTCGGTGTCGCGAGAGTGTGTCGGGGTCACCCTGGACAACATCGACGAGCTGCCCAAGGGCTGTCGTCGCTGCGTCTACTGGGAGCTCCCGCCGCACCTGGGCGAGCAGGCCGAGGAGTTCGGCACCCTGGAGCTGGAGAAGGAGGCCTGGGTCTCGGGCGTCCTGCTCGAGTGGGGCTCGTGCGGGCGCATCGCCCATGTCGAGGGCGTCCCGGCCGGCTACGCGTTCTACGCCCCGCCCGCCGCCGTGCCCCGGGCCGCCGCGTTCCCGACCTCCCCGGTCGGCGCGGACGCGGTGCTGCTCTGCGGGCTGCACGTCGTGCCCGACTTCAGCGGCTCGGGGGTCGGCCGCCTGCTCGTGCAGGACGTGGTGCGCGACCTCTCCCGCCGCGGCGTCAAGGCCCTCGAGGCCTTCGGCGACACCGCCGACCGGCCGCGTGGCGAGGCCCACGCCCGGACCGCCGAGGACACGCCGACCTGCGTGCTCCCGGCGGCGTTCCTGCGCGCGGTCGGCTTCAAGACCGTCGCGCACCACCACCGCTGGCCGCGGCTGCGGCTCGAGCTGCGCACCGGGTTCTCCTGGAAGGAGGACGTCGAGGCGGCCATCGCCCAGCTCCTCGGCTCGGTGACGGTGACGACGGCGCCCGCCGCCCCGGTGGGCGCCCCGGCGCCTCGGTAGGTGCGCTTCGCGCATGTGAGCACTTTCGGGGGTTATCGCCCCCGAAGGTGCTCACATGGCCGCAGGCCACCTAGGCACCGATGGGGCTGCCTTCTTCGCGCTGGAGGATGTCGGAGAAGGTGAACGTGCCGGTCGGCTTGTCGTTCTGCCCGAGCAGGTAGAGCCGCTTGACAGCGACGAGGATCCCCTCGGCGACGACATCGCGGAACGCCGGGTCGAGCAGGGCCGTGCGGTCCTGCTCGTTGGTCAGGTAGCCGATCTCGACGCGGACCGCGGGCATGCGGGTGAGCCGCAGCAGTTCCCAGGGCCGCGGGTGGACCCCGCAGTCGAGCATCCGGGTGCGGGCGAGCAGCTCGCGGTGGATGTAGCCCGCGAGGGCCTCACCGACCGTGGACGTCGCCCCGGTGCCGGTGCCGAAGTGGAAGGCGGCCAGGCCGTTGGCGGCCGGGCTGGGGTTCGCGTCGACGTGCAGCGACAGCACGACGTCCGCGCCCGCGGTGTTGGCGAACCCGGCGCGCTCGGCGTCCGAGGGGCAGTCGTGCGGGCCGTGGGAGAGCAGCGCCTCCATCCCGGCGGCCGACATCCGGCCCTCGAGACGCCGGGCGATGTCGGACACCAGACCGGCCTCGGTGACCCCGCCGACGGCGACGCCGGGGTGCTGCCCACCGTGACCTGGATCGATCACGATGCGCTTGCCGGACAGACGGGGACCGGCGCGGTGGAGGCGCTCCTGCTCGCGGAGCAGGCCCGGGCGCCCGCCCGTGACCTTCCGGCCGAGGTAGCCGAGGTGGCGCAGGGTGCGCGGGCCGCAGATGCCGTCGGGCGCCATCCCGTAGTCGCGCTGGAAGCTGCGCAGTGCCTGCTCGGTCTGCCGGCCGAAGACGCCGTCCGCGCGCCCGGAGTCGTACCCCAGCTCGAGGAGGCGCTCCTGGAGCGCGAAGACGTCGTCGCCGGTCATGGTGTTCGAGGCCTGCAGGCAGAGCATGCGGTCCCCGAGGGACCAGCGGGCGTCCCGCAGGGCGCGGTAGGTGGAGGGGCCGACCACCCCGTCGGTGATGAGGCCCCGGTTCTGCTGGAACGCGCGGACGGCGTCCTCGAGGGTCTCGTCGAAGCGACCCGGCTCCGGGGGCGGGCCGCCGCGCCCGGGTGGTTCGACGAGTCCCAGCGCCTGGAGTGCTGCGCGGACCTCGGCGACGGCCGGACCGGTGTCGCCGCGGCTCAGCAGCTGCATTCCGTCGCTCCCGTCGCAGTCCGGACCCCTGACGATGGACCGACACGCACCCGGGCGTCCTCGTGGACGTGGCCGGGCGGGAATCCGCCTCGGTTCACCGGGGTCTCATTGTGCCTTGTCGGCCCGCTCGCACCCCGCATCGGGCCCGTGCCGCACGGTCACGGTTCGGGATCACCGCCCGGATCGCCGTCCGAGCCCGGACACGACGACGCCGGGCCCGGACGGGGTCCGGACCCGGCGTGCGGGGTGGTGGATGCCTAGCCCAGGACGTCGGAGAGGTCGTTGAGCAGCGCAGCCTTCGGCTTCGCGCCCACGATCTGCTTCACCGGCTTGCCGCCCTGGAAGACGATCATGGTAGGGATCGACATGACCTGGTAGTCACGCGCGGTGGCCTGGTTCTGGTCGATGTCCAGCTTCGCGACGGTGAGCTTGTCGCCGTGCTCCTGGGCGATCTCCTCGAGGACCGGGGCGACCATCTTGCAGGGGCCGCACCAGGTGGCCCAGAAGTCGACCAGGACGGGCTTGTCGCTGCTCAGCACCTCGTCGGAGAAGGTGGAGTCGGTGACGGTGACGGGGCTGCCCATCGGGGGATCCTCCTCGGATCAACGGTCGAGCGGGATGCTCGACCGGTCGGATCGGTATCGGGGGCCGGATCCGCGCGCCGCACGGCCCGGCCGGCGGGTGGTCGGTCAGGACGCCACGGTGTCGAGCTCCGGGGTGAGCTCGGAGTCGACGGTCGGCTTCGGCGAGGTCTCCGGCGTCGACCTCGTCGAGCTCGCCGCGTCGACCTCGGCGAGCCAGCGCTCCGCGTCGATCGAGGCGGTGCAGCCGCTGCCGGCCGCCGTGACGGCCTGCTGATAGGTCTTGTCGATGAGGTCGCCGCAGGCGAAGACACCGGGAAGATTCGTGTAGGTGCTCGGCGTGTCGACGCGCACGTAGCCCTCGTCGTCGGTCTGGACCTGCCCGGCGACCAGCGTCGAGCGGGGGTCGTGCCCGATGGCGACGAACATGCCCGAGACCTCCAGCGTGTCCTCCTCGCCGGTGACGACGTCGCGCACCCGCACGCCCGACACGGCGTTCTCCCCGAGGACCTCCGTGACCACGGCGTTCGTGCGGAACGTGATCTTCTTGTCGGCCCGGGCGCGCTCCAGCATGATCCCGGAGGCGCGGAACTCCTCGCGCCGGTGCACGATCGTCACCGAACGGGCGAAGCGGGTCAGGAACGTGGCCTCCTCCATGGCGGAGTCGCCGCCGCCGACCACGACGATGTCGTGGTCGCGGAAGAAGAAGCCGTCACAGGTCGCACAGGCGCTGACGCCGTGGCCGAGGAGGCGCTCCTCACCGGGGACGTCGAGGTAGCGCGGCGCCGCACCCATGGCAAGGATCACGGATCGGCCGCGGTGGGTCTCGCCACCGACGGTCACGGACTTGACCTCCCCCGACAGGTCCAGGGAGTCCACGTCCTCGGGCCGCAGCTGCGCACCGAACCGCTCGGCCTGGCGCCGCATCTGGTCCATCAGCTCGGGGCCCATGATGCTGTCGGCGAAGCCGGGATAGTTCTCGACCTCGGTCGTGGTCATGAGCGCTCCGCCGAACTGGCTGCCCTCGAAGACCACGACGTCGAGCTGTGCCCGCGCCGCGTAGGTCGCCGCGGTGTACCCCGCCGGTCCGGAACCCACGATCACGACGTCGTGGATGGTCTGCTCACTCACGTGCGCTGCAACGTCCGTCACGGGTCCAGGATTCCCCACCGGTCGTCGTCCACCCCACTCACCCACCCACCGTGAGGTCGGCGAGCGTGTCGGGGCTCCCGGCGGTGCACCGCGGGCCGACGACGAGCAGCCGGAACCGTCCGGCGGTGCCGGTGGGCAGCACGAGCAGCGTCCCGGGCCGGCCGTCGAGGACGACCTGCCGGGTCCCGAGGGGGACGGTGCCCGCGGGCAGCCCGTGCGCGACGAGGCAGCCGCCCCGGCGGCCGGGGTCGGCGAGCGGCCCGGGATCATGGGCGCCGAGGCCCGCCCGCAGCGCCCGGACCGGGTCGGCGCCCGAGACCGGCACCGGGCCCGGCCCGGGGGTGACCGGGCCGGGGGTCGCCGCGGCGGTGGGCACCGGGCCGGTCCGGTCCCCGGTGGTGGCCCGGACGCCGCCCGTCACCGCCGCCACGAGCGCGAGGGCCCCGAGCCCGGCCGCGAGCAGGCGACGGCGGGTGCGGTGCGGCCCGCCCCGACCGGCCGGCCGGCCCGGCGGGCGGGACGACGAGCGCCCCGGCGGCCGGTTCCGGCCGCCCCTGCCCGACCCCGACGGCGGCGGGGCGCCCGACCCGGCGTCGTCGGCACCCGCGGCGCCCTCGGCGGCGAGCCGCTCCTGCATCCGCGCGGCGAACCCGGCGGGCAGCGGCGGCGCGGGCGCCGCGGCGAGCTCGGCGCGCGTGCGGTCCAGCGCCGCGAAGAGCGCCTCCTCCCCCGGCCGGGGCGCGTGCCCGTCGCCGTGGCGCACGACGGCGTCGTCGGCGCCCGGATCCACCGCCGGGGCCCGTCGCCCGTCCCCGGGGCCGTCCTCGCCCGGCCTCATCGCTCACCTCCCGCACGGCTCGACACGTCGCCTCCCGAGACTTCGACGTCCGCGGGGCCCTCGTCGTTCCCCGCTCCGGGACGCAGGTGACCGAGGAGTACCGCGAGCCGGTAGCGCCCCCGGGCGGCGCGGCTCTTCACGGTGCCTTCCCGCACGCCCAGGGCCGACGCCGCCTCGGCGACGGACAGGCCCTGCATGTCGACGAGCACGACCGCCGCGCGCTGGCCGGCCGGCAGCCGCTCCAGCGCCTCGTCCACCGCCAGCACGGTCATGCGGTCGGCCATCGCGTCGCGGGGGGTCGGGAGATCGGTGTCCTCCTCCAGCGGGTCCGCGCGGTGGGTCCGGCGCTGGCGCACCCGGTCGAGACAGGCGCGGTAGACGATCCGGTGCAGCCAGGTGGACACCGAGGCCTCGCCGCGCCAGCCTGCCGCGGCGCGGAAGGCGGACAGGAACGCCTCCTGCAGGGCGTCCGAGGCCTCGTGGGAGTCCCCCAGGGTCCGCACCGCGAACGCCCACAACCGGTCGGTGTGGCGCCGGACGATCTCGTCGAACGCGCGGGGGTGGCCCGCCACGTGGGCGGCCATGAGCTCCTGGTCGGAGCGTGGGTCGGCCACGGGAGCGGACGCTAGACGCGGCCCCTCCCGCCGGGGTGCGGTTCCGGGAAACCCACCCCGCTCAGCCGGCGCCGACCACCGTCACCTCGGCGATCTGGCTCTTGTACCGGTCGCCCGACTTGTCCAGCGCGGTGATCCAGACGAGCAGGTTGCTCGTCGGGGCGGCCATCTGCACCGGGATGGTCGTGGTGTCCCCCGAGACCGTCCCGGTGCCCACCACCTGGGTCTGGGCCAGCGGGACGTCGGGCGCGGCGGCGGACCGGATCTCGATCGTCGTGCCGGGGCTCGGCGAGCGCACCACGACCTGGGACACGAGCGCGGGCGCCCGGAACGTGGTCATCAGCCCGACGCCGGGCTTGAGCGACGGGAACTGCTCGTCGTAGTCGGAGGTGGACCAGCTCGACGACGGGTCGTTGTCCGCGGCGCGCCCGACCCGGTTGGGGTTGTCCGGATCGCCCGAGGGGTCGTACACCGCGATGCTCGAGAGCTGCACCGGTCCCGTCGGTGCGGCCGGCACCGCGGGGGCGGCCTGGGCCGGGGCGGGCGCGGGTGCCGGGGCGGCCGACGTGGGGATCACCAGGGGCGGCCCGGAGGACGGTCCGCCCCCGACCAGCGACACCGCCTGGAAGGCGACGAACGCGACGATCGCGAGCACGGCGACCACGAGCAGCGTCACCCCGATGCGGAGCTTGCGTCGCGTCGCGGCGTCGTGCTGCTCGGGTGTCTCGTCATCGTCGGGGTGCCACACCGTGCCGGGCTCGTCCTCGAACTGGACGCCGTCCTCGGTCAGCGGGAGCAGCACGCCGTCGTCCTCGGCGCCCTCGCGCAGCTGGCGCACCAGCCCGTGCACGGCCGCGGCGGTGCGGATGCCGCCGGTGGCGTCGAGCGTCCGGTCGACGAGGGCGGCCAGCCCGATCGGGAGCGCCGGGCGCAGGTCGCGGACCGGGACGGGTGCGCCCGAGGCGGTGCGGCTGGCGGCCTTGAGGCCGGCGGGCGTGGTGCCGTCGGTCGAGGGCCAGCGCCCGGTCAGCAGCAGGTAGAGCGTCGCGCCGAGCCCGCGGACGTCGTCGTCGACCCCGGCGTCGCCGCGGGGCATCGGGAAGGCGAGCCGGGCGTTGGCCCGGGCGGTCACCCGGACCCGCTGCGGGTGGTCGATGCCGAGGACGAGGCCGGCCCGGTGCGCGTCCGCGACCGCCTGGGCCAGCGGCTCGACGACCCGCAGCGCCGCGCTCGGGCTGAGAGGTCCTCCGGCCACCAGCTCGGCCAGGTCGCGTCCGGGCGTCCACTCGGCGACAGCCGCGCCCAGCACCCCGGCGGGGAGCCGGGACGAGCCGGGCTGCACCACGTCGAGCACCCGGGCGGCGTGACGGTGGGAGAAGTGGGCCGAGCGGGTCGCGCGGGAGAGCGCGGCCGCGGCCCGCACGTCGGCCTGCCAGTCGCCGACGAGCAGCGTGATCGCCACGTCGCGCTCGAGCGTGGTGTCCCGCGCCTTCCAGAGCACGGCGTCGGCGGAGCGGTCGCGACCCACCTCGGCGACGAGCCGGTAGCGATCGGCGATCACGGTGCCGGGGACGATCGCGCCGTCACGGCCGACCGCGATGGGGCCGGACGCGGGCGCCCGCGATCCCCACGGGGCACCGGCGCCCCGGCCGGACCCGGTGCTCCCGCCCCGGTCACCCGTCCCGCCGCGCGCGGTGGACCGGGAGCCGGTGCCGCCGCGGCGCGTACCGCCGGGCAGGAACGTCGTCGGGCCGTCGAGGCGCGGGCCGGACGGCGTCTCCGGGGCGTCCGCGACCGGCGGCACCGCGGTGGTCGGGGAGTCCGTGTCGGCGGGCTCCGGCTCCGGGCGGCCCGGCTCCGCGGCGTCGCCACCGCCCGCGGACGGCACGGGAGGCTCCTCGGCGTCGCCACCGGTGCCCGCGGACGGCACGGGAGGCTCCTCGGCGTCGACGGCGGCCGTGGCCTCGGCGTAGACCGCGCGGTCCTCGACGGGGCCGGACGACTCGGCGACGGCGCCTCGCGGTGCTCCGGGCGCACGGCGGCCGGCCATCGCGTCGTCCACCCCTCACCTCCGGCGCGCTCGCCACACCCCCCGCGCGGTCAGAGATCCTCGACGACCGCGCGCCCCGTTCGGAGGCGAGCCTACGGGACACCGGGCCGCCCGTCGTGGACCGTGCGTCCGGCGGCGACACCCGTCACGGTGGCGCAACCCCGAGCCCGTGGCCGGGATGATCAGCGGGCGACGAGCCGGCGCAGCCGGGAGACCACGGGGTCGAGCTCCGGCACCCGCAGCAGCCGCATGGCGACCACCACGACGGTGAGCGAGACGGCCCCGCCCACCCCGACCGTGAGCCACGCCTTCGCGACGGCGCCCGCCCCGCCGAGCAGGCGTTCCAGCAGCGTCACGACCACGACCGCGGTGAGCACCGAGACGACCGAGGCGATCCCGGTGAGGAGCACGGTCCGCAGCACCCGGCGGGTGTCGAGCCGCCCGATGCGGTGTCGGAGCCACACGTCGCCCACCACGAGGCCGACCACGAACCCGAACGCGTTGACCGCGGCCAGGCCGAGCACCACCTGGTCGGGGGGGAGCAGCACCGGGCACAGGTAGGCGAGCGGCACCTTGACCGCGGTCATGACGACCATGATCAGCGTGGGAGTGCGTGCGTCGGCCATGGCGTAGAAGACCCGCAGCTGCAGCATCACCACCGCCATCGGCAGCAGCCCGAACGCCGACGCCGACAGCGCCGCCCCGAGCGCCTCCGCCGACGACCCGCCGGCCCGACCCACCGAGAACATCGCGACGCCGAGCTGCGAGCCGAACACCGTGAGGACGAGGCTGACCGGCAGCAGCGTGACCGCCGAGAGCCGTGAGCCCAGCGAGAGGTCGTCGACGACCTGGTCGAGGCGCCCGTTGGCGGCCGCCGCGCTCATCCGCGGCATGAGCGCGGTGAGCAGCGACACGCCCAAGACGCCGTAGGGCACCTGGATGAGCAGCCAGGAGTTGGAGTAGATCGACGGGCCGCCGTCGTCGGCCGAGAACGCCACCCGCAGGATCACCGTCAGGCCGATCTGGCTGACCACCACGTAGCCGATCACCCACGCGGCGAGCCCGCCGAACGACGAGAGCCGCGGGTCCCACCCGAAGCGCCAGTGCCACCGGAACCCGGTGCGGCGCATCGCGGGCAGCATCACCGCGGCCTGCAGGACGATGCCCAGCGTGCTGCCCACGCCGACGACGAGCAGCTGGGTGGTGCTGACCGGGCTGCCGTCGGTGGGCGCCGGCAGCACCCAGTAGATCGCCAGCGCGATCAGCACGATGACGTTGTTGAGGACCGGGGCCCACGCCGCCGGACCGAACACTGCCCGCGCGTTGAGGATCGCGCCGAAGAGCGCCCCCATGCCGTAGAAGAAGATCTGCGGCAGCAGGAGGTAGGCGAAGTCGGTGGCCAGCGGCCGGTTCGCCTCGTTCTCGATGTAGGGCTGCACGAGCAGGGGCGAGGCGAGGACCGCGAGCACGGTCGCGGCGAACAGCACCAGCGCCGCCCCGGTGAGCAGCTTCTGGGCGAAGCCGTCGCCCTCGTCCCCGTCCTCCTTGGCGGCGCGCACCAGCACGGGGATGACGACGCTGGTGAGGACCCCGCCGAGCAGCAGCTCGAAGATGATGTTGGGCAGGGTGTTCGCGATGTTGAACGAGCTGCCGACGAGCCCGAGGCCGATCGTCGCGGCCAGCGCGAGGGTGCGAAGGAAGCCGGTGAGGCGGCTGACCAGGGTCGCCACCGCCATGCCGCCGGAGGCCTTGACCAGGGAGGAGTCGTCCCGTTCGTCGCCGGCGGTGCGCGGGGCGGGGACCGCGGACGCGTCCTGCTCCAGGGGTGGCCGCGGCAGCAGCACGGTCTCGTCGAGGGAGTCTCCGACGGTCCACGAGGCCAGCGGCGGGGAGCGGTCGGCGCCGCCGCGGCCGGCCAGCGCCGTCATCCGGGCGGTGGCCTCCTCGACCCGGGCGGGCACGAGGTCGGTCTCGGTGGTCGCGTCGGTCCCGGGGTCGGGGGTGCCGGGCACCGCCCGCGCCGGGGCCGTCGCGGTGTCCGCCGCCTCGTCGGCGCGGCCGATCGGGCGGGTCGGGTCGGGCGGCGGGTGCGCCGGGGCGCCCCGGTGCGCCGGCGGGACCGGCCCGGGGGCGCAGGGGTCGACGGCGGGGGGCCCGCCGGCGCCCCGCCCGACGGGGCCGCGGGATCCCGGTCCGGCGGATGGCGGCCGGTGCGGGGGTGCCCCGGGCGCAGGGCCGCCCGCCGGCGGCTCCCGGCGCGGTGGCCCCTGCTGGTGGGGCGGGACCGGTCCCCGGGGGACGGGTCCCGGCGGGCCCTGTTGCGGGGGGCCCTGCTGCGGGGGCCCGGGAGGGCGGGTACCCGCGGGGGCCGAGCGGCCGGGCGGGCCGGCCGGGCCCGTCACCGGCGCCTCGGGGGCGGGTGGCGGTGGCACGACGCCGTCCGCCGGCGGGGGCGGCGGGACGACCGGACGCCGCTCGCGG
>NZ_DASXJD010000066.1:0-1763 GCF_036497585.1 Actinomycetospora sp. | reverse complement strand
CTCCGACGAGGTCGGCTCCGCCGTGGTGCACGTGAGCCACGTCGGGCCCTTCCCGGCGGTCTGAGCCTCACCCTTCCCACGGCGGACGCCGCCCGCTCCGCGCGCGCTCCCGCCGGCGCTGCGCCGAGTAGGAGGCGAGGGTGGCGCGGGGTTCCATCTCGAGCGCCTCCCGGCCGAGGACAGCCGACACGTGGACGAGAACCGGCGGCGAGCGCGCGACGCGACGGGTCGGACGCCGGGCCACCCGGTTCATAGCGCTGCCCGTGATCGCTGTGCGCGAGCCGAGGGCGGCCGCTGACCCGGGGTCGCTCGGCGACCAGCTCGAGGCAGCCGAGCCCGGGCAGGCCGACCCCGAGGTGGCGTGCGATCTGGGACCGGTACCTCCCGATGACCGGAACGAGCTGCGCCGCGGGAGTGATCGGGTCGGAAAAGACCCTGACCATCGGTCAGGGTTTCTCCGTCACCGACCGGGCCCCCGGCGTCACCCGGTCGGCACACCCGCCGGAAAAGTCAGCACCCGAGCTGTTGGACACATCGTGTGACTCGGTGTAGCAGACGGGTCGAACCATCCGTCACTTGCGCTACCACGCGTCACACTCGACCCATGGCAGCCCCGATGCTCGCACCACCGGTGGGCCGGGGGGAGCGTGCGGACTTCTGGCTCGATCTCGTCGCGTCCCTGTGCGCGAGCCGGCTCGACGACCTGCCGCACGCCGTCGTCGCGGGAGCGCTCACCGCCAGCTTCGAGGCCACGGCGACCGCGGTGCACATCCGGCGGGGCGACCAGGTGACGCAGTCCGTCCACGGCGGGCCCGGGCCGGCGGACCGCTGGGAGGAGGCGAACCGCTTCGCGCGCACGCGCGCGGCGACGGAGCACCCGCTGCTCGCCTACTACCTCGCGACCGGTGACGACCGCGCCCACGACCTCGACGGCATCCCGCGGATCCCCGACCGACGGCCCTGCGGAGCCTGGCGCGAGCAGGCGCGGGCCCTGGCCGCGGACCGTCAGATCGCGATCCCGCTGATCCACGCGCCACCGCACCACCACAGCTACGTGGTGGGGCGCAGCGAGCCCTTCGCGCCCGAGGACCTCTGGTTCGCCCGCCGGCTGCAGGGACTGCTCCGCGGGCTCGCCCGTCAGGTGGTGGCGACGCGCGGCGTCCCCGCCGACCCCGCGGACGAGGTGGGCCTGACGCCGCGGGAGACGGCCGCCCTGGTCGCGGTGGCCGAGGGGCTGACCGCCGACGCCGTCGCGCGGCGCCTCGGGATCAGCCCCCGCACCGTCCACAAGCACCTGGAACGGGCGTACGCGAAGCTCGGCGTCCGCGACCGCGTCTCGGCGGTGCTCCGAGCCGGGCGGCTCGGCCTGCTCCCGACGACCGCGGGGTCAGCCGCGCTTCCGTGAGCCGCCCTTCTTCGCCCCGAGGGAGGGCGGCGGGACGACGGGCCCGAGGTCGCCGTCGGGGGCCTCGTCGAGGTCGAGCATCACCGGCGCGTGGTCGGAGGGACCGGTGCCCTTGCGGGCCTGCCGGTCGATCCACGTCGCGGCGCGGCGCTCGGCGATCGGCGCGCCCGCGAGGATGAGGTCGATCCGCATCCCGCGGTCCTGGTGGAAGGCGCCACCGCGGTAGTCCCAGTAGCTGAAGACGCGCTCGGAGGGCCACCGCTCGCGGACGACGTCGTGCAGCCCGGTCTTCTGCAGCGCCGCCAGCGCGTCGCGCTCCGGCGGGGTGACGTGGGTGGACCCGGCGAAGGCCTCGACC
>NZ_DASXJD010000065.1:0-11505 GCF_036497585.1 Actinomycetospora sp. | reverse complement strand
GTGGCCGATGCACGGCTACCGTCGGCCGCCGCCTGACCCTTGCCCACATGCCAAAGCTCTAGCGACCAAGGATCGCTAGACGGCCGCGGACATCCCGCGGTCCTGCGTGGCCGCGGCGAGCAGCTCCCGGAGCCGGGGTCGGTCCCCCGCCGGCGCGGTCCACCGGTCGAGCTTCGCGCGGATGAGGACGGCGTCGTCGGTCGTCGTGATCTCGGTGAGGCGCATGCCGAGGGGGAGGTCGGGCGACGGCGCAGTCCCGGACGGCAGCAGGCCCCACGAGGACCACCGTCCGAGCGGGGTGAGGAGCGCGGTGGGCGTGAACCGGAGGGCGTCCTCGGTGACCTCCGGGCGGAGCACCATCTCGATCCCCGGCATCCACGGGGTGCGGAACTCCCCGTCGACGATGGCGACCGGCGGGCTCGCCGCGTCCTGGTCGCCGAACGCGGCCAGCGCCTCCGGCGTCAGCGTGGCGGTGATCCGGACCCCGGTGGCCGTGACGGTCGACCCGACGGCGAGGGAGTCGCACTCGACGACGAGCTCCTGCGCCTCGAGCTCCGGCGCCGTGACGTCCCGGAGCACGATGTGGATGTCACGCGCCCGCCCGAACGACCACCCGGGGCCGTCGGGCTTGCCGTGCATCGACACGACCGTGCACGCGGTGTCGCGCACGGAGATGCGCCGACCCGCGAGGCCCCGACCCAGACGGCGGAGCAGCGAGAACCACATCCGCGTCGGGGTCGGGGTGGATAAGTCGTGACCGTCCATGATCCCGAGTGTGCGCATCCGACCCCCGCGGGTCGTCGGGCATTCGGACGAGCACGACGGGCGGCGCCTCGGCGCGGGTGGGCGGTCGTCGGGGATCGCTGATCGGCACCGGGGCGTGAGCCGGATCTCGCTCCCGCCGCCGGGCTCCTCGGCGGGACGACGCAGGGTGATCCCGGTGGTCCGGGCGGGGCCACCGGATCAGTCGTAGATGACGGCGGCTCCGCGTCGCCGCAGGTCGGCGAGGGCGTCCGCCATCGCCCGTAGCTGCTCGGGCGTGTGACCGGTCCAGCCCTCGAGCTCGCCGACGACGCGGACGGGCTCGCGGGTCCGGTAGGAGCGCGTGGGGTTGCCGGGGAGCTTCTTGTCGGTGACGTTGGGGTCGTCCTCGATCGGTCCGGTCGGCTCGACGACGTAGATGCGGCCCGGCCCGTCGCCGGCGGCCAGCTCGGCTCCCCAGGTCGCGGCGTCGAGCGTCTCGGTCACGTAGACGTGGTTCATGACGCGGCTGTCCTCGAAGTTCGAGAGGCGGCCGGGCACCAGCAGGTCCCCGACGGCGAGGTCCGCCTTGGTCCCGTGCAGCAGTTTCCCCGACTCGTGGATCTCGAACGGCGTCGGCCCCGCCCCCTCGTCGTTCACGCCCGCCAGCATGACGCCGTCGTACGGTCGCGGTCATGTCCGGGTCTTCTGGGAGTGGAACGACGCCGAGCCGCCCCGACGCCGACGGGACGACCGACCCGCCGTCGGCACCCGACCTCGGACGGCGCCCCTTGCTCCGGATCGGCCTCGCGGGCGGCGTCGCCCTCGTCGGGGCCGGCGCTCTTGCGGCGTGCGGCGCCGCGCCGAGCGCGCCGCCGGCCGCGCCGACGCCGGGTCGCCTGGCGGGTCTCGGCGACGTGCCCGTCGGGTCGAGCACCGTCGTGACCAGCGCGAACGGGGCCCCGGTGGCGCTGACCCGGCCGGCGGCCGATCAGGTGGTCGCCCACAGCGCGGTCTGCACCCACCAGGGCTGCACGGTCGGCCCCGCCGGGACGACGCTGGCCTGCCCGTGCCACGGCTCGGTGTTCGACGCGACGACCGGCGCGGTGCAGCAGGGGCCGGCGGATCGCCCACTGCCGGCTGTCCCGGTGCGGCTCCAGGGGCAGGACATCGTCGCGACCTGACGGCCGGCCACGAACCTGCCTCGGGAGCGAGGACGGGCGGGACTACCGTCCCCTCGTGGCCGGAAACGGGGTGCGTCCAGAGGAGCTCGAGATCGCCGAGGGGCTCGAGGCCGACGCCGCCGATTTCCCCGAGGAGCGGGGCGAGTTGCTCCTGGAGGCCGTGACGGCGTGGCGACGCGGCGGGCGTCCGGACCGTGCGTACGAGCTCATCGACCAGCTCGTGACCGACGGCGGGCCGGACGGATGCTTCGCGCGCGCCCAGCGCATCGACCATCTCTACGAGGACGGCCGCGACGAGGACGCCGCCACGGAGGTCGCCGCGCTGGCCCGCGACCCGGCGCTGAGCGATGGTCCGTGTCAGATCGTGGCCGAGCTCTTCGCCGAACGTGAGGACCTCGAGCAGGCGGCCGCGTGGTACGACCGCGCGGTCGCGCGCCTCGACGACGAGGCCGTCCAGGCACTGCACGGACCTCACGCGGCGTTCTCGTTCGCGGGGACCATCGTCCAGGGCCGCCGCGAGGTGCGGGAGGCTCTGGGCCTGCCGCCTGATCGGATGGACGAGCTCGTTCCCGAGTCGCAGACCTTCCCCTGGGCCCAGGAGCCGCCGACTCGCGACGACGTGCTGGAGCGGCTCGAAGCGGGCGAGTGCGCCCGCGTGCAACTCGTGTTCTTCCAGCGACGGGAACGCGCCGAGGCGCAACGCCGCTGGCCGGACGAGTACCCCGGAACCGACGAGGAGTACTTCACCGCGACCGAGCTCGGGTGGCGCGAGCTGCGCGACGCCGGAGCGGCCAGCATCACGGTCGTCCCGCTGCCGGTGAGCGGCCTCGTCGCCTTCGCCGAGGAGATCGGGAAGTCGCCGACGGACTCCGCGGTCAAGAACCGGTACAGCTCCCGGATAGCCCCGACGGCCGGGCTCTCGTGGCCGCCGCCGCGCAACGGTCCCTGCTGGTGCGGCTCGGGCGGTAAGTACAAGAAGTGCTGCGGGCGGCCCGGTCTCGGCGCGACCTGACCCGAATGCTCGGGTGGCTGATACAGGCGTTCCTCGCGCTCGGCGGCGAGCAGCTCGGCATTGGTCGGCTCACCGGCTCGTGCGCATCACCCTGTCCCTCGACGACGACGTCCTGCTCGCCGTCGAGGAGCGTGCTGCGAGCGAGAAGCGCACCGCCGGCGAGGTCCTCCCCGAGCTCGCCCGTGCCGCGCTCACCGACCCCGCGCCCACTTCCCGTGGCCTGCCTCGGGTTCCATCCTCTCCCCCACCGCGGGCCGGCCGTCCTCGAACTCGCTGATCGACGAGCTGCGCGGTGGGTAGGCCGCATGGCCTGGTCGGTCGCGACGGGTCACCTCACGCGCGGTCAGAGCAGCGGCCAGGGCCGTTCCGCCTTGAGCAGGTAGGCGAGCTCGAGGAGCGTCCGCTCGTCACCCACGGCACCGGCCAGCCGGACCCCGATCGGGAGCCCGTCCGCGGTCCGCCCGCCCGGCACCGCGGTCGCCGGCGCCCCCGCGACGTTCTGCAGCGGCGTGAACCCCACGTAGTCCACCAACCGCTGCCGCAGCTCCTCGAACGGCACCGCGGGGTGCAGCCAGCCGAGCTCCGGGGTGCGGTGCGCGAGCGCCGGAGAGAGCAGGACGTCGTGGTGGACGAACTCGCCGTCGTACGCCCTGGCGACCCGCCGAAGGCGCCGCAGGAACCCGGGCCGCCGCGGCGCCGTGTCAGGAAGTGCCGGTGCAGGCCGTGGGTGAGCGGGTCGAGCCGGGACGGGTCGAACGCCGGGAACCTGAACCGCCCGCCCACGACGATCCCGAACGCGAGCAGGCCCCAGTAGACGAGGAAGTCGTCGACCAACTGCGTCCCGACGCCGAGGGTGTGCGGCTCGAGGACGTGCCCGGCGGCTTCGAGCGCCGCGGCGGTGGCGACGACGGCGTCGCGGGTCTCGTCGTCGACGGGGCCGGCGGCGGGGCTCTCGAGCACGAGCCCGATCCGGAGCGTGCGGTTCGCCGGGCCCTCGACCAGGCCGATCGGCGGGAAGTGCGGATTGCGACGGCGCCGGTCGAGGTGGCCGAGGACGGCGGCGGTGTCGCGGGCGGCGCGGGTGACGACGCCGTCGCTGACCAGGTTGATCGGCATCTGCTCGCCCTGGGCGTTCAGCGCCGTCCGCCCCCGCGACGGCTTGAGCCCGACGAGCCCGCACGCGGCGGCCGGAATGCGCATCGAGCCCCTATCGGCGTGCTGAATCGGATGTCGTTGAAGCGTGGGCCAGCGGGACCGCACCGGCGGCGACCAGCGCGGCTGACCTGCCCGAGGAGGCGCCGGCGGAGTAGGCGGGATTCCAGGGGTTGCGGGTGGGCTCGGCGTCGACGAACTCGGTGCTGGCGTTGAGGCCGAACTCGGGCATGCGCGAGCAGCGCGACGCCGAGGTCGAGGAGCTGGTCGGTGACCTCGGCGTTCGCCGGGGCGGGTTCGGCGACGTAGGCGGTGGTGCCGTTGGTGGTCGGCCAGCCGGCGGCGTCGGAGTTCTCCTTGACCAGGGTCGGGACGCCGACGAGCGGGCTGTCCTGGTTTCCGGTGACGGGCTCGTCGCGCCGGTCGAAGGTCAGCCCGTGCAGGGTCGGGTCGACTCGGGCGATCCGCTCGGCGGCGGCTCGCCGGAGCTCCTCGGCGGACACCTCGCCGCGCCGGACCCGCGACGTGAGCCCGACGGCGTCGTCGTCACCCAGCGCGTCGTCGGCGACCGCCGAGATCCCGCGCAGCTCCGGCGCTACCTCCGACTCCACTGCCACGTGCGCCCTCCTCTTCTCCGAAGCGGCCCCACGGCCGGGTGCTGCGCCAGGATTCCCGACGTGCCGGACGGCTCCGACGCGCGCCCTGAGGAGTGTCTATTCTTCCTCGCTGGGAAGACAGGAAGAACAGTAGGATGCTCTGATGGCGTTGAACATCAAGGACGCGGAGACCGATCGGCTGACCCGAGAGCTCGCCGCCGCAACCGGCGAGACGATCACGGAAGCACTGCGATTGGCCGTCCAAGAGCGACTGGCACGCGTCCGGCAGCGTGGTCCGCGCAACGCCGCCCAGGACGCACTGTCCGACATCGTCCGGCGAGGTCGTGCCCGGAGCTCCCTCGACGATCGATCCGCTGAAGAGATCCTCGGGTACGGTCCCGACGGCCTCCCAGCGTGATCGTCGAGACCTCCGCGGTGGTGGCCGTCGTCCTCGGCGAGCCCGACGCCGAACGGTTCGTCGAGGCCCTGACGGTCCCAGCGCTGCGACTCATCTCGGCCGCCAACCTGGTCGAGGCCGGGATCGTGGTCGAGGCCCGGCAAGGTCCTGACGCCGCCCGCGACCTCGCATACCTCCTCGAGGAGGTCGCCATCGATGTCGAGCCGGTCGACGCGGCGCAGGCGCGGCTCGCCGTCGATGCGTGGCGCCGGTTCGGGAAGGGACGACACCCCGCTGGTCTGAATCTCGGCGACTGTTTCGCGTACGCGCTGGCCCGGCACCGCGGAGAGCCCCTGCTGTTCAAGGGGAACGACTTCACGCAGACCGACGTGGCCTCGGTTCTCTGACCAGACGTCGTCGATCACGACCCACCGACGACGACCGCCCGCTCCACCGCCTCGCCCGCCGTCCGAGCGATCGAACGCAGGTCCTCGACCGACGCGCCGGCCCGGCTCATCACGGCCAGCGACTGGTTCACCGCCACGACGAAGACGGCGAGCTCCGCCACCCGCTCGGCCGGCACTCCCCCGGCGGCGAGCGCCGCCCCCACCCGCTCCCGCTGCCGGGCGAGCAGGGTCCCGACGACGGCGCTGCTCTCGTCGGTCAGGGTCGGCGCTGCGCCGCCGACTGGGCGATGAGGCATCCCGCGGGCAGGTCGGGGTCGGCGATCCGGACGAGCACGACGTCGAAGAACGCCGGACACCGCCGCGACCGGGTCGTCGGGGTGAGCGGCCAGCGCCGCCTCGAACCGCTCCCCGTACGTGGCCGAGTAGTGCCCGAGGGAGCGGCGGAACATCGCGTCCTTGCCGCCGCGGGCACTTCCCGGCCGAGGAGGCGCCGGAGCAGATGCTGGCGGCGTTGCGGGGCTTTCTAGGCGCCTGACCTTCTCGAAACCGCCCCACGCTGATCGGTGCTCCGTCAGGATAGTCGACGTGCCGGACGGCTTCGACGTGCGCCCCGAGCAGCTCCGTCGCGGTGCCGCCGATCTGCGTTCGGACGCCGACGGCCTGGACGACGCGGTGCTGCGGGTCGGGGCGGCGTTCGACGACGTGTCGGTGGGGTGCCGGTGCGGGTCCGCTGGTGGGGGCTGCGTCGGAGCTCGGATCACAGCTCGACCGGTCTCTCCAGTCCATCCGCGCGAGCCTCGTTGACTGCGCCGGGGCGCTCGAGGCGTCGAGCGCGCAGTACCTGACCAGCGACGGTCGGTCCGCATCCGGGCTCGAGGGACCGCGCTGATGCCACTGCCCGGTGACCCGGAGGCGGTCGAGGAGGCGTGCCGGCAGCTGGGAGTGCTGGCGAGGTCGCTTCAGGCTGCCGGTGAGTCGGTGGCGGGTCACGGTCGTGCGATCACCGCCGACTGGACCGGGCTCGCGGCTCCGCTCGCCCTCGCCCGGACCCAGCAGGACGCGACGAACGTGCAGCGGGTCGCGGAGGCGGTCGGTGGCTCGGTCGGGCCGCTCTCGCGGTTCGCCGAAGAGCTCCGGACCGCCCAGCGGGACTACGCGGGTGGTGAGTCGATGGTGGGGCAGGGTCGGGTCGCGGTCTCGGGCCTGCCGTCGGAAGCTGCTCCGGCCGCCGATGCGGCGAGGGATCGTGCAGGTCAGGCGACGGACGACGGAGCCGCCCTGATGCGGACAGCTGAGGAGCGGGCCCGGGTCGCCAACCAGGCGGCGGCTCGGATTCTCGACGCGGCGTCGTCGTCGCTCGCGGGGATCGCGCCTGCGCCGTCCACTCGCCCGGCTGCGGCCACGACGTCTCCGCTGGCCGAGCTGGGCAACTCGGTGGCATCTCTCGGGAACGCGGCGCTCGAGTACCCGCTCGACGTGCTCGGGGTGGTCGGCGGCTCGGCGCTGACCGCCGTCAGTGCGGCCGGGGTGGTCGGAAGCCTGGCGCTCGACGGAACCGGAGTCGGCGCGATCGCGGGTGTACCGCTCGGAGGCGCCTCGGTCGCAGTTGTGGCAGGGGGCGTCGGGCTCGCCGGCGCTGGCCTCCTTGACCTCGCCACGCACGCGGCCACCGACAGCAGAGTCGCGCCATTCCAGGTCGACCACCAGACCGAGCCGATACAGGGACCGGCCCCTTCCCGCCTCCTACGGAGATCATGGGCAGGACGCGGCACGGTGAGGAACAGGCGGAGACGCGCAACGGCGGCCACGGGGTGAGCGACGAGGCGATGGAAGATGCGGTCGCCAACCCGGTCAGGCATCCAGAGTATCGACCCGGCGACAACACGTACCGCTATACCGGCAAGGACGCGGTGGTGTCGCTCAACGAGAGAGGAGAGGTCGTGACCACGTGGGCGAAGAACTCGCGGGCGCATCGACACCCATGAGCGCACTGGACAAGCTCGACGCCGAATCCGCCCTCGTCCTCCGCGACGTGTTGACGAAGTGCGCCCCTGACCTCCTGGCAGCCCTGGACGTGTCCGACGAACCCACTCGCGAGGTCCGTGAACGGGTGCTCGAGGTCGTGGCAGACGAGTTCAGCGACCACGTGGCAGGGCCCGACTGGGAGCCCACGTCATGGGGAAAGAGGGTCGACGACGCGCTCGGCTGGTTTCTCCACCGCTTCCCGATCGAGTCGTGAGCACGCGCAGCGTGCCGCGTGGCCAGCTCAGCAGGCGAGGCGTACAGTATGTTGTACGTGGAGGTGGTCCCATGCGCACCATGTCGTACTCGGAGAGCCGCGCTCGGTACGCCGAGGTCCTCAACTCGGTCGTGGACGACCGCGAGGAAGTCGTGATCACCCGAGCCGGCCACGACCCGGTCGTTATGGTCGCCCTCGACGAGTACGAGTCGCTCAAGGAGAGCGCCTACCTCCTGCGCAGCCCCGAGAACGCTCACCGGCTCCTAGCCTCCATCGATCGACTCGAGGGCGGCGGTGGACAGGAGCACGAGCTGCTCGATCCCGATTCGTGAAGCTCGTGTGGGACGAGAGCGCCTGGAGCGACTACCTGTGGTGGCAGGCGCAGGACCCCAAGATCCTCAAGCGCATCAACGCGCTGCTTGCCGACGTCGTCTGGAACGGCAACGAGGGGATCGGTAAGCCCGAGCCCCTGAAGCATGGCTTCCACGGCTACTGGTCACGGCGGATCAGCGACGAGCACCGGCTTGTCTACAGGATCGTCGACGACGAGGTTCGCATCGCGGCGTGCCGGTACCACTACGAGCGCTGAGCGCGGACGGAGCCGATCTCTTCGCTGTGGCCATGGCGCGGCTGCGGTCGATTGTCGTGCTCACTCCGCACGGGTCAGGACCTCGAAGTTGTGGCCGTCGGGGCTGCTGTCCCAGTAGAAGCCGCGGCCGCCGTTGTACGCGCTGAACTGATTGAGCCTCCTGTGCATCGGGTCGGCCCAGTACGCCTGGTCACGCTCCTGGAGCCTCCCGAACACCTCGTCGAACGTCTCCTCGGACACGAGGAACGCGAGGTGCATCGGCTGCCGCGGGACCTCGTCGACGTCCATGAAGTCCAGGCTCACGCCGTTCCCGACGTGCACGGCGTCGAAGTGGCCCGCCTTGGTCACCTCCAGCCCCAACAGCTCGGCGAGGTCCTTCGCGGCGGCGCGCTGGTCACGGCTCGGAACGATGGTGTGGTTGAGCTCGACGGTCATGGTCGTCCTCCTCGATCCTCTCGACCCGACCGACGCTAGGACCTCGACCGCGCTTCAGGTCAACCTCGTTCAAAGACATTGACCTCGAGCCCGCTTCAGGTCCTAGCGTCCTGATCATGTTCGCCGACGAGGAGCTCGACTACCTGAACAGCCAGCGGATCGGGCGGCTGGCCACCAGCCATCCCGACGGCACCCTGCAGAACAACCCGGTCGGCTTCGGGGTCAACAAGGAGCTGGGGACGATTGACATCGGGGGCTACAACATGTCCCGCAGCCGCAAGTTCCGGAACGTCGCCGCGAACGGGCAGGCGGCGTTCGTCCTCGACGACGTCTACTCGACCGATCCGTGGCGGGTGCGCTTCCTCGAGGTGCGGGGCCACGCGGAGGCGATCACCGAGCCGGGCGACGCATCCCACGAGATGGGCGGCAGCGCGATCATCCGTCTCCACCCGACCCGGATCCTCAGCATCGGGCTGCAGCCCGGCGACCTCGACGTCGAGCCGCACCACGCCGAATTGCGCAGCCGGGCCGTCGGCTGAATGGCGACGCCGCCGGGCTCGCTCCTCACCGCGGTGATCGGCAGGCGATCAGGTCAGCGGGACGGCAACGACCTCGAGGCCGTCCAGTGCCGGGTAGCCGCCCGGGTTCGCCGTGTGAAGCGATAATCCGCGCGCCACGGCAACGGCGGCGATCATCGGGTCGTAGCTGCGAGCCGCGGGCGTGCGCCCGGCCTGCCGCAGTGCCGCCGCGACCCGCCCGAACGACCGAGCAGCTGCCGCATCGAAAGGCAACGGGTCGAAATCCGCCTCGGCCTGCTGGAGCACGGCCTGCCGGGCGGCCCGCGCGGCATCCGTTCGCGCCACGAGCGGGCCCACCGAGAGTTCCGCGAGCGTCACGGCGCTGATGAACGGCGTCTCGGGCAGGTAGGTGCCGTCGGTCAACGCCGGAGCGCGATGACCACCACGCTCTTGTCCAGCAACCCCGGCCGCACCCGTCAGGGGGAACCGTTGAGCAAATCGTCGACATCGGAGCGGAACGCGGCCGGGTCCACGTCCGGCAACGCGCGCCACCGGGACAGCAGCGCGTCCCGGGTCAGTCGCGGGCGGGACACCGGGTGCAGCTCGCCCACCGGCTCACCATCCCGGCTCACCGTCAGCGACTCGCCCCGCTCGACCCGTGCAAGCACCTCACCACCGGCGTTGCGCAGCTCGCGCAGGCTGACCTCGTCCACGACTGGACCATATCGCCGGGGAGACACCCTCCGGCCGGGCCGGGCGGCGGCCCGATTTCCTCGAGGTCCGCGACAGCGCCGAGGCCATCAACGAGTCAACTGACGCGTCGGACCAGACGTGCGGCAGCCAGATTCCTTCGCCTCCACCCGACCCGCATCCTCAGCATCGGACTCCAGCCCAACGACCTCGACGTCGACCCGCACCTCGGGAGCTGCGCAGCCGGGCGGGCGGCTGAGCCGACGAACGATCACCGGGTGAGCCCGTCCGCCCACTGTCGGTGGTGCTCCTCCCCTGCGGACGTGCGCTGCCCGGGGTGCTTGAGCGGCAGCCACGGGACCGTACGGTCAGCGATCCGCACGCGACGTTCCCGCCCGTAGGCGGGGTCGCGTCGGAGCGCGACCCGGTCAACGTCGAGGAGATCGGCGAGGACGTCCGCCGCTGGCTGGCCGAGCGTCACGACGACGTCGGCCCCGGAGGCCCTGAGCTGGGCCAGGAGGTCGCCGCAGTCCTCCTCGAGGGCCATGCGGACGAGGGCCGCGTCCGACGGACGCCGCGGCAACGAGGCCGGCGGCAGGCCTCGTGGTGTGGCGAACGGCGTGTAGGCCCGGTCCATCGCCGCAGCCCGCGAGCTGGCTCCGGTCTTGACGAGGTAGCGGCGATAGCATTCGGTGAAGTAGGTGTCGGCGGACGCGACGCCGAGCGGTTGCAGGACGTCGCGAACCACGGCCCGCCCCGAGGTGCCGTTCCCCGAGGCTGCCGCCGTGCCCCAGGACGGCTGCCAGCCCACCTGCTCCTTCCCGCGAATCAAGCTATGCGGCAGCCAACTGTCCACGTTGCAGGATATTCTTCGGCATCTCGCGGTTCAGGTGCCAGGTGATTGAGATCGGGCGCTCGCCGTGGTGCTCGACGGCGCTCGCCGTGCCAAGGCAGACAAAGGGCGCCCCTCCCCCGAACTCGTCATCACGAGCCGCCCGAGCGAACAGCAGCACGTGGCTCGTGCCGTCCAGGTAGCGACGGCCGACTTTCGACTCCTGAGTGGTGGAGTTCTGCGACTCCCAGTGGAAGAGGTCCGCAGAGATCGGGTAATCCCGGTAGCGGGTCGACGGGGCGAACTCCTTCTCCTCTTTGTGCAGTGTGACCAGCAGCGCGTCGACGTTGATCGTCTCGCAGTACACGACGCCCGCAGCCTGCCCGCGAGTCTTGCGCACCCCGTCCGCCCAGCCGATACCGGCGAGGATCTCGTCGCGGCGATAGGTGCAGTGCGAGCGCAGCGCAACGCCGGGGATGCCGAGGTTGCCGGGAACCACGCGGGCTTCGTCGGCGCCCAACCTCATCAGCGTCATCGCCTCGGCGAGGAACGCCGGGTGGGCGCGCAGAGTGTCTAAAGAGGCTTCGCCTCGGACCGCCGAGGTCCGTGGTGCCCTCCCGAGGTCATGATCCACTTGGTCCTGGGCTGGCTCACGCAGGGACCTGCGGTCATGATCGACAGACCGCCGCCACCCGCTGCGCCGAAGTCCGACC
>NZ_DASXJD010000064.1:0-4908 GCF_036497585.1 Actinomycetospora sp. | reverse complement strand
CGCGACCGACCGGGACCGGGTGGTCGACCTGTGGGTGCGCGAGCGGGCGCTGCGGGCGTTCGGCGACCGGCTCGCCGCGGCCGGTGTCGCGGGGGAGGACCCCGGCGCGCTGGCCTCGGTCGGGAAGCTCGCGGCCGCGGGCCTGGCCCGCGACGTCACCAGGACCGCCGTCGAGATCGCCGGCGCTCACGGGCTGACGTGGGACACCGACGAGCCGGACGGCGAACTGTGGTCGCGCGGGGTGCTGTACGCCCCGATGCTGTCGATCGCGGGCGGCACCGACCAGATCCAGCGGACGATCATCGGGGAGCGACTCCTCGGCCTGCCCCGTGAACCGTCCTGAGCGCGTCCGTCAGCCGATCACCAGCACCAGCCTGCCCCGGACGTGACCGCCCTCGCTGAGGCGGTGCGCCTCGGCGATGCCGGCGAGCGGGAAGGTCCGGTCGACCGGGAGCCAGAACCGCCCGGCCTCGACCAGCTCGCCGATCTCGCCGAGGGCGTGGAAGGCCGGGCCGTCGACGAACCCGTTGCTGAAGTGCACCTCGTACTGCTCGGCGCCGCCGAAGTCGGCGAGCGTGATCACGTTCTTCGGGTCGCCGGCGAGATCGACGAGCTGGGGCAGGACGCCGTTGCCCGCGACGTCGAGCGCGGCGTCGACGCCGCCGGGGGCCAGGGCGCGGACCCGCTCCACCATGCCGTCGCCGTAGGTCACGGCCTCGGCGCCCAGCGCCCGGAGGTAGCCCTGGTTCGCGGGGCCCGCGGCGCCGATCACGCGCGCGCCGCGGGCCACGGCGAGCTGGACGACCGAGCTGCCGACCCCGCCGGTCGCACCGTTGACGAACAGCGTGCCCCCCGCGCCGACGCCGAGCTGGTCGAGGCCGCGGGTCGCCGTCTCCAGCGCGGCGGGGAGCCCGGCGGCGTCGACGAACCCCAATGACGGTGGGATGACCGCGCGGAAGGTCAGCAGGGCGAGCTCCGCCGCGGCCGCCTGGTCGTCGGAGATGCCAAAGGCCCGGTCACCGACGGCGACGTCGGCGACGCCGTCCCCGATCTCGTCGACGACGCCCGCCACGTCGGCCCCCGTCGTCTGCGGCAGGGCCGCGCCGAAGCTCAGCGTCCCCTGGCGCAGCTTCGTGTCGCTCGCGCTGATCCCGGCCGCACGCACGACGATCCGGACCTGACCGGGACCGGGGTGCGGGTCGGGCAGATCCACGATCTCGAGGACCTCGGGGCCTCCGAACCGGCTGAACTGGGCTGCCTCCATGACGTCCTCACTGTCGATGCCGAGTGCTGGGAGGGGACGGACGCCGCATCCGGGTCGACCGGGAGGGGCCCGCTGCGGAAGAGGAGGGCGGCCAGCGCGGCGCCCCCGAGGAACAGCCCAGCGGCGATCCAGAACGCGACGTGGTAGCTCGCGAGGGTCGCCGCGGTGACCGTGGCCGGGTTCGCCGCCGTCGCGGCGTGCGCCGCGAGGTAGCTCGCGATCGTCGTCGCGCCGAGCGAGCTGAACACGGCCAGTCCGATCGACCCGCCGACCTGCTGGGCGATGTTCACCATCGCCGACGCCACGCCGGACTCGTCCGACCGCACGCCGCTGGTCGCCGCGTTCTGCCCCGGACCGAAGATCAGCCCGAGCCCGAGACCGATGACGAGCAGGGCCGGCAGGACGCCGCCTGCGTAGCCGGACCCCGCCCCGATGCCGGTCAGCAGGGCCATGCCGACCGCCGCGAGGAGGCATCCGAGCGGGACGATGGGACGTGGTCCGGTCCGCGGCATGAGCACCGCCCCCGAGAGGATCGCGCCGACCATGACCAGGGCGACCATCGGCAGGAACGCGAGTCCGGTCCGGATGGGGGTGAACCCCAGCGTGTCCTGGAGGTAGTAGGTGAGGAACAGGAACACCGCGAAACCGCCGATGCCCGAGATCCCGACCGACAGGTAGGCCGCACCCCGCGTCCGGTCCAGGACCACCGGCAACGGGAGCAGCGGGTGGCGCACGCGTCGCTCGACGAGCACGAAGACGATCAGGAGCACGACCCCCACGACCACGGGCCCGAGCGTCCCGACGTCCGACCAGCCCTTCGCCGCGGCGTTGCCGAGGCCGTAGACGATGCCGACCAGGCCCAGGACCGCGGTGACCGTCCCCGCGATGTCGAGCCGGGTGCGCTCCGGCGTGGTGGCGTCGGTGAGGAAGACCAGCGCGCCCACGAACGCGATCACCGCGATCACCAGGTTCACGTACAGGCACCACCGCCAGGACAAGTCCTGCGTGAGGATCCCGCCCAGCAACAGGCCCAGCGCACCGCCCGCACCCGACACCGCACCGAAGATGCCGAACGCGCGACCGCGCTCGTCCACGTCGTGCGCGAACGTCACCGACACCATCGACAGTGCCGCACTGCCGGTCGTCGAGGGAGAACCCCAGGTCGTGCTGCGCGGTCGGCAGCGCGATGTTCACGATCGTCGAGTCCAGGATGACCATCAGCTGGGCGAGGCTCAGGACGACGAGCGCGATCGAGCGATTCGCGACGCGAGGTACCGCGCCGACCCGGTTCTCGTCGTGTGCCATGCCCCATGCTTACCCGTGTTCAATGAACTTATCAATGGTAAGTGAGTGGCCGGTCCGCGTAGGCTGCGTGATCGTGAGCCCGGGAGAGTCCCGTACGAGCGGGAGCCGATCGGCGTCGACCGCCGCCGGTGAGGGCGGCCTGTGGCTCCGCAGCCGGACCGAGCGCTCGTCGCGCCGGGCCGAGCCGTTGACCCGGGAGCGCATCGTCGCCGCGGTCGTCGCCGAGCTCGACGCACACGGAGCGGAACGGCTGACGATGCGGCGCCTCGCGCAGCGCCTGGACGTGTCCTCGACGGCCCTCTACTGGCACGTCTCGACCAAGGAGGACCTGCTCGACCTCGCGCTCGACGAGGTCGTCGGCGAGGCCCCGGTCCCCGACTCCGGGCCCGACCCGTGGTCCGCGCTCCGCGCGCTGCTGTTCGGGTGGCGCGCGGCGATGCTCGCGCACCCGTGGTCCCCGAGCCTGCTCGGACGGCCGCTGCTGGGTCCGAACGTGCTGGCGCGGACCGAGTTCCTGCAGGCGATGCTGACCCGCGCCGGGCTGTCCGGGATCGACCTCGAGTCGGCCACGCGGCTGCTGTCCAACTTCGTCATCGGCGCGGCGATGGCCGATGCCACCTGGCGCGGGATGGACGATCCGGCCGTGCTCGACAAGGTGCAGGCCCACATCACCGGCCGCGCCGAGCTCTACCCCACGCTCAACGCCTCCGGCTTCGTCGATCGGGCGTGGTCCGACGACGACGTGTTCCTCCTCGGCCTCGACCGGGTGCTCGACGGGCTGATGCCCGCTCCCGGGTGAGGACTTGGCGGCTACCCCCGCAGGTTCTCATTCGTATTCAGAAACCGAGCGAGAGGTGGTACCCGTGACCGCTCCCGTCGAGGGGCTCCACCGTTACGGTGTCGGCGAGCCCCTGGTCCTGCTGCACGGCGCCTCGATGTCCTGGCGCGCGTGGCGGCCGGTGCTCGACGAGCTCGAGCGCCACCACGACGTGATCGCCCTGACCATGAACGGCCACCGCGGCGGCGACCCGTGGCCCGACGGCGTCCGCGTGGGCGTCCCGGAGCTCGCCGATTCCGTGTGCGCCCGGCTGGACGCCCTCGGCGTCGAGCGGGCCCACGTGGCGGGGAACTCGCTGGGCGGGTGGGTCGCGCTGGAGCTGGTGCGGCGGGGGCGGGCGCTCTCGTGCGTGGCGCTCTCACCCGCCGGCACCTGGAAGCGCCCCCGCGACCTGTGGCGGCTGGTGCAGGTGTTCCGCCTCGCCGCCGAGCTGGGAGGGCTGCATGCGGTCCGCCGCGCCGCGGTCCGGCCGCGATGGCGGCACGTGCTGCTCCGGCAGGTGATGGAGCACGGCGAGCGCGTCCCTGACCACGACGTCGAGGGCTTCTTCGACGACCTCGCGGGCGCGACCATGATCGGCCCGCTGCTCGCCGGTGCCCGCCCCGAGGACGCCCTGGCGGACTTCGACGACCTGCCGTGCCCGGTGCGTGTGGCATGGGCCGAGCACGACCACGTCGTCCCCTGGGCGCGCTACGGGGCCCCGATGCTGCGCTCGGTCCGCGGTGCCGACTTCGTCCGGCTGCCCGGGTGCGGCCACGTGCCGATGTGGGACGACCCCGAGCTCGTCGCCCGGGCGGTGCTGCAGGTGACCTCGCCGGCTTGAGTCGGCGGTCAGGCCGCCGGGTCGGAGAGGCCGTTCTCGACGACCGTCTGTGCGGTCGCGATGATGTGGTCGAGGGGTCCCTGGTCCGGGTCCCACCATTCGGCGGTCCAGTTCAGGGCACCCATGACGACCATGAGCGCGGCGCGAGGGTCGAGCGCCGGATTCATCTCGCCGGCCGTACGTGCGTCCTCGAGCAGCCCGCGCCAGATGTCCAGATAGGCCCGGTGTGCGGCGAGCTGCCGGTCGCGAATGTCCGGAGGAAGCTGCGCCACGGTGCGCATGGCGGCAGCGGCGTGATCCGAGTGCGTCAGCAGGGTGCTCAGGTGTGCCGCCACGGCGGCGCGGATGCGCTGCATCGGGGTGGCCGTGTCCGGCACCGCGTCGAGGGCGTCACGCATGAGGGTCATCGTGCGCTGCAGGCCGACCGAGACCGCTTCCTCGACGAGCTCCTCGCGGGACGAGAAGTAGTAGTAGATGGCGGGTGCCTGCACCTCCGCGATGGCCGCGATGTCCGAGAGTCGGGTGCCGGCGTACCCACGGCTGTTGAGGACCCGGGCGGTCGCGTCGACGATCCGCTCCCTGGTGCGCTCGGACTTGCTGGGGGCGCCGCCGCGGACGCCCGCCTCGTCCCGGCTCGGAGAGCTCCTGGCTGGCGGCATGTACTGATCGTAATCGCGA
>NZ_DASXJD010000063.1:0-12636 GCF_036497585.1 Actinomycetospora sp. | reverse complement strand
GACCGGGCCGCGCCGTCATCGGCTCTGCAGTTCGCGGCCCGGACCGCCCGTCGACGAGTCCCCGTCCGACGGGTCGGTCGTCGGGCCGTCCGGGCTCTCCCGGCCGGCCGTCGGGATCGGGCCGGTCGCGTGGCGCGGCCTGGGCCGGGACCGCCGGTCCTGCCGGGCCCGGCGCACCCGGCGCGCCACCCGCAGGCTCGCCAGGGTCACCAGCACGACGGCTGCGGACGCGGTCAACCACACCGTGATGGTGCCGTAGGCGGTCGATCGCAGCAGCAGACGACTCGTCGGGCCGAGCGGATCCCCCCCGGGCGTGCGGGCCGTCGCGTCCACGGTGAACTGGCCGGAGCGGCCCACGTCGAGGGCGACCTGGAACTGCACGCTCCCGAACGCCGGCACCCGGCGGACCGGGACCGGCGACACCCGCACGCCCGGCGTCGGCTCGAGCGCCACGGTGACGTCCACCGCCACGGGGAGCTGGTTCTCCACGGTCAGCAGCAACGGCGCCTCGCTCGACCCGAGCGAGTAGCTCCCGGCCGGCTGCACCACGTGGACCATCGCGCGCAGGCTGCGCATCTGCGCGGCGACGTCGTCGGCGGCGGCCCGCTGCAGCGCCGGGTCCCCGCGCCCCGCGGCGGAGAGGCTGCGCAGCAGCGCGCCGGTGAGCGGCTCGACGAACTCGGACGGGGTCGGGGCGCCGGTGTGGTCCTGGCGGCTCGCCGCGAGCAGGTCGCGCTGGTCGTCGCGGACCCCGCGGATCTCGTCGAGGACGGCCGGCGACTGGTCCGAGACCGCCGTCCGGTCGCCCGACCCGAGCGCCACGGGGGGCACCGTGGTGCCCCGGTCGGCGCCCGTCGCGAGCAGCGTCCCGGCGTCGACCGGGGTGACCAGGCCCCGCCCGGCCAGGCCGGAGACGCCGGAGAGCAGGGCCTCGGCCTCGGGCTGGTCGGCGGCCCAGTCGGCGGGCGGGGCGAGCACCGTCGTCGTCGGGGTCGCGGGGTCGCCGTCCGCGCCGAGGGCGCGCAGGGTCACGACGCCGAGGGCGTCCTGCGTCGCGAGTCCGGCGCCGCTGCCCGCCGGGCTCGTGGAGCCGTCGGACGCCGCGGGCCGGGGCGCGAGCGCCTGCCCGACGAGCGGGTCGGTGACCACCGCGAGCGGGGTGCCGCCCTCGCCGGCGAACCGCCCGACGGCGCCCGGGGGCACGCCGCCCGCGAGCGTCGCGCCGTCGATGACGAGGGACCGCGCGCCGCCGCCGGCGAGGTCCGCGAGGCTGCGCTCGTCGACCAGGCCCCCGGCCGGCACGGTCGCGCCCGGGAAGGGGGCGACGCCGAGCAGGTCCGCGGTGCGCTGCCCGCCGAGGGTCCGGGCCGCGGTGGTGAGGTCGCTCATGTTGCCGCGGGAGGTCGCCAGCAGGTCGGCGTCGGCGTAGGGCAGCGCGAGCACGCAGCGCCCCCGGGCCGCGTCGCGGACCGAGGTGAGCCAGGCGGCCGCGGCGGTCGCGCCCGCTCCCGGGCGGTTCCCGGCGGGGGTGCGGACCTGGTAGCCGCCGCTCATGTCTGCGGCGGTCTCGAGCAGGTCGGCGTCCACCTCGAGGCAGACCGACGCCGCGGCCGGGCTGCCGATCGGGGCGGCGCGGACGAGGGCGTCCACGAGCCCGGCGAGACGGCCGCCGGGCGCGAAGGACGTCGCGAGGCTGTCGTCGGCCAGCAGGGCGGGGGCGCCGGGCGCGACCGGGAGCCGGCGGGGACGGTCGGCGAGCGGCCAGAGCACCGACACGGCCGGGACGCCACCGGCCGCCGGCACCGGGGCCGCGGAGCCGGGGGGTCCGCCGGGCACGCCGGTGACGGGCAGGAGCATCCGGGCCGCGGCCACCCGGGACGGGACCGGGGCGGTGCCCGGGGCGGCGTCGACGTCGACGACCAGCGGGTAGACGCCGGGCGACGCGAGGGCCAGCGAGGAGTCGGCGGAACCGCGCAGCGGGATGCGCACGGTGAACGGCACGTCCGCGCCCGGGTCGAGGTCCGCGACGACGGGGGTGGACGCGGAGGCCGCGGCGCCGGGGTCGTCGTCGGCGGACCCCGAGCCGTCGATGGCCTGTCCGATCTCGCGGTCGGTGGTGACCGGGTCGCCGCGCCGCACCCGCACGGCGACGTCGCGGACCGGCACCGCCCCGTGGTTGGCGACGTGCCCGCCGACCTCCAGCTGGGGCGGTCCGTCGGAGGTCACGACGCGGGGATTCGCGGTGTCCAGCGTCAGCGTGACCCCCGTCGCCGCCTGCTGGGCGGTCGCGGTCGCGGGGAGCCCGACGAGGGCGACGAGCACCGCGAGCAGGGCGAGGGTCGCGATGGCGGTGGCCCGGCTTCGAGCGAGGACCCAGCCGGCCGCGGGTCCCCGCGGGGTCACGCGGACTCCTCCAGGATCTCCGCGGCCAGCCGCACCAGCCGCCGCTCGTCGGCGTAGGCCAGCCGGGCCGACAGCTCCGAGAGCGGGACCCAGGCGACCTCGGTGACCTCGACGTCGGCGTCGGAGAGCTCCCCGCCGATCGCCGTGAGCAGGAAGTGCTGGACGGTCTTGTGCACGCGCCGGTCCTCGGCGACGAACCAGTAGTTGATGCTGCCGAGCGGGGCCTGCACGGTCGCGATGATGCCGGTCTCCTCCTCGACCTCGCGCACCGCCGCCTGCTCCGCGGTCTCGCCCTCCTCGATGTGGCCCTTGGGCAGCGACCACAGCAGGCGTCCCCGCCGGTCGAGGCGCCCGATCAGGGCGGCACACCCGTGCGCGGCGTCCACGACGAGGCCGCCGGCCGAGTACTCGTCGACCGTGCGCATCCGCCGTCGCGGGCCGCGCCGACGGCGGTCGGCGGAGCGTCGCGACGACGGGGCCATTCCGCGATCGTACGGCGGACCTCTCGAGGACGGGGGGTGTCACGCGGCGGTGGGCGGGGCGGTGGGCCGGGTGGGCGCCGTGTCCGGGTTAGGCTGTCTCGCCGTGCCCGGAGCCGCCCAGACCGCCTCGCCGACGTCGTCGTCAGCCCCCGCAACGCCGGGGAACGGCCAGCGCGGGACCCCCGATGCCGGTCAGACTGCGGTCGTGGAGCTCCTGCGGTACTCCCCCGTCGCCGACGAGCTGGGTCGCCGGTTCGCCGAGGCCGGGCACCGGCTCTACCTCGTGGGCGGCAGCGTGCGGGACGCCCTGCTCGGGCGGCTGTCGGCCGACCTCGACTTCACCACCGACGCGCGGCCCCCGGAGATCAAGCGGATCGTGTCGGGTTGGGCGGAGGCCGTCTGGGAGACCGGGATCGAGTTCGGCACCGTCGGGCTCGCCCGCCACGGGGTCACCCTCGAGGTCACCACCTTCCGCGCCGACACCTACGACGGCGTCACCCGCAACCCGGTGGTCGCGTTCGGCGATACCGTCGAGGGCGACCTGGTGCGGCGCGACTTCACCGCCAACGCGATGGCCGTGTCGCTCCCCGACCGTACCTTCGTCGACCCGTGCGGCGGGCTCGCCGCGCTGGCCCGCGGGGTGCTGGACACCCCGGTGGAGCCCGAGCGCTCCTTCGACGACGACCCGCTGCGGCTGCTGCGCGCCGCCCGCTTCGTCTCCCAGCTCGGGTTCGAGGTGGCCCCGCGGGTCCGCGAGGCGATGACGGCGATGGCGGGCGAGCTCGTCCGGATCACCGCCGAGCGCGTCCAGACCGAGCTGACCAAGCTGCTGCTCGGCGCCCACCCCCGGCGGGGCATCGAGGTCATGGTCGAGACCGGGCTCGCCGACGTGGTGCTCCCCGAGCTGCCCTCGATGCGCCTGGAGATCGACGAGCACGCCCAGCACAAGGACGTCTACGAGCACTCGCTCACGGTCATGGAGCAGGCCATCGACCGCGAGACCGACGGGCCCGACCTCGTGCTGCGCCTCGCGGCGCTGCTGCACGACATCGGCAAGCCCGCCACCCGCAAGGTCGAGCCCGGCAACCGCGTGAGCTTCCACCACCACGAGGTGGTCGGCGCGAAGATGACCCGCAAGCGGCTGCGCGAGCTGCGCTACCCGAAGCACGTGGTCGACGACGTGTCGCAGCTGGTGTTCCTGCACCTGCGCTTCCACGGCTACGGCCGCGGCGAGTGGACCGACTCGGCCGTGCGGCGCTACGTCACCGACGCCGGTCCGCTGCTCGACCGGCTCCACAAGCTGGTCCGCTCCGACTCCACGACCCGCAACAAGCGGCGGGCCGCGGCGCTGCAGCGCACCTACGACGACCTCGAGGAGAGGATCGCGCGGATCTCCGAGCAGGAGGACCTCGCGCGGGTCCGTCCCGACCTCGACGGGAACGCGATCATGGAGCTGCTCGGGGTCGAGCCGGGGCCCGTCGTCGGGCGGGCGTGGCGCCACCTCAAGGACGTGCGCCTCGAGCGGGGCCCGCTCGACCGCGACGAGGCCGAGGCCGAGCTGCTGGCGTGGGCGCGGGCGGAGGGGATCCTGCCCTCGTCGTGAGGCAGCAACGGCACCTTCCTGGCGTTCGACGCCAGCAAGGCGCCGTTCGCGCATCGCGGCCTGACCCCCGACGAGCCCGGATCGGCGGTCCGGAACCGTCGCGTCCCGACCCGCGTCGACGTCCCGTGCGCTACCACTTCGGCACCGGCCACGGGCCCGTGCACCGGCACACCTCCCCGGCCGACCTCGACCTGCATGGCGGGGCCATCGCCGGCCGGCCGGACGCGGTGCGCCTGGACTTCGACGGCGACGGGCGGGTCGACGACGCCCTGTGGGACACCGACGGGGACGGGACGGCCGACCGGGCGGTGCTCGACCTCGACGACGACGGCCGCCCGGAGCGGGCGTTCGCCGACCCCTCCGGCCGCGGGGTGTGGGATGCCCCGGCGGTACCCGAGCACGGGGCCGGGTTCCGCTTCACCGATGTGCGCGGGCGGGCGGCGACGGCGCACGCCGAGATCGACTCCGACGGCGACGGGGTGCCCGACGCCGCGGTGGCCGACGTCGACCACGACCCGGCGACCCACGAGACCGTCTGCGACCTCGATGGCGACGGGGTGGGCGAGCAGCTCCTCGTGGACGCCGACGGCGACGGGATCGCCGAGCGGGCCTACACCACGTCCGACGGGGCCTCGTCGCGCTGGGACGTGCTGCTCGCGGACGTCGACGCGGGCGGCACGGCCGACGTCGTGATCAGCGAGGGCGCTCCCGGGTGGCTGCCGCCGTGAGTGCGGGTGGTGCGCAGCGCGACCTCGTGGACGACCAGCCCGAGCAGGTACACCGCGGCCGCCGTCGTGATCAACCCCACCGACCGGCCGTCGAGCGGACAGAACAGCGCCGCGACGGCGACGGCGAGGACGTAGGTGACGTTGAAGACGGTGTCGGAGAGCGCGAACACCCGTCCGCGGTGCGCGTCGTCGACCTCGCGCTGCACCGCGGCGTCCGAGCACAGCTTGATCGCCTGCCCGACGAGCCCGAGCAGGAACGAGGCCCCGAGCAGCGCGGGGAGGGTCATCGGCAGCCCGAGGACGAGCAGGGTCACCGCGGCGAGCAGCAGCATGGTCCGCACCGTCGCCGGCCGGCCCAGCCGCGCGGTCAGCCACGGCGTGACCACCGCGGCGACACCGAGCCCGGCGGCCGCGGCGACCACCGTCTCGCCGAGGCCCGCGACCCCGGAGTGCAGGGCGCCCCAGTCGGCCAGGCCGTGGCGCATGAGGAGCAGCATCGCCAGCGTCGCGATCCCGAACGCCAGCCGGTGCGCCGCGACCGCCCAGAACGCGGCCACGACGCCGGGTGCGGACCGGGCCGCGCGCCCGCCGTCGGCCAGCCCGTGGGCGACGGCGCGCACCGCCCGGACCGCGGTCTCGTCGGTCGCGGTCTCGTCGGGCCCCAGGGACCCACGGGCGAACCCGAGCGCCACGACCACGATCACGGCGGACCCGACCACCGAGGCGGCCGTCGCGATCCCCGAGCCCGCGTCGCCCGCGCCGATCACGCCGGTGAGCGCGAACGCGCAGGAGGCCCCGACGGCCGCCGCGACCGCACCGGCCGTCGTCACCAGCGAGTTCGCCCCGACCAGCCGCCGCGGCGCCACGACGTGCGGCAGCGCCGCGGAGAGGCCGGCCTGCACGAAGCGGCTGACCCCGATCGTCGCGAGCGCACCCAGGTAGAGCCAGGCCCCCGTGATCCCCGCGGCCACCACCGTGGCAGTGGCCAGGGTCAGGACGGCCTTGCACACCCCGGCGACGACGAAGACCCGGCGCCGGTCCCACCGGTCGAGGAGTGCGCCGGCGAACGGACCGACCAGTGAGTACGGCAGCAGCACCACGGCGAGCCCGAGCGCGACGAGCACCGGGTCGGACTGCCGCTCCGGGTTGAACAGCACGGCGCCGCCGAGGGCGGCCTGGAAGACGCCGTCGCCCCACTGGGCACCGAGCCGGACGGTGAGGAGCCGCAGGAAGCCCGGGTGGGCCGCGAGGTCCCGGCGCCGGACCCGCTCGGTGGCCTCCCCGCCCTCCCCGACGGAGGGCGCGGCACCCGTCGCGGACCCGGCGAGGGGCCGCGGCGAGGGGGGAGGGACGGGCACGTCCCGGCACGCTACGCGCCTGCCCGCCGGAACGGACTCGGATGCCCGGACCGGGCGCCGCGACGGGCCGCGACCGGCGGCCACTGATCGGTGTGACGCCGGGTGGGCCTGCGGCCCGGCCCCCGGTCGGGGTGCCACGATGGGACGCGTGGCGGAGGGAACGAGAGACGAACCCACCGAACGCTCGGCCGACGCCGTCGAGGCCGGCACGCTCCTCGTGGCGGCGCCCACGCTCATCGACCCGAACTTCGTCCGCTCCGTGGTGTTCGTGATCGACCACCGGTCCGAGGGCACCCTCGGCGTCGTGCTGAACCGCCCGAGTGAGGTCGCGGTCGGTGACGTGCTCCCCGCCTGGGGGCCCTTCACGACGCGGCCGAGCGCGGTCTTCGTGGGCGGTCCGGTGGAGCAGAAGACCGCGCTGTGCCTCGCGGCCCTGCGGGCCGGACAGGACCCGGCGCGGACGGCGGGGGTCGTCGGGGTGCGCGGTCCGGTGGCGCTGGTCGACCTCGACGGGGACCCGGACTCGCTGGCGCCCCGGGTGCGGGGGATGCGGGTGTTCGCCGGCTACTCCGGGTGGGACCGCGGGCAGCTCGCCGCCGAGATCGGGCGCGGGGACTGGTACGTCGTGCCGGCCCTGCCCGACGACGTCCTGGCCCCGCCCCGCCACGACCTCTGGGGCGGGGTGCTGCGGCGCCAGGGCGTCCCGCTCGCCCTGCTCGCCACCCACGTCGCCGAGCCGTCGCGCAACTAGCCGCCTAGCGTGGACTCCCGTGGCCATCACGCGGGAGCAGCCGGGTCCGGGGCAGGAGTCGGTGTGGGACTACCCCCGTCCGCCGCGGGCCGAGCCCGACCACCGGCGCGCGGTCGTGACGCACGCCGGCACCGTCGTCGTCGACACCACCGACCTGGTCCGGGTCCTCGAGACCAGCCACCCGCCGACGTTCTACCTGCCGCGCACCGCGTTCACCGACGGCGTGCTGCGGCCCGCCGAGCGGCGCACGGTGTGCGAGTGGAAGGGCACCGCCCGTTACGTCGACGTCGTGGTGCCGGGGACGACGTTGCCCTCGATCGGCTGGTGGTACCCGGAGGGCGACGTCTCGGCCACCTACCCCGAGCTCGCCGACCGGGTCGCGCTCTACCCGGCGCCGTTCGACGAGATCATCCTCGACGGCGAGCGGGTGGTCCCGCAGCCCGGCGGGTTCTACGGCGGGTGGATCACCCACGACGTCGTCGGGCCGTTCAAGGGCGGCCCGGGCAGCTGGGGCTGGTAGTCGCTCAGCCCTGCTGTTCGCCCGCGCCCGCCCCGGCGCGGGGGCACAGCGAGCAGGCGCCGCCGCACGCCCCGGCGGGGGTCGCGCACGGGTCGGCGTGGCCGTCGTCCTCGACGTCCTCCGCGTCGTCGCCGAGCGTGCAGGGCCCGGCGGCGCGGCCCTCGGCCTCGAGGGTCTGCTCCCGGTCGAGCGCGGAGTAGCGGGCCCCCACCGTGCCCGCGACCCCGGTGAGCGCGACGAGACCGACGTACCCGACGACGACGAGCGTCACCGCTGCCGCCGTCGTCGGCGCCAGCAGCCCGACGACGCCGGCCGCGACCCCCACCGCTCCCGCCGCCAGGAAGGCGGGCGAGGCGGCCCGGTTGGCCCGGCGGAACGAGTCGACCCGCGCCATCGTCCAGACGGTGCGCACGCCGATCACGCGGTTGCGCGGGAGCCGGTGCGTCGCGGCGAGGACGCCGACGGCGAGGACGGCGGCGGCTGCGACGACGAGCACGGCGGCCAGGACGGGGACGACCATGTGCCCAGAGTAGGCTCGGCGACCGAGGGACCCGGCCGTGACGTCCGCTTCTCGCCGCGGATCGCCGGCGCGGGCCGCCCCGGTCGTCGCCGCCGTCGCGCGGGCGCCGGGCGCAGCGATTCGTGTGGTGACCAGGAGGAACGCCGTGACCGCCCAGCCCGACGTCGCCCGGGGCCGGACCGCCGGGGCCGACGCCTCCGAGCCCGGCCGCGGCGTCCCGCCGTACCGCTACACCGCCGCGCTGGCGGGCGAGATCGAGGCTCGCTGGCAGGACCGGTGGGAGGCCGAGGAGACCTTCGCGACGCCGAACCCGACGGGTCCGCTGTCCGATGGCTCGACCCTCGACCCGGCCGAGAAGTTCTACCTGATGGACATGTTCCCGTACCCGAGCGGCGCGGGGCTGCACGTCGGCCACCCGCTGGGCTTCATCGGGACCGACGTGCTGGGGCGGTTCCTGCGCATGACCGGGCGCACCGTGCTGCACACCATGGGCTTCGACGCGTTCGGGCTGCCCGCCGAGCAGTACGCGGTGCAGACCGGGACGCACCCGAGGACCACCACCGAGGCGAACATCGAGCGCTACCGCGCGCAGATCCGCCGCCTGGGGCTGGCGCACGACACGCGACGCTCGGTCGCGACCACCGACATCGGGTTCTACCGCTGGACGCAGTGGATCTTCCTGCAGATCCACGGGTCGTGGTTCGACGAGTCGCTGGGCCGCGCGCGTCCGATCGCCGAGCTGGAGGCCGAGTTCGCCTCCGGCGCGCGGCCGGTGCCCGGCCATCTCGTCGAGCAGGGGCGCGCCTGGTCGGAGCTGTCGCGGCCGGAGCAGGACCGCGTGCTGGACGGGTTCCGCCTGGCCTACCTGGCCGAGGCGCCGGTGAACTGGTGCCCGGCGCTGGGCACGGTGCTCTCCAACGAGGAGGTCACCGCCGACGGGCGCTCCGAGCGGGGCAACTTCCCGGTGTTCCGGCGCCGGCTGCGCCAGTGGATGATGCGGATCACCGCGTACGCCGACCGCCTGGCCGACGACCTGGACGGCGTCGACTGGCCGGAGTCGGTCAAGGCGATGCAGCGCAACTGGATCGGCCGCTCGCAGGGCGCGCAGGTGCGGTTCCGGGTGGACGGCTCGGACGAGTCGATCGAGGTCTTCACGACGCGGCCCGACACGCTCTTCGGCGCGACGTACATGGTCGTCGCCCCGGAGCACCCGATGGTCGACGCGATCGTGCCGTCGGCGTGGCCGCAGCCGCGGACGGGTGAGGAGCTGGACGGCCGCTGGACCGGCGGCGCCGCCACCCCGGCCGAGGCGGTCGCGGCCTACCGGAGCGTCGTCGCGTCGCGGTCGGACCTGGAGCGTCAGGAGGCCCGGGACAAGACGGGCGTCTTCACCGGCGCCTGGGCGGTCAACCCCGTGGACGGCCGGCTGCTGCCGGTCTTCGTCGCCGATTACGTCCTCATGGGCTACGGCACCGGCGCGATCATGGCCGTCCCCGGTCAGGACCAGCGTGACTGGGACTTCGCGACGGTGTTCGGGCTGCCGATCCGCCGGACGGTCGCACCACCCGAAGACTTCGACGGCGAGGCGTACACCGGCGCCGGCCCGGCGATCAACTCGGCGAACGACGAGATCTCGCTGGACGGGCTGGGGGTCGACGAGGCCAAGGCCGCGATCATCGACTGGCTGGCGGGCCGCGGCGACGGCGAGGCGGTCGTGCAGTACAAGCTGCGCGACTGGCTGTTCAGCCGGCAGCGGTACTGGGGCGAGCCGTTCCCGGTCGCCTACGCCGCCGACGGCGAGACCGACGGCGGCCCGTCGATCCCGCGGGCGCTGCCCGACGCGGACCTGCCGGTGCTGCTGCCCGACGTCGACGAGTACTCCCCCAAGACCTTCGCCCCCGACGACCGCGACTCGGCGCCGGAGTCCCCGCTGGCCCGCGCGACCGAGTGGGTGTCGTTCTCCGAGGACCTGGCGTCGGACCCGGAGCGCGGGTGGGCGGAGTACGTCCGCGAGACGAACACGATGCCGCAGTGGGCGGGCTCGTGCTGGTACCACCTGCGCTACCTGGACCCGTTCAACGAGGAGCGCTTCTGCGACCCCGACGTCGAGCGGTTCTGGCTGGGTCCGCGCCCGGAGGTCTTCGGGCCGGGCGACCCGGGCGGGGTCGACCTCTACGTCGGCGGCGTCGAGCACGCGGTGCTGCACCTGCTGTACGCGCGGTTCTGGCAGAAGGTGCTGTTCGACCTGGGCCACGTGTCCGCGTCGGAGCCGTTCCGCCGGCTGTTCAACCAGGGCTACATCCAGGCGTGGGCCTACACCGACCCGCGGGGCGTCTACGTGCCGGCCGAGGAGGTCGTCGAGGACGTCGACGGCTCCGGATTCACGTGGAACGGGCAGCCGGTCTCCCGGGAGTACGGGAAGATGGGCAAGTCGCTGCGCAACGTCGTGACCCCCGACGAGATGTGCGCGACCTACGGGGCCGACACGTTCCGGCTCTACGAGATGTCCACCGGCCCGATGGAGGCCTCGCGGCCGTGGTCGACGCGCGACGTCGTCGGCTCGCAGCGCTTCCTGCAGCGGGTGTGGCGACTGATGGTCGACGAGCAGTCCGGCGTCCTGCGGGTCTCGGACGACGAGCCCGGCGAGGACACCCTGCGCCTGCTGCACCGCACGATCGACGGGGTGCGCACCGACTTCCCGGCGATGCACTACAACACGGCCGCCGCAAAGCTCATCGAGCTGTCCAACCACCTCACCAAGACCCACCCCGATGGCGGCCTGCCCCGGTCGGTCGCGGAGCCGCTCGTGCTGATGCTCTCGCCGCTGTGCCCGCACCTGGCCGAGGAGCTGTGGTCGAAGCTGGGCCACCCGCGCTCGCTGGCGTACGCGCCGTTCCCGGAGGCGGACGAGTCGCTGCTCGTCGAGGAGACCGCCGAGTACCCGATCCAGGTCAACGGCAAGGTCCGGTCGCGGATCACGGTGCCGGCGTCCGCGGGTGAGGACGAGGTCCGGGCGGCCGCGCTGGCCGACCCGAAGATCGTCGAGCTGCTCGGCGGTAGCGAGCCCCGGAAGGTGATCGTGGTGCCCGGTCGGCTGGTGAACATCGTCGCCTGATCCGGTGCGGCCCGGATTTGGAGCGAAGGGCACCTTCGGTCGCATAGATCGGCCGTGGGCGCCCTTCGCCGGTACGCCGGTGCTCGCCCCGTTCTGAGCGAGGGGCACCTTCGGTCGAATAGATGGGCGAAGGCCGCCCTTCGCCGGAAGGGCTCGGCGGAGCGCCCCACGGCGCCGGCCGGAATTCGATGGATCCGACCGCGCCCGGGCAGCGTCAACAGGACATGCCTCGTCGTGCACGGGTCGATTGGGACGCGGTGTCCGCCGCGGCCACGGACGGCCTCCTCCTCGTCAGCACCATGCTCGTGCTCGGTGTCCCGCCGAGCACGATCGCCTTCCGTGCCCGTAAGACCGGCGGGATGTGGTGGCGTCCGCTCTCGGGCCTCCTCGCGCTGGCCCGGGGCGCCCTCACCTGCCGCCAACGTCTCGTCGCCGCGCTCCTGGTCTGCGGCGAGCGCGCGTGCGTCACGGGGCTCGCGGCCTGCCGGCTCTACGGCCTCGAGCGCGTTCCCGATCACCACGAGGTGCACGTGCGGATCCCCCACGGGGAGCGCCGACGCTCCGAGGACTTCCTGCTCGTCGAACGCACGACCCGCATCCCGCCGACACCCCGGGTCCGCGACGGGATCCGCTGCGCGCCTCTGGAGCGCGCCCTCGTCGACGGCGCCCGCCGGCTGACCCGCGTCGACGAGGTGCGGGCACTGCTCTGCGAGGCCGTCCAGCGACGCATGACGACGGTGCCGGCGTTGCGGGCCGAGGTCGAGATCGGTTCGTGCCGCGGGGCCGCGCTGGTCCGCACCGTCATCGTCGAGCTCGAGGACGGGATCCGGTCGGCGGCGGAGGCGTGGTGGCGGGAGCTGGTCGCGACCATGGACGGCTTCCCGGAGGTCCACTGGAACGCGGACGTCCACCTCGCCGACGGGTCGTTCCTCGCCTGCCCCGACGGCTTCGTCGACGACGTGGCCCTCGCCCTCGACCTGCACTCGTTCGCCCACCACGCCGACCTCGAGAAGTTCGACGCCACGATGCGGCGGCAGGCCGAGATGACCGCGGCCGGGCTCGTCGTCGTCCCGGCCACTCCGAGGGAGCTCCGGGAGGACCCCGTCGGGGTGAAGCGGAAGATGTGGGCCGCGCTCGAGCAGGCGCGGTTGCGCCC
>NZ_DASXJD010000062.1:0-24811 GCF_036497585.1 Actinomycetospora sp. | reverse complement strand
CGGTGGCCATGTCGACCAGGCCGCCCGCGACGAGTGCCCCGCTGCCCCCCGAGGAGCCCCCGGCGTGGCGCGTGGCGTCCCAGGGGTTCTCGACGTGCCCTGTCGAGGCCGTGATGCCCGCCCCGGAGAAGCAGAGGTCCTCGCAGACGGCCTTGCCGGCGACCGTCGCGCCCGCGTCGAGGAGGCGGCGCACGATCGTGGCGTCGACTGACGGGACGAAGCCCTCGATGGTCGCCGAGCCGTTCGTCATCGGGACGCCGGCGACCGCGGTGTTGTCCTTGACCGCGACGGTGCGCCCGGCCAGCGGGCCGGACGACGCCTCGGTGATCGAGGTCGTCACGTACCAGGCGTTGTAGGGGTTGTCGGCGGGCTCGGGCCGCGACCAGTCGCGCTCGGGAACGGCCGGCGCCTCGGCCTCGTAGAGCTCGGCGACGGCGTCCCAGGACGCGAGCAGGCCCGTCACCACCGGGGCGTACTCGTCGACCTCGTCGGACGACAGGCCGAGGCCGTAGCCGGCCGCGACCGCGGTCAGCGCCTCGTGGTCCGGGGTGGGAAGCGGCATCGGGCGGCTCCAGGCTCGGGTCCGGCTGTGAACCAGGGCACCGTAGAAAGACCGGCCGAGATATGTCAACGATAACCGACGTATCCACCTGTTGCGGTTGGATGACGTGTCGACGAGGGGGACGGCTCAGCGCGCGGGCGCGGCCTCGCCGACGACGCGCAGCCCCGAGGGGCGGCCCTCGGCCACGTAGAGCCGGGGACGCAGCAGGTCCCGGGCCCCGACGACGTCCTCGGACGCACCGTTCCGGCGACGCATCAGCGCCCGGCCGTGAGCGACGGCGCCGCCGTCGGCCTCCCGATGCAGCACCCGGGCGTACTGGTGGATGGCCTCGTAGACGGTCTCGGAGAGCGCGGTGATCGCCGGCGCCCACATCCCGAAGGCCGCGCGGTGGCGGCGCAGCAGGTCGTCGTTGCCCGCCACCGGGTTGTCCTGGAAGTAGGAGAGCGCCGTGCGCAGGCCCTCCCCGGCCCGCGGACCGATGTGGGCCAGCGTGGACTCCTCGAGGGCGAGCGAGACTGTGCGCGTGGTCGCCCGCAGCCCGGCCGCCTCGCTCTGGCACTCGAACGCGACCTCGTCGGCCCCGATCATCGTGCTCAGCACCAGGTCCGCCCCCGAGCGCCGCACGGCCTCGACGGTCGGCGCGAAGTCGGCGGTGCCCAGCGGGCGCAGCGCCTCCCCGGCGATCTCGCCGCCCGCGCGGGCGATGGCGCGCCTGCCGGCCGCGTGGGCGCCGTAGGACCAGACGTAGGCCTCGCCGACCAGGAACCAGCGCCGGGCACCGGTCTGCGCCATCGTCGGCGCGACGAGCGCCTCGAGCTGGGCCTGCGGGCGCTCCCCGAAGCGGATGGCGGTCGGCGAGAGCCCGCCGCCCTCGTTGAGCACGGTGTGCACCACCAGCACGGCGCGCCCGGCCAGGACCCGCCGGACCGCCTCGAAGCTGGCGGAGGTGCTGTTGACGAACACGGCGCGGCAGCCCAACCGCGCCATGCGCGCGGCCTCGACGGCGGCCTGGGTCTCGTCGGTCGCGTCGTCGGCGACGACGAGCTGCACCGCTCGTCCAGGGGGAGACGCATGCTGACCGGCGCGCCGGTCCGGACGTCGTCGCACCGCGCCCCGAACACCCACCCGGCCCCCTCGGCGCTCCCGAACAGGGCGAACACCTCGTGGGGCGGCCGCGCGACCGAGCGCTCGGCCGCGACCGTGGTGGTCTGCATCGGGTTCCTCCACCGGAGGAGGGATCAGCCGGTCTCCCGCGCCGTCGCGGAGGTCCCGGGCGCGACGACGGGTCCCGTCCCTGCCGCGCCGTCGACGGCCTGCTGCAGGATGGACTGCAGGAACACGAAAGCATCCCGGACGGCGCCGTCGACGTCGAGGGAGTAGTAGCGGTTGCGGCCCTCGCGGCGCTCGTGCACCAGTCCCGAGGTGCGCAGGACCCGCAGGTGGCTGGAGACGGTCGTGCGACCGACGGCGTCGATGCGGCCGGCGATCTCGCCGACGGAGAGTTCGCCGTGCTCGCCGAGCACGGCGAGGATACGGCGCCGCACCCGGTCGGAGAGGGCGTCGAACGCGAGCTCCTCGTTCGGCTCCACGCCGGCGACGGTACCATCTGTCGACGACTGACCACATATCGTCGCAGAATGGTGTCCCTTACCGCCGACGACGGGCCCGCTCCGCTCCGTCGTCGAGGTCGACCCCGACGTGCTCGTCGAGCCAGCGCCCGAGCGGGTCCAGCCGCCGCCACGTCGTCGCCACCCGCTCGGCCAGCGCCGGGGCGTGCAGCTCCTCCGACGGCGGCCAGGCGCACCAGGCGTAGAGGCTCCGGTGGCGCAGCAGGTCGAGCCGCGGGTGCTCGGGATCGGTGCCGCGCGGGCGGGTCTTCAGCCGGTCCCCGGCGACGGTGAAGCCGTCGCGGCCCAGGTCCTCGACGATCGACGCCAGCACCGGGCCGTGGCGCTCGTCGTCCACGGCGGCCCGGAACCGGGCCACCTGCCCGGGCACCATCGCGTAGTACCCGACCGCCACCATGACGCCGTCCGCGGAGAGCTGCACGTAGTGCGGGCCGGCCGTCGCGCCGCACTGGACCTTGTAGGGCGACTTGTCCGTAGCGAACCGGACGTCGCGGTAGGGGCGGAAGATGCGCCCGGGGCCGAACTCCGCCTCGAGGTCGGCAAGCAGGGCGTGCATCGGCTCGCGGACGTGGCTCTCGTAGAGGTGCTTGTGGTCGGACCAGTACGCCCTGGAGTTGTCGGCCTCGAGCCCCTCGTAGAAGTCGACGGCCGCGTCACCGAACCCCGTGAACCCCACGAACGCACCGTAGACGACTGTCGGAGGACCCTCCGGCGGCCTAATCTCCCGGTCATGGCGCGCTATGAGTTCCGGTGTCGCGAGTGCGGATCGACCTTCGAGGTCGACCGGCCGATGCAGCGCTCCTCGGAGCCTGCCGACTGCCCGGCGGGGCACGCCGACACCGTCAAGCTGCTCTCCACCGTCTCGCTCGGCGGCCGCGCGCGGACCGCGACGCGCCCGGCCGGCCCGGCGATGGCCCCGGCCGGCGGCGGGGGCGGGTGCTGCGGCGGCGGGTGCTGCGGGGGCTGACGGGGTAAGGCCCCCTGCGACCAGTCCCGCGAGACCGAGGAGGAGCCGTGGCGCCGCAGCCGCCCGACCCGTACAGCTTCCTGCCCGACGTCGCCACCTTCGAGGTGACGAGCAGCGACGTCGCCGACGGCAAGGCCCTGCCGACGCCGCAGGTCAGCGGCATCATGGGCGCCGGCGGGGAGGATGTGTCACCGCAGCTCTCGTGGTCCGGGGCGCCCGAGGGCACGAAGAGCTACGCGGTCACCTGCTACGACCCGGACGCCCCCACCGCCAGTGGGTTCTGGCACTGGGCCGTCGCCGGGATCCCCGCCTCGACGACCTCGCTGCCCACCGACGCCGGGGACCCGGACAAGGGCCTGCTGCCCGACGGCGCGGTGACGCTCGCGAACGACGCCGGGGCGAAGCGCTACATCGGCGCGGCCCCGCCCGCCGGGCACGGTCCGCACCGCTACTACTTCGTGGTGCACGCCGTCGACGTCGAGGACCTCGGGGTCGGCGCGGACGCCACCCCCGCCTTCCTGGGCTTCAACCTGTTCTTCCACTCGATCGGCAGGGCGAGGATCACGCCGACCTACGAGGTCCCGGGCTGAGCCGGGGGTCCGGCCCGCCGACCGTGGTCGACGGGCCGGACATGACCGGTCACCGGTCCAGGATCTCCTCGAGGAAGGCCTCGAGGTCGAGCGGTTGGCCCGCCACGCCCTCGAGACGCGGTGCGGGCCGGAGCTCCGCGGTCGCCTCCTCGACGGCCGCGCACACCTGGGTGAGCTCGTCGGCGCCCAGGATGCGGAAGCCGCGCATCGAGCCGTTCCACGGCCGGTGCCACTGGAGGGCCGTGAGCTCGGTCCCCTCGATCTCCCACATCTCGACGCGGTTGCCCATCCAGGGCACGGAAGTCGTCGGCATCGTCATCGGTACTCACCACCAGATCGGTCGTTCGACGTACGGGACCGACCCCGCCAGGTCGGGTTACAGCGGGTGTGGCCGCAACGTCGGGGCGACGACCGCAGGGTGCCGCTCCTGGGGCTCTCCGTACACGTCGACGTGCGCTGCGCGACAGCGACGTCCGTCACGCCGGATGCCGTCGGCGCTGATCAGAGGCGGGTGAGCGAGACCGGCAGGCCGTCCGCCGGGATCGGACCGGTGCCGATGGCGATCGGCGGGGCGTAGTCCCCGGGCACCGTCCAGCGGTAGCGGCCCAGCATCCGGTGCATGATCGCCTTGATCTCCATGCCGCCGAAGTGCAGGCCGATGCACTTGTGCACCCCGCCGCCGAACGGCGCCCACGCGAAGCGGTGCGACCTGTCCTCGGCCCGCTCCGGGGTGAAGCGCTCCGGGTCGAACTCGTCCGGGCGTGACCACCACGGCGCCATCCGCTGCGTCGCCCAGAGCCCCACCGAGAGCATCGTCCCGGCCGGCACGAAGTGGCCGACCAGCGAGGTGTCCCGCAGGGCGCGGCGGGCGAGCATCGACACCGGCGCGTAGAGCCGCAGCGTCTCGCGCATGACGAGGTCCAGGGACGTCAGCGACTCCAGGTCGGCGTGCGTGACCGGGGAGCCGCGTCCGATCCGGCTGTCGAGCCCCGCCGACTCCTCCCGCAGCCGCTCCTGCCACTCCGGGTGCCGCGCGAGCAGGTAGGTCATCATCGACAGCGTGATCGTCGACGTGTCGTGGGCGGCCATGAGCAGGAAGATCATGTGATTGACGACGTCGTCGTCGGAGAAGGTCTCGCCGTCCTCGCTGCGCGCGTGGCAGAGCACGCTGAACACGTCCCGGCCGTGCCCGGCGCGCGTGGCCGGGATCCGGGAGCGGAAGTAGTCCTCGAGGACCTCCCGCCCGCGCAGCCCCCGCCGCCACGACCCGCCCGGCACCGGCGCGCGCACCACCGCGAGCCCGGCGTGGACCGTGTCGACGAACGCGCGGTTGAGCCGGTCCGCCCGCGGTCCGAGCTCGTCGCCGGCGAACACCTCGGTGCCGATGTCGAGGGTGAGCTGCTTGAGCCGCTGGTAGACCGGGACGCGCCCGGTCTCCCAGGCCCCGAGCCCGCGGTCGACGCGCGGCAGCATCGTCGCGAGGTACTCGTCGAGCCGATCGCGGGTGAACGCCTGCTGCAGGATGCGGCGGTGGGAGAGGTGCTCCTCGAAGTCCAGGAGCATGACGCCGCGGCGGAAGAACGGGCCGATGAAGTAGCCCCACCCGTCGGCGTTCCCGTACGCCTTGTCCTTGTTGACCAGCACCTGCCCGACCGCCTCCGGGCCGAACACCGAGACGGTGCGCAGGCCGAAGGCGCCCACCCACGACACCGGCCCGTACCGCTCGTAGCGCTCGCGGCTGAACGCCAGGACGTCGGCGGCGATCTCCAGCGAGCGGCCGAGGACAGGCGTGCCGTAGTCACCCATGACCGGGGCGAGACCGCTCCCCGGGGGCGGCTCCGCCAGCGCCGTGCTGGGCGACGGCACGTGGCGGGCGAGCGAGGCCGTCGCGGCCTGCACCCGGTGGGCGAGGACGGAGGTCATCGTCACCCGTCGTCGTCGACGACGTGCACCGCGGCCTCCTCGGCGCTGGCGCCCGCACCGTCGACGCCGACGTCGTCGGCCCAGAAGTCCTCACCGCCGTCGCGCAGCACGAGCCGGCCGGCCCGGCCCTCGCCGACCTCGTCGTCGTAGAGCTCGCCGTCGGTGTCGCTCTCGTCGCCGAGCCCGTCCCCCTCGTCGGACGAGGAGCGGTCCGGCACCTCGCGGCGCAGCCGGCCGGCGAGCGGCTGCCCCTCGCGCTCCTCGGCGTCGGTGACGCCCCACGCGGTGGTGCCCCAGGGCTGCTCGTTCGGGGAGATGCCCTCGTCGAGCGGGTCGGGGACGTCCGGGTCGGCGAGGGTGTCCTCCTCGTCGAGCTGCTCGAACACCGTGTCGTCGTCGGCGTCCGGGTCGTCGCCGGCGAGGTTGTCGGGCTCGGTCATGGGTCGGGTCCCTCCGGGATCAGTGCAGCTGCCGCTGCCAGTCGGCCGGCACCCGGTCGGCGGGCCCCGGCGTCGGCTGCGAGCGCGGGTGGTGGCGCGGCTCGGCGAGGTCGGGGCCCTCGCCCGCCGCGCCGGAGCGGTCGTCGTAGAACCAGTACTCGCCCGGCTCGTAGCTGGTGAGGATCGGGTGGCCCGCGCCCCGGGCGTGCGCGGTGGCGTGCTGTGCGGGGGAGGAGTCGCAGCAGCCGACGTGCCCGCACGCGGCGCAGCGGCGCAGGTGGAACCACCACCCGCCGTCGCGCTCGCACTCCAGGCAGCCGGGGCCGGAGGGTGCGGCGTCGGGATCGATCTCGAGCGGTTCGGTCACCCGGGTGATCGTGCTCGGTCGCGCGGCCCGACGCCATCGGTCGGACGACCCAACGTGGTGCGGGGGATGACGGCGACCGGGACGGTCGTTCGACGGAAGCGGACGCCCTTGCCGCCTCCCTAGGCTGGTGACCACGGGGCGTCTCGAGAGGAGCCGGCACATGGCGATCACCCGCGGTTTCACCGGTCGACGGCGGCAGGCCGAGCGTGACCCGCGCCTGCCACCGGGCCAGTACGACGTCGGGAGGTCCTGGCCGGTGCTCACCGCGGAGGCCACGCCGCGGGTGGACGCCGAGCGGTGGTCGCTGGGCATCGACGGGCTCGTCGCGAACCCGACCAGCTGGTCGCTGCGGGACCTGAAGAAGCTCGCGGGCCAGGACTCGGACACCTACCGCGGCGACATCCACTGCGTGACGACGTGGTCGAAGCTCGACACCTCGTTCACCGGGATCAGCCTCGACACCCTGCTGGAGATCGCGCAGCCGTCGCCGGAGGCGACGCACATCGTCGAGGAGTCGACGACCCGGTACCGCACCAACCTGCCCCTGGAGGACGTGACCGGCGGGAAGGCGTGGGTCGTGTGGGAGCACGAGGGCAAGCCGCTCTCGCGCGAGCACGGCGGGCCGGTGCGGGTGATCGTGCCGCACCTGTACTTCTGGAAGTCCGCGAAGTGGATCTCGAGGATCACGCTGCTCGACCGCGACGAGCCGGGCTTCTGGGAGCTCAACGGCTACCACGACCGCGGCGACCCGTGGCTCGAGCAGCGCTTCGACGGGGACTGAGCCCGGCGATGACCGAGACCGGCCACGACCGCCGCCTGGCCGCGGTGTGGCGCGACGCCCGCGTCGTCGACGTCCGCCACCACGGCGACCTCGCCGTGATCCTGCGCCTCGACGTGCCCGACCGCGTGATCCACCGCCCCGGCCAGCACTACGTGGTCCGGCTGCGCGCCGAGGACGGCTACACCGCCAGCCGGTCGTACTCCACGGTGTCGGCTCCGTCGGACGACCTCGTCGAGCTCTACGTCGAGCGGGTCCCCGACGGCGAGGTCTCCGGCTTCCTCGCCGAGGTGGTCGAGCCCGGCGACGAGCTCGAGTGCCGCGGCCCGATCGGGCGCTGGTTCGCCTGGGACGGCCGCGGTCCCGCGCTCGGGATCGGCGGCGGCAGCGGAGTGGCCCCCCTGGTGTCGATGCTGCGCCACGCCCGCGAGGTCGGGCGGCCGGAGCTGCTCTCGCTCGCGGTGTCGGCGCGGACCGCCGCCGACCTGCCCTACCGCGAGGAGCTCGAGGCGGCCGGGGCGCTGGTCGCGCTCTCCCGGGAGCCCGGGGCCAGGGGAATCGGACCGAGCCGGTTGGACGCGGCCGCGATCGGCGCCGTCGCCGACCCCGGCGCCACCGCGTTCGTGTGCGGATCCGCACGGTTCACCCTCGCGATGGAGTCATACCTGCTGTCGGCCGGGCAGCCCGAGGGCAGCATCCGTGTCGAGCGGTTCGGGCCCAGCGGAGAGATCGACGAGGATGAGGCGGATACATGAGTGACGTGCCCGGACGCGAAGCGGAGCGGAGCCGGACCATCGTGGACGTGGACGTCGTCGTGATCGGCGCCGGTCCGGTCGGCGAGAACGTGGCCGACCGCGCGCACCAGCAGGGACTGTCCGCGGCGATCGTCGAGGCCGGCCTGGTGGGCGGCGAGTGCTCGTACTACGCGTGCATCCCCTCGAAGGCGCTGCTGCGCCCGGTCGACCTGCTCGCCGCGACGCACCGCATGCCCGGCGTCGAGTCCGGCCCGATCGACGTCGCGGAGGTCCTCGCGCGCCGCGACCAGTTCGCGAACCCCGACGACTCCGGCCAGGCCGACTGGCTCTCCGGCGCCGGGATCACGCTGCTGCGTGGCCGCGGGCGCCTGGCCGGCGAGCGCGCGGTGGAGGTGACCCACAACGACGGCACGACGACGTCGTTGGCCGCCCGCTACGTCGTCGTCGCGACCGGCTCGGTCCCGACGTACCCGCCGGTCGACGGCATCCACGATGTCGGCGCCTGGACCAACCGCGACGCCACCCAGGTCAAGGACGTGCCCTCGTCGCTGCTGATCCTCGGCGGCGGGGTGGTCGGGGTCGAGATGGCGACGGCCTACCAGCGTCTCGGGGCCCAGGTGACGCTCGTCCAGCGCGGGGAGCGGCTGCTGCCGAACACCGAGCCCGAGGCCGGCCGCCGGGTGCAGCACGCGCTGGAGGCCGACGGCGTCGACGTGCGGCTCGGCGTGTCGATGAGCGCGGTGCGGCGCGAGGACGGCCAGGTCGTCGCCTCGCTGGGCGACGGTTCCGAGGTGCGCGGCGCCGAGCTGCTCGTCGCGGCGGGCCGGCACTCCACCACCGACGACCTCGGTCTCGAGACGGTCGGTCTCGAGCCGGGGAAGCCGCTGCCCGCCGACGACTCCACGACGGTGCTCGGGGACTGGCTCTACGCCGTCGGCGACGCCAGCACCGGCGCGAAGCTGACGCACATGGGCAAGTACCAGGCGCGGATCTGCGGGGACGTCCTCGTCGCGCGCGCCCGGGGCAAGGAGCTCGGCGGCCGGTACTCCCACCACGCGACGACGGCCGAGCACACCGCCGTCCCGCAGGTCATCTTCACCGACCCGCAGCTCGCCTACGTCGGGCACACCGAGGCCTCGGCGCGCGACGCGGGCATGACCGTGCGGGCCGTGAGCTACGAGATCGGGAACGTCGCCGGTGGCGCGCTGCAGGCCGACGGCTACGACGGTTTCGCGACGCTCGTGGTCGACACCGAGCGCGAGGTGATCGTCGGGGCCACGTTCGTCGGGCAGGACGTCGCCGACATGGTCCACGGGGCGACGATCGCGATCGTCGGCGAGGTGACCCTGTCGCGGCTGTGGCACGCGGTCCCGTCGTTCCCGACGATGAGCGAGGTGTGGCTGCGGCTTCTCGAGGCCTACGGCCTGTAGGTGGGCGGAGCCCTCGTGAGCACTTTTCGTTGCTATAGCCCCCGAAAGTGCTCACATGGCCGGAGGCCACCTCCTAGTTGCTGATCGCCGGAGCCGGGTCGCGGCCGAGGAAGCCCGCCTGCACGGTGTGGTTGGCCGGCACGTCGATCGGCGCGAAGATCCTCGCCACCGTCCAGTCGAGCCCGGACGTGGAGACGACCTCGGGAATGCCCTGCACCTCGCGCCGCGCCCCCGGGATGAGCAGCCCATCGCGATCGGCACCAGGCGGTCGAGCAGCCGCGGGCGATCGCGCGGGTCGGGCACGCTGACGGTCGCGAGCGCGACGAGCCGCCGGACCCCGGCCTCGTGCATCCCCGGCGCCGATCCGCCGGGTGCCGTCGGTCAGCGGCGTGCCGCGCACGAACGGGTCGATCGGCGGCCCGAGGGCGCTCAGGAGACCGGCGTCACCCCGGGCCGTCTCCGTAAGATCACGCCGGTCACCCGCCCCGGAGGACTCGGATGCCCGCAGCGCTGTTCGACAGCACCGCCCACGCGCTCGACCACCGGCTCGCCGTCGAGCAGTCGCGGGGCCGTGCGCCGTCGATGGCGGGGGCCGTGGTGCGCGGCGACGAGACGGTCTGGGCGGGGGCGCGCGGGACCGTCGCCGACGGCGCGCCGACCCCCGACACCCAGTACCGCATCGGCTCGGTCACCAAGACCTTCGTCGCGGTGCTGGTGCTGCGCCTGCGCGACGAGGGCCTCCTCGACCTCGACGACCCGCTCGGCCGCCACCTGCCCGACGCCGGGGTCACCGACCCCACCCTCGCGCAGCTGCTCGCGCACTCCTCCGGGCTCGCCGCCGAGACGGGCGCGCCGTGGTGTGAGCGCTCCGACGGCGCCGTCCGCCCGGACCTCGCGAGCCTCGTCGCCGTCCCCCCGCTGCGCGGACCCGGGCGTCGCCACCACTACTCCAACGTCGGGTTCGCCCTGCTCGGAGCCCTGGTCGGCCGACTGCGAGGCCAGCCGTGGACCGCCGCGCTGCAGGCCGAGATCCTCGACCCGCTCGGCATGGATCGCACCACCTATCACCCGACGCCGCCGCACGCCGCCGGCTGGGCGGTGCACCCGTGGGCCGACGCGCTGCTCCCCGAGCCGGCCGAGGACGCCGGCCTCATGGCTCCCGCCGGACAGTTCTGGTCGACCACCACCGACCTCGGCCGCTACGGCGCCTTCCTGCTCCACGGCGACGACACCGTCCTCGCCGCCGAGACCCTGGTCGAGATGCGCGCCCCGTCCGCTCCCGCCGAGCCGGGCGACCCGCTGCGCTCCCAGGGCCTCGGCCTCCAGCTGCTCCGCCACGGCCACCGCGACCTCGCGGGGCACACCGGCTCGATGCCCGGCTTCCTCGCCACGCTCTGGGTCGACCCGGCCGAGGACCTCGCCGGCGTGGTGTTCGCCAACGCCACTTCCGGGCCCGCCATCGGGGCGACGGTGGCCGACCTGCTCGCGCTCGTCGCCGACCGCGAGCCGCGGCTGCCCGCCGCGTGGGTGCCGACCGCCCCCGATCCGGAGCTGCTCGCGCTGACCGGCCCCTGGTACTGGGGGTCGGCCCCCGTCGCGCTGCGCGTGCACGGCATCGACGAGCTCTCGATCGGCGGGCTGGGCGGCGGGGCCCGGGCCTCCCGGTTCCGACGTGGCCAGGACGGGAGCTGGGTCGGGCTGGACGGCTAGTACGCCGGCGAGGTGCTGCGGGTGGCGCGCGACCCCGACGGCATGGTCAGCCACCTCGACCTCGGCAGCTTCGTCTTCACCCGCGAGCCCTACGCGCCCGCCGACGTCGTCCCGGGGGACGTCGATCCGGCAGGCTGGCGATGAGTTCGCCGGCCACGGCCGGTCCCTGGAGGTGACACCCACCGGAGAGGAGACCGCCGTGATCGACCTGACGCCGGCCTGCGAGGCCACCGCCGCACTCGTCGCGGACCTGCACGACGACGAGCTGGTGCTCCCCACCCCGTGCGACGCCATGGACGTCGCCGGCGTCGTCGCGCACCTCGACCTCGCCGGTCAGGGCTTCACGCTCATCGCGCGGCGGGCGACCGGAGAACCGTCCCCGCCGTTCGGGCCCGAGCGCGGACCGACCTGGCGCCCGGACGTCGCGGCCGTGCTCGCCGAGCTGGCCGACGCCTGGCACCACCCCGCCACGTGGGAGGGCGCCAGTGGCACCGGCGTCGAGCTTCCGAACGCGACGTGGGGCCTCGTGGCGCTCACCGAGGTCGTCGTCCACGGCTGGGACCTCGCCCGCGCGACCGGGCGCCCGCTGCGCTTCCCCGACGACGTCCTGCGCGTCACCCTCGAGCACGTCCGCGCCTTCGTCCCCACCGCGCCCGTCCCCGCCCTGTGGGGCACCCCCGAGACCCTGCCCGACACGACGCCGCTGCTCGACCGCGTCGTCGCCGCCACCGGCCGGACGCCTGAGGGCCGGAGCCCCCGTGCGTGCCCTCTCGGCGGGCTGTATTGACCGTCGTCTCCAGGCACGGACACGCACGCACGAGGCCGGAGGCCTAAGGTCGGGGCCGTGGCGGAGCTCGTCATCGCCCGGAACCCGAACCCGGGATCCAGCCTGGGCTACCTGCTGTGGGTGCCGGTGGGGGAGGGGCTCGTGTTCCGCACCTCCGGCACCTGGCCGCGCACGAAGGCGCTCTACTGCCACCCCGCCGAACGCTCGGAGTGGCCCGACGACGCCGACCTCGACGTCGTCGAGCGCACCCCGCTGCTCTCCTGCGCCCGGAACGGGGCGGCGATCGACGTCGTCGCCGACCGCCGGGTCGAGCGCCGCTCCCAGATCGTCTTCACCCGGGCCCGGGGCCGCGAGATGGTGTTCTGGCAGTCGCCCCGCACCCGCAAGCAGGCCCGTCCGCAGGTCCGGACGCCCACCGCCCGGGCCGCTGGGGCCGAGGGCGAGCTCGAGATCGTCGTCGACTCCCACGAGCGGTACGCCTACCGGTTCGCCGGCCAGCAGGTGCGCACGGTGAGCCGGGCGCTGCCGGTGGGCGACTACGGCGTCGTCGTGGGGGAGCGCCTGGTCGCGGCGGTGGAGCGCAAGTCGCTCCCCGACCTCGTCGGGAGCCTCATCGACTCCACGCTGCGCCACGCCGTCGGGGAGCTCGCGACGCTGCCGCGGGCCGCCGTCGTCGTCGAGGACCGCTACTCCGGGATCTTCGCCCAGGAGCGGGTGCGCCCGGCGAAGCTCGCCGACTCGCTCGCGGAGCTGCAGGTCCGCCATCCCGGGGTGCCGCTGGTGTTCGCCGAGACCCGCCCACTGGCCGAGGAGTGGACCTACCGATTCCTCGCGGCCGCCTCCGGGTGGGCGCAGGACGAGGCGGTCATGGCCGAGCGGGTGCCCGGCGCGACCTCGGAGGTCGGACAGGACGTGCCCACCGCCCCGGAGGCGACGACGGCGGAGGTCCGGGCCTGGGCGCGCGCGGGCGGCCTCGACGTCCCCGACCGCGGCCGGCTGCGCCCCGAGATCTGGGCGGCGTTCCGGGAGGCCCGCGCCGGGGGCTGAGACCACGCCGCGTCACGCCACTGTGATGGCCTCCACGCAGCCTTCCCCGGCTCGCGCGAGCCGGCGATCGGTCGTGACCACGACGGCTTCGAGCCGATCCGCGAGCGCCACGTAGAGCGCGTCCAGCAGGCGCAGGCGTCCGCGGCACTCCCAGGCGCCCGTCAGGAGGTCCACCACCCGGTGCTCGGTGACGGGCATGGCGGCGAGACGGTCGTGCGCGCTGCCGACCTCGTCGTCGGTCAGGGTGCCGTCGCGGTGGAGACGCCCCAGCGCGGAGAGGACCTCCGCGGAGAAGTGCGCGGGCACGTGCAGCACGGTGCCGCGGATGCGCTCCGCGGTGACTCCGGCGAGCGCGGTACCGGCCAGGAGATCGACGGCCGCCGAGGCATCCAGGACGACCGTCTCGACCGGCGCGGCTGCACCCCGCCCATGCTCGGGAACGCTCATCGTCCGTCGGCTACGCCGAACTCGTCGCGGGCCTCGTCGAGGGCTGCGATGACGGCCTCGTGTGTCGCACCCGTGGCCGGGGTCAGGGAATCGAGCCACTGGTCCGTGGCGCGGCGATCGAGCTCCGACCGGAGAGCGGCCTGGGTCAGTGCGGAGACGTTCAGGCCGAGCTCGCGGGCACGCGCGGCGAGGTCGTCCGGTACCCAGACGTTCAGCCGAGCCATACACACAATGTACACACACGGGCGTGGGTCTCACGTCCGCCGCGGGGCGGAACCCTCAGAAGTCCTGGCTGCTCTCGTAGGCGTTGGTCGGCCCCGCGATCCGGGCCAGGTGCACGCGGCGCGTCAGCCGGATCATCGGCCGGATCAGCAGCTCGATCGAGCCGGCGAGGAAGCACCAGGTCCCCGCGATCGTCGTCGCGTCGGAGAAGAACAGGACGCTGCCGACGATGAACCAGAGCGCGACGAGGATGTCGTTGATGATCGACAGCACCTCGTAGCGCTTGCGGATGATCAGCTCGTCGTGGCCGATGTGGATCGTCAGGGAACCCGTCGTCATGCGGGTCAGCATGCTCCGGCGGGAGCTGGTCCGGAGGCCGACCGCCGAGCCGACGCCCCGACGTACATGATCAGGTCTTCGGGAGCGACACGCGCAAGATGCGGTGCGACACGCTCACGAAGTCCGGATCTCACGGCCGGCACACCGGAGGCCTCACCCGCGTCCGAGGTAGGGCATCGTCGTCGCCATCACGGTCAGGAACGGGACGTTCGCGTCCAGCGGCAGGCCCACCATGTACCGCACCGCGTCCGCGACGTGGACCGGGTCGAACGTCGGCTCCACCATGCGCTCGCCGTTGGGCTGCACGATCCCCTCGCGCATGCGGGCGGTCATCTCCGTCGCGGCGTTCCCGACGTCGAACTGGCCGCAGGCGATCCCGTACGGCCGGCCGTCGAGGGCGATCGAGCGCGTGAGCCCCGTGATCGCGTGCTTCGTCGAGGTGTAGGCGATCCCGCCCGGCCGCCCGACGTTCGCCGCGATCGAGCCGTTGTTGACGATCCGGCCGCCCTGCGGGTCCTGCCGGCGCATGATCCCGAACGCCTCGCGGGCGCAGAGGAACGAGCCGGTGAGGTTGACGCCCACCGTCGCGTGCCAGCCCTCGACGTCGACCTCGTCCGGGGTGCCCACCGGCCCCGTCATGCCCGCGTTGTTGACCAGCAGGTCGAGCCGGCCCCACGCGTCGGTGGCCGCCCGGAAGAGGGCGGCCACGGCGTCGGCGTCGGCGACGTCGGTGGGCACCACCAGCGCCCGGTCGGAACCCTGGGCCGTCTCGTGCAGGGCGTCCTCGCGGCGGCCGGCGAGGGCGACGCGCCACCCGTCGTCGAGCAGGGCCCGGGTGATGACGCGTCCGAGGCCGGACCCGGCTCCGGTGACGACGGCGGTCCCGGGCTCGGTGCGCATGGGGCCACCCTGGCACGGCGTCGCGGATGTTCAATCTCCTCGCGGCCCGGCGACCTAGCCTCTCCCCACATGCGGACCTCCGGCACGTTCAGCGTCGCCTCCTTCGACCCCACCGACCTCGTCGCCGAGCCCCCGATCACCACCGCGCTCCCGATCGGCGTCGCGCGGATGGAGAAGGTCTACGACGGCGACGTGCGCGGCCGGTCGGCGACGTTGTTCACCGCGGCGTTCGACCAGGCCACCGGGCGCGGCACGTACGTGGCGATGGAGGCCTTCGAGGGCAGCGGCAGCACGGCGGTCGAGGCGGACGGCACCCACCGCGTCACGCTCGACTACGAGCTGGAGGCCGGCTGACCGTCGTGGACGCGCCCGGTGGCCGAATCGATGGCCCGGCCGACGAGTGAGGTCCGTGCCATCTCCTCCACGACGGCGGCCGGGTCCGGGTAGGTCTCGGCGGACAGATCCCGCAACGCCTCACGCGTCGCGTAGTCGGACCCGTGGTAGTCGGCGGCGGCGACGAGTTGCCAGCGGTGCACGGGGAAGCGCACCGAGTCCAGGATCGCCGCGAGACGGATCCGGACATCCGCCAGCTTCGCCTCCGCCACCCACGTCGGTGGCGGGACGCGCAGGATCGGGAGGGGGAGCCCCCTCATCGCCGCGCGTCGCGGGCGACGGGGGTCCGGGTGTGCCCGGCGTCCTGGCTCGCGCTGCGCCGCCGCGTCGCGAGGAACTCGACCGCGCGGACCGGCTCGTGTTCCCGGGCCTCGTCGATGGTCAGGAACCTCGCGCGGAACGGCGTGCCGCTCGAGTCGCCCGACAACTGCCGTATCGCGTCCTCGGCGCTCGTCGCGTCGACGTGGCATACGTGCTCGTCGTCGCCGTGCACCACCAACGAGAACTGCATCGGATCTCCTCGAGGATCGTGACCCGTACCCACTCACGGTAGCAATTGGCATGACCATTTTGAAGAGTGGACCGATGAAGAGGGACCGCTCGCGGCGAGCGTGCCGCTGGTGGGTCGCCGCTGGTCAGGGTCGGTCGAGCGCGATCCCGTCGAGGACCGCGAGCCCGTGCGAGATGAACTGCTCGACCAGCGGCCCGGAGCGCGTTCCTTCGACCAGGCTCGCCGGCCAGTACGCCACGGAGAAGATCACGCCGAGGCAGCTCTGCGCGGTGATCGCGACGTCCTCGGGGTCGGCCGTGGGGAAGCGACGCGAGACCGCTGCTTCCCATCGCTCGACATAGCGCCGTCGGCGTCGGGCGAACATCGTGCGGTTCGGATCGTCGAGTGACCGATCCTCACGCTGGTAGATCCCGACGAGCGCCCGGTGCGAGATCGCGTACTCCACGTGGTGGCGGACCATGCGCCGGAGGTCGTCGGCCGGGTCAGCGCTGGTCGGGATGGTCGCGCCGACGAGCTCGTCCATGGCCTCGTTGAAGAGCGCGGCGAGGATCTCGTTCTTGCCCGAGAAGTGCCGGTACAGGGCCGGCCCGCTGAGACCGGCGCGGGCGCCCAGCGCGTCCATCCCGACGCCGTGGAACCCCTTCTCGTGGAACAGGGCTGCGGCCTCGTCGAGGATCCGGCGCTCCCTCTCCACCACCGTAGGACACCACCCAGTGAATGATCGTCATCGACGTGCCCCTGAGGTCGGCGGGGCCGGGGTTCCGCAGCCGGCCCCGCCGAGGCGTGCTCAGTGGGTGCGGTAGGAACCGAAGTCGGGCTGACGCTTCTCGTTGAACGCCGTGATGCCCTCCTTGGCCTCCTCGCTCTCGCCGAAGAGCTTCAGCGTCGTGTAGGCCATGTTGCCGATGCTGATCATGTGCTCGGTGTCGGTGTTGAACGACTGCTTGAGGACCTTCAGCGCCGTCGGGGAGTAGGACAGCATCGTGTCCGCGTACCGGCGCACCTCGGCCTCCAGGTCGGCGGCAGGAACCACGCGGTTCACCAGGCCCCAGTCCAGGGCCTCCTCGGCGGACAGGCGCCGGAGCATGAACCAGATCTCCCTTGCGCGCTTCTCGCCGACCACCCTGGCCAGGTAGCTCGACCCGAGCCCGGCGTCGAAGGAGCCGACCTTCGGCCCGTTCTGGCCGAAGGTGGCGGTGTCGGCGGCGATGGACAGGTCGGCCAGCACGTGCAGCACGTGCCCGCCCCCGATGGCGATGCCGTTCACCGCGGCCACCACCGGCTTGGGAACGTCCCGGATCACCCGGTGCAGCGCCTCGACCTCGAACAGCCCGGTCTCCGAGGGGCCGTAGTCCCCGGTCTCCATCCGCTGCTTCTGGTCGCCGCCGGCGCAGAAGGCCTTCTCGCCCGCACCGGTGAGGGCGATGACGCCGACCTCGTCGTCGGCCCAGGCGAGCTTGAACGCGTGGACCAGCTCGTCGACCGTGCGGGCGCGGAACGCGTTGAAGCGGTCCGGCCGATTGATCGTGATCCACGCGAGGCCGTTCTCCACCTCGTAGAGGACGTCGCTGAACTCCTCGGGCTTCATGGGCACCTTCCTGCCTCGTCGGCTCTGGAGCGCCGACCGTAGACCGTGATAACGCTCGTTCGCAAGATGGGCTTACCCCCACTTGAGAGCATGTTCCGCCGGTTAACCGCGGTTCCACGTCGAAGGCATGCGCGGGTCGTCCCGAGGACCGGGGGCGGGGCGTCAGGCGCGGTCGGGCGCCGAGTCCTGCGAGGTCGCGGCGATCGCCGCCGCCACGTCGATCCGCTCCACCCGGGCCTCGACGCCCTGCAGGCCCACAAGGCTGACCACGGCGAAGAGCAGGTAGATCGCGTCGGCCTCGCGCAGGGTGAGGCTCACGAAGCTCAGGGTGTAGGCGACGTACATCGGGTCGGCGAGCACCGCGTAGATGCCGCCCTCGGTGAAGCGCCCGCGGCCGAAGAAGTTCCCGTTGAACAGCGCCTGGGCCCCGAGCGCCCGGATCGCCAGCCCGAAGACCACCGAGGCGGCGACGGTGACGACGAGCCCGAGCGGACGTACCCAGGTCGGCAGCGGCCAGGAGACCTCCGGGCCCACGACCACCAGCACGACGATCAGCGCGATCGCCGTGCCCCACACGACGACGAGCAGCGCGATGTGCGCCGGCCACGCCCCGCGCCCGAACACCCGGTCGTGGAACCGGTGCCGTTTCTGGGCCCACACGGCCAGCGAGTTGATCGCGATGGCCCCCGCCAGGGCGGCCAGTGCGGTCCACAGCATCGGTCGTCGTCCCCCACCGGGTCGAGGGCCACACGGGCCGGTCGGTCTATGGTCCACCGCCGTGACCCAGGTCGCCGAGGTGGGGCAGCCGGCTCCCGACTTCACGCTGGAGGGCACGGACGGCCCTTTCACCCTCTCCGAGCACCGTGGCGAGCGGGTGGTGCTGCTCTTCTACACGATGGACCGCGGCTCGGTCTGCGCCCGGCAGTTCCGCTCGTACGCGGCGAACCGGGACGCCCTCGAGGACCTCGGCGCCACGGTGGTCGGGATCAACGGACAGGGTCTCGAGTCGCACCGGCGCTTCCAGCGCCGCGACGGCGTCCCGGTCCCGCTGCTCTGCGACCCCGACCTCGCCGTGGCCTCGGCCTACGGCGCCGCGATCCCGGTGGTCGGCACGCGGCGCTCGGTGATGGTCGTGGACGAGCAGGGCATGCTGCGCCATCGGCACGTCCACACCGTCGGGCTCGGCTTCGCGACGGTGGCCGACCTGCGCCGGGTGCTCGCCGCGCTCGCGTGACCCGTCGCGTCCGGCCGACGTCGCCTACGGTGGGGCCGTGACCCGGCTGGCGCTGTGCGGCGGGATCTACTCGAACCCCTACGCGGTGCGCGCCTTCGTGGCCGACGCCCGCCGCCGCGGGGCCGACCGGCTGATCTGCCTCGGTGACCTCGGCGCGTACGGCGCCGAGCCCGAGGCGGTGTGGCCGCTGCTCGACGACCACGGCATCGAGTGCATCGCCGGCAACTACGAGGTCGCGATCGGCTCCCGCCAGGCCGACTGCCTGTGCGGCTACACCGACGACACCGACAACGCCTTCGGCCAGATCGCCTACGACTACACCTTCGCCCACACCTCCGAGGCGTTCGCCGCGTGGATGGCGACGCTGCCCACCGAGCGGCGGTTCGCGGTCGACGGCGTCGGGGTGCACCTCGTGCACGGCTCGCCGCTGGCGCTCAACGACTTCTGGTGGGAGTCCCTCGACGACGAGGCCCACCGGCTGCGCGCCGACGCCTCGGGCGCCGACGTCGTGTGCTGCACCCACTCCGGGCTGCCCTGGACGCGGCGCATCGCCCGCTCCGACGGCGGCGAGACGCTCGCGGTCAACATCGGGGTGCTCGGGCGTCCCGCCAACGACGGCGGGCGCCACGTCTGGTACGCGCTGCTCGACCTCGACGAGGGGGCGGTGTCGGCCGAGCTCGTGCCGCTCGATTACGACTGGCGGGCCCAGGCGGCCTCGATCCGCGCGGCCGGGCTCCCGGAGGCGTTCGCCGAGGTGATCGAGACCGGCTGGTGGACCTCGTGCCTGGAGATCCTCCCACCCGCGGAGCGCTCGCGCGGCCGCTTCCAGCTCTACCGGTCGGTGCTCGCGCAGCTGGCCGGCACCGATCCGGACGAGGCACCGACCGGCCGCCCTGTCGTGCCGCTCTTCGGCTCCGAGCTCTTCCCGGCCCGGCTGTGGATCTACACGAACTTCGACTGCAACCTCGCGTGCTCCTACTGCTCGGTGGCCTCCTCACCGCAGGCGCACCGCCGGCGATTGGGCCGCGAGCGATTCGCCGCGCTGGTCGACGAGGCCGTCGCCGCCGGGGTCAGCGAGGTCTACGTGACCGGCGGCGAACCGTTCCTCGAACGCGACCTCGTCGACATGCTGCTCTACGCCCTCGAGCGCCTCGAGGTGGTCTGCCTGACCAACGGGATGCTCTACCGCGGGCACCGGCGCCAGGAGCTGGAACGGCTCGCGGGGCGCCCCGGGCTCACGCTGCAGACCTCCCTCGACGGCTCCGAGGCCGCCCACGACGCCCAGCGCGGCCGCGGGACCTGGGCCCGGGCGCTGGAGGGCGTCGACGTCGCCCGCTCGCTCGGCCTGCCGGTCCGGGTGGGCATGACCGAGACCGCCGCGAACGCCGGGCAGGGCGCCTCGCTGCGCACCGTGCTGGCCGACCACGGCGTGGCGCCCGAGCAGGTGGCGGTCCGGCCGCTGGTGGCCCGGGGCCACTCGGCCGACGGTGTCGTCGTCGACCAGGAGGGAACCGTCCCGGAGCTGACCGTCGCCGCCGACGGGTGGTTCTGGCACCCGGCCGGGGCCGACCGGGGCACCTCGCCCGACATGCTGATCGGCGGCCCCGAGCTCCCGCTCGTCGAGGCCCGCCGGCGCGTGATCGAGCGGTTCCTGACGATGCGCCAGCGTGACGGCTCGTTGCCGACGATCTACCAGTGCGCAGTCTGAGGCGGGTCGCGATCACCGGCGTCGAGCGGTACGGGACGAACGAGCCGTTCGCGGCGTCCATGTGCACGAACGAGCCGTTCCTATCGGAGGGGGACCGGTCCGCCGACCCCTTCACCGTCTCCATCGTCGTCCCGGTCCGCGACGAGGAGGCCGGGATCGAGCGGACGCTGCGGGCCCTGCGCGCGGCGTTCGGCGACTGCGAGCTGATCGTCGTCGACGGCGGCAGCCACGACGCCACCGTCGCTCGGGCCGCGCCGCTCGCAACCGTGCTGCACGCCGACGGTGGCCGCGGACCGCAGCTCAACGCCGGCGCCGCTGCGGCCCACGGCGAGGTCCTCTGGTTCGTGCACGCGGACGCCGAGCTCGACCCGGGCGCCCTGCCCGCCCTCCGCGCGGTGCTCGCCGACCCGTGGGTGGTCGGCGGGGGCTGCCGGCTGCGGTTCGACCGCACCGGCCCGGTGCTGCGCTGGCTGCAGTGGACCTCGAACCTGCGCGCCCGGCACCTGCACTGGATCTTCGGGGACCAGGCGATGTTCGTGCGTCGGAGCACCTTCGAGGAGGTCGGCGGCTTCCCCGAGATCCCGATCATGGAGGACCTGGAGATGTCGCGGCGCCTCGCCCGCCGGGGCCGGCTCGCGGTGCTCCCGACGCCGTGCACCGCCTCGGCCCGGCGGCTCGTCGAGCAGGGCCCCGCCCGGATGCTGGTGCTCATGCAGCTCTACAAGCTGCAGTACTTCCTCGGCGTCGATCCCGACACCATCCGACGCCGCTACGAGAGCCGCCGCCGATGACCCACGACCTCCTCGTCATCGGGGCCGGCGCCGGGGGGCTCTCCGTCGCCCGCGCCGGGGTCCGCGCCGGACTGGCGACCGCGCTGGTGACCGACGGCCCGATCGGCGGCGACTGCACCTTCACCGGGTGCGTCCCGTCGAAGACGCTGCTCGCCGCCGCGGCGGCCGGCGCCGCCGCGAAGGACGCGCTCGCCCGGGTCCGTGCCACCGTCGCCCGCGTCGCCGCGACGGAGACGCCGGCGGTGCTGCGCGCGGAGGGCGTCGAGGTCGTCACCGGACGGGCGCGGTTCGTCGGCCCGCGGGCCGTCGTCGTCGACGGCGACGGGGTGCTCCTCGCGCTGACCGCCCCCCGCATCGTCCTCGCCACGGGCGCCGAGCCCGTGATGCCGGACCTGCCCGGACTCGCGGACGTCGACCCGCTGACCACCGACACCGTGTTCGACCTCGACGACGTTCCGGGCTCGCTGGCCGTCCTCGGCGCCGGCCCGGCCGGGTGCGAGCTGGCCCAGGCGTTCGCCCGCCTCGGGACCGCCGTCACGCTCGTCGACCCCGCGGAGCGGGTGCTGCCCGGGCTGGACGCCGACGCGGGCGCCGTGGTGGCCGACGCGCTGCGACGTGACGGCGTGGACCTGCGCCTCGGCGCCGTCTCCCGGCACGTCGAGAAGGTGCCGGGCGGCCGGGTCCGCGTCGTCTGCGATGACAGCACGCTCGAGGCCGACCGCCTCCTCCTCGTCACCGGCCGGCGCCCCGCCACCACCGGCCTGGGCCTGGACCGGGCCGGGGTCGAGGTCGGCGCCGACGGCGCCGACGGCGCCGTCCGCGTCGACCGCCACCTCGCGACGACGGCGCCGGGCGTCTTCGCCGTCGGTGACGTGACCGCGCTCTGCCCGCACACCCACGCCGCCGACGAGATGGGGCGGATCGCGGTGCGCAACGCCGCGCGGCCGGCATGGCGGCGGCGCCGGTTCCGGCCGCACCTCGTGCCCCGCGTCGTGTTCACCGATCCGGAGGTGGCGACCATCGGGCTGCCGGAGGACGGGGCCGGGCCCGGCGCGTGGGTCGCGCAGATCCCGCTGAGCGCGGTCGACCGGGCGGTGACGGCCGGGCGCGAGAACGGATTCGTGCGGCTGGTGGCCGGTCCGCTGCCGGGCACGTCGCGGCTGACCGCCGACGGGCTGCGTCGGGTCGGGGGCGGACGCCTGCTCGGTGCCACGATCGTGGCCGAGCGGGCCGGGGAGATGATCGCGGAGGTGGGTCTGGCCATGCAACTGAACGCGCTCACCGGACGGCTCGCCCAGACCGTGCACGCCTACCCGACGTGGTCGCTGGCCGTCCGGCAGGCGGCGGCGGCCCTCGCCACCGGTGCGGGTCCCGGGGTGACGGTGCGGCGGGCGGGACGGTGAGCCCCCTGAGGCGGCTGCGCGCGTGGTGGCACCGCACCCGCCCCGTCGACCCGGAGTTCGCCGCGGCGCTGGCCCGGCGCTGGGCCGAGCTGCCGGAGATCGCCCGCACCCCGGCCCAGGTGGTCGGGCGCCACGCCGTCGGGTGCGAAGGGACCCACGGCGTCTTCCCGCGGTGCAACCTCTCCTGCTCGCCGTGCTACCACTCGCGCGACGCCAACCGGGTGCGCGTCGACGGCGAGCACACCCGGCGCGAGGTGGAGTCGCAGATGGCGTTGCTGCGCGAACGCCGCGGCCCGGTGGCGCACGCGCAGCTCATCGGCGGCGAGGTGACCCTGCTCGACCCCGACGACCACGCGGCCGCCCTGCTCGCCATGCGCGCCCACGGGCGCGAGCCGATGAGCATGACCCACGGCGACGTCGACGACGACCACCTCGAACGGCTCGTGCTCGGACCCGACGGCCGTCGGCGCCTGCACCGGATCTCCTTCGCCGGCCACTTCGACTCGCTGATGACCGGCCGGCGCGGGATCCCCCGCCCACCCGACGAGGCGTCCCTGAACCCCTACCGGCGGGCCTTCGTCGCCCGGTTCGAGCGGCTGCGCCGGGAGCACGGCGTGCGGTTCTTCGTCGCGCACACGATGACGGTGTCGCCGGCCAACCTCGGCGAGGTCGCCCGGGTCGCCCACGACGCCGGCGGGATGGGCTTCGGGATGCTCGCGTTCCAGCCCGCGGCGTTCGTCGGCGACCACCGCCGGTGGCACGAGCCCTACCGCGCGATGACCGACGACGACGTCTGGGCGGAGATCGAGCGCGGGATCGGTGCCCGGCTGGACCACACGTTCGTCCAGCATGGCGACCTGCGGTGCAACCGCGTGGTCTACGGCTTCTGGGTGGGCGATCGGTGGCATCCCCTCGCCGACGGCGATGACGCCCGCGACGTCGCCGCCCGCGACGCGTTCCTCGCCTGGTTCGGCCCGGTGAACTTCATCGGCTCCCCCGCGCCGGTCCTCCTCGGCAAGATCGTGCGCGTGGTGGCACGCCACCCGCGGGCCGTGTCGATCGCGCTCGGCTGGGTGCGCCGCCGGCTGCGGGCGGTCGGTGTGGGTGCCGTCCTGCGCCACGGTGTCCGGCCGATGTCGCTGGTCATGCACTCGTTCATGGACGCGGCCGACGTCGCGCCGGCGTGGGACGCGATGCAGCGGGGCGAGGAGTCCACGGACCCCCAGGTGCGCGCCACCCAGGAGCGGCTCACGGCCTGCCACTACACGATGGCCCACCCCGAGGACGGAGCTCTCGTACCCGCCTGTGTCCAGCACGCCGTGCTCGATCCCGGCGAGAACGCCGAGCTCCGCCGCCTGCTCCCCATCGCCGAGGTGCGCCGCTGATGCCCCGGCTGCTGACCGACCCGGTCGACCTCACCGGACTGGTGCTCGCCGACGTCCGCGGCGGTGACCCGGTCGATCTCGGTTCCCTGCCCGGGCCGGCCGTGCTCGCCACGATCCGCCACCGGTATTGACTGCCCTGCCAGCAGCACCTGGTCCAGGTGGCCACGGAGGCCGGCCGCGACGTGCCGGTGGTCGCGGTGGGTTTCGACGACGCCGAGGCCCTCGGTCTCCTGGCCGACCACCTGGGGTGGACGTCGCCGTTCCTCGCGGACCCCGACCGCCGCCTCTACGCCCGGCTCGGCATGCGGCGGGCGCCGTGGTGGCGGGTGTGGTCGCCGCGCACCCTGGCGTTCTACCGGCGCGCGCTCCGCCGCGCGCCCGTGCCCCGGCCCGTCGACCCGGCGTCGGTGGACGTGTCCCAGATGGGCGGTGACGCCGTGGTCGTCGACGGCGAGGCCGTGCGGCGCTGGCTGCCCCGGACGCCGGTCGACCGCGTCGCCCCCGCGGTGCTCGTGGCCGCGGCCCGGGGCGAGCGGAGCGACGGGGATGTGAACGGGGCTCAGACCGAGAGCATGTAGAGCATCCCGAGCGCGAGCACGGCGAGGGCGACCGGGACGACTGCGTCGGTGCGGCACGACGGTGTGCCGGTCGCGTCGTCCGGGGCCGGGTGACCGGTCGGGTCGACCAGGGCGCTGGAGGCGCGCTGGGGCGCCCTGCGCAGGGCCCGGACGGCGACGGCCAGGCGCAGCCCGACCTGCACCGCCAGGTAGCAGGCGAACAGCACACAGATGATCACCGGCCGGACGTCGGCGGGGATCTGGATGTAGGCGAGGGTGACCGTGTCGGCCACCGCGACCAGCCACGGTGTCGCCGCCCGGCCGTCGTCGCGCCGCCCCCGGACCGCCG
>NZ_DASXJD010000061.1:0-13032 GCF_036497585.1 Actinomycetospora sp. | reverse complement strand
GCTGAGTGGCAGCCGCATGCCTGGATCGACCAGGAATTTTCCGCCCAGGCTGGGTGGCGCATGTCGCATCTCCCGCATCAGCTCCGACGGAGCGGATCACGTGCGTCGTGGGAGTGCCTGCAGCACTGGCTGTCAAGACGTCCGATCCCGTCGGTGTTCGGAAATCGAAGAACCTCAGGAGGAGCTATGAACCTCGCGCTGTGGATTGCTGCCGGGCTGCTCGCCGCAGTCGCCCTTACCGGAGGGATCAGCAAGGCCCTCGTGCCCAAGAAGAAGCTGTCACTAGCCCATGGCGGGGAGTGGACCGAGGACGTCAGCGTCGGTGCGGTGAAGACCCTCGGGGGCCTTGAACTCCTGGCCGCGGCTGGCCTGATCCTGCCCGCCGTCGGCGGCACCATACCGGTCATGGTGCCGGTGACTGCGGTCTGCTGGATGTTGCTCATGATCGGGGCAATGATCACTCACGGTCGGCTCGGTCAATACAAGCTGGTGATGCTGAACGTTGCTTATCTCGCGGTCGCCGCCTTCATCGCGTGGGGCCGATTCGGGCCGGTGCACTTCGTCGCATGACGAACGACCACGGCACCGCAGCACGATCAACCGGACCGACATCCGACTCACAAGGAGGCGATGGCGATGACTACGCCCGCGCTGTCCCCGGTGGGGAACAGCCTGTCTCTCACGCTGTGTGGTCGGGCCCTCGACAGCCGCGCACCGCGACCGTTCTTGGGGGACCCGACTGCGGCGGAGGTAGCGACGCGGGCCGGTTACGACTGCGGGCGATTCCCGATGCCGGCGAGCTCGGTGAACGACATCGCCCTGCGGGCCAAGAAGCTCGACGGCGTGGTACGCGGGTTCATCGCCCGCCACCGCGACGCGGTCGTGCTGGACCTGGGGGCAGGGCTCGATTCCCGGATCGCCAGGGTCGAGCCGCCGGCCGGCGTTGACTGGTACGACGTCGACCTGCCCGAGGTCATCGCGCGGCGCGCTGAAGTGCTACCAGCCACCAAGGTCCACGACGTCGCGGCCGACGTGACCGAATCGGCGTGGCTGGAGGCCCTCCCGCGCGACCGACCTGCAGTAATCGTCGCAGACGGGCTCCTCGCATTCCTGGCCCAGGATGCGTTCATGTCGCTGCTGCACCGGCTCGTCGACCACTTCCCGTACGGCGAGATCGCCTTCAACGGCTACACCCGATTCCATGTCTGGGTGCTCAAGCGGTACGGCGGCACGGAGTCCATCGCCGACGTCGTCGCAAACCCGGGCTTCGACGACCCGCGCGACCCGGAGCGATGGGAGCCCCGGCTACACCTGGAGCAGGAGATCCTTCTGACCCGTGAGCCCGAGGTGGCCCAATATCCGCGTGCGCTGCGAATGCTCACGCGGCTGGCAGCGCACAGCACTGCGCTGTCGCGCCGAGGCACGACCGTCCTGCGTTACCGGTTCCCGATGTGACGGTGCTCCGGCTACCCGAGTTGCCGCACGCGCCATCGCGGTCACACCCTGCCAGCGGCCCTCGAGGACACATGAGGACACGCGGGCGAGGCCAGAGGCCCTGGTAGAAGCTGTGGGACACGCCGTCCGACACGCTGGGGGGCAAGGGGTCGCAGGTTCACATCCGGTCGTCCCGACGCAGCTCACGGCCGATCGTGCCGTGAGGCCCGACCTGGCAAGGCCCCGACGCGCTCGGTTGCTCGCCAACGTGCGCCACGCCGAGTCTGAATCGTTCTCACTTGCGGGATCGCGGGTCTCCATGTTCTTACCGTCCTCCGACCCGGGCCACGACGGCTCTTCACCCGTGTCGATCACGGTGGTTCTCGGCCCGGTCGACCGACTGTGGTCACTCCCACCCAGAGGAAGGCTCTCGATGCCCTCGACCGGCACGCCCACCCCAGCGCGGGTGTCGACGATGTTGAGCAAGGTTCCCGAGATCACCCTGGTGTTCTGGGTGGCCAAGCTGCTCACGACCGGCATGGGCGAGACCACCTGGGACGCCCTGGACATCGCGTTCGACCAGACGATCGCGGTGACGATCACCGGCGTGCTGTTCGTCGCCTCGATGGTGATCCAGTTCGTCCGGCGTTCCTACAACGCCTGGGCGTACTGGTTCGCGATCGTGATGGTCAGCGTGTTCGGCACGACGGTCGCCGATCTGGTGCACAACGACTTCGGGGTGCCCTACACGGTGTCGACCGCGGTGCTGCTGGTCCTGGTCGGGCTGGTGTTCGCGCTCTGGTACCGCGTCGAGGGGACGCTGTCGATCCACTCGATCACCACCCGACGCCGGGAGGTCTTCTACTGGGCCGCGGTGTTGCTGACGTTCGCGCTCGGGACGGCAGCCGGTGACTGGACCGCCTCGACGCTGCACCTGGGCTACCTGCCCTCGGGGATCCTGTTCGGGGTCCTGTTCTTCCTGCCCGCCATCGCCTACCGCTGGCTGGGCGGGAACGCGATCCTCTGCTTCTGGCTGTCCTACGTCCTCACCCGCCCGCTCGGCGCCTCGTTCGCGGACTGGTTCGGTGGTCCGGCCGGCCGCGGTGGGCTGGCCCTGGGCATGGATCGAGTGGCGATCGTCATGACCGTGATCATCGTCGGGGTGGTCGCCTACTTCGCGATCTCGAGGGTGGACAAGCCGACGCCGGTCGAAGCCGACACCTCGGTCGTCGACCGCGAGGCAAGCACCCGATGACGACTGCGCTCCCGACGCGGCACGCCCCGGTGTTCGTGACGGGGCTGCGCCGCCACGGTGCACGGACCGCCCTGATCAGCGGGTCCGAGAAGCTGAGCTACGCCGAGCTGGCCGACCGCGTCGACGACGCCGCGGCCGCGCTGGCGGGGGCCCGTCGGCTGGTGCTGGTGCCGGCGTCGGCGACGGTCGGCGGGCTGGTCGCCTACCTGGGTGCGCTGGTCGCCGGCCACGTGGTGCTGCTGGCTCCGGCCGCCGACCCCGACGCCATCACGTCCCTGCGTCGGAGCTGGGATCCCGACGTCGTCCTCGGTGCCGACGGGGCCACGGTCGAGGCCCGCGACGGGTCCCACCACGAGCTGCACCCCGACCTCGCGCTCCTCATGGCGACGTCGGGCTCGACCGGCTCCCCGCGGTTGGTCCGGCTGACGCGGACGTCGCTGGAGGCCAACGCGGCGGCCATCGCGGACTACCTCGACATCGAGCCCACCGACTGCGCGGTCACCACGCTGCCGCTGCACTACTGCTACGGCCTGTCGATCGTGCACTCGAACCTGCTCTGCGGTGCCGCGGTGCTGCTCACCGACGCCTCGGTCACCGATCCGGGCTTCTGGGACGAGGTCCGCGAGCACGGGGCGACGAGCCTGCACGGGGTGCCGCACACGTTCGCGCTGCTCGACCGGGTCGGCGCCGCGTTGGACCTGCCGTCGCTGCGCTACGTCACCCAGGCCGGCGGGCGCCTCGCCCCGGCGCAGGTCCGCCGCTGGGCGGCGCTCGGCGCCGAGCGGGGCTGGCGGTTCGTCGTGATGTACGGCCAGACCGAGGCGACGGCGCGCATGGCCTACCTCCCGCCGGAGCAGGCCGAGAACTTCCCGGAGGCGATCGGGGTGCCGATCCCCGGCGGCCGGCTCCGGGTGGAGGACCCGGACGCCCAGGGCGTCGGAGAGCTCGTCTACTCGGGGCCCAACGTCATGCTCGGCTACGCCCACACCCGCGCCGACCTCGCGCTCGGGCGCACCGTGGACGAGCTGCGGACCGGGGACCTCGGCCGGCGCCGCCCTGACGGGCTGTTCGAGGTCACCGGTCGCCGCTCGCGGTTCGTCAAGCCCTTCGGCGTGCGCGTCGACCTCGACGCCACCGAAGCGCTGCTCGCCGGCGCGGGGCTCACCGCGGCGGCGACCGGCGACGACACCGGCCTCGTCATCGCCGTCGAAGGTCCCGACGACGAGTCCGACCCGGCCGCGCGGGCACGGGCGGCCGTGATCGCGCGGCTGCACCTGCCCGCGTCGGTCGTGGCGGTGGTCGTCGTCGACGCCCTGCCACGCCGAGCCAACGGCAAGCTCGACCACCCCGCCGTCGCCGCCCTGGCCCCGACCGCTGCCGGGGCTCCGCGCGGCACCCGGGTGGCGCGGCTGCGGGAGTGGGCCGCGCGGCGGACGGCCCCGCCCACGGTCCGGGAGATCTTCACCCGGACCTTCCCCGCGCAGGTCCTCGACGACGAGGCGTCGTTCGTCGACCTCGGCGGGGACTCCCTGACCTATGTCCAGGTCGCCGCCGACCTCGAGCGTGCCCTCGGGGAGCTCCCCGAGCGGTGGGACACCGTCCCGCTCGGCGAGCTCACCGCCCGCGCCGGCCGCGCGACGGCGACCCCGACGCGGTGGGCGCGCCTGGAGGCCGTCGTCGTGCTGCGGGCCCTGGCGATCGTGCTCGTCGTCGGCGAGCACGACCATCTCTGGGACTGGCTCGGCGGCGCTCACCTGTTGCTCGCGATGGCGGGCTGGACCTTCTCGCGGTTCCTGCTCACCCGCACCGACGGGCCCGCGACCGGCCTGCCCGGGCGCATCCTGCGCTCGGCCGCCCTGATCGCGGTGCCCAGCTCGTTGTGGATCCTGCTACGCGCCACCATGACCGGGTCGGTGCACTATGCCGACGCACTGCTCCTGGGCTCGGTGTTCCACCCACTGGTGCAGGGCTACTGGTTCGTCGACTCGTTGGTGCAGATCCTCGTCGTGATGGCGGTCCTGTTCGCCGTGCCCGCCGTCCGCCGGTACGAGCGCCGCCACCGCTTCGGGCTGCCGGCGATCGTGCTGGCTGCCTCGCTGACGCTGCGGACGGTCCCCAGCTACGACCACACCGTGGTCTCCGATCTCTACAGCACCCACCTGGTGATGTGGCTGTTCGCGCTGGGCTGGATGCTCCACCGCGCGACGACGCTCCCGCAGCGTCTGGTCACCGTCGCCTCGGCGCTGGTGCTGGTGCCCATCTTCTTCGGCAGCGAGTACGAGCGGGCGGCGATCGTGCTCGTCGGTCTGCTCGTGCTGCTGTTCGTCGACCGCATCCGCGTCCCGCGCGCGCTCGTCGCCCCGATCACCGCGATCGCCGGGGCGTCGCTGGGCATCTACCTCACCCATTTCGCCCTGCTCCCGCTGCTCTCGGTCGGGGTGCCCCCCGCGGTCCTGGTCGTCCTCGGGCTCGCGCTGGGGATCGTCGTCTGGAAGCTCGGCAACGCCGCGGTCCGCCAGGCGGTCCGCCACCTGTCACGGCGCGGTCTGGTCGCGGCTCCGCCGACCGCCTCGCCGTGCTGAGCGCGCGGGCCGCGAAGACCTCCACGGCCGGGCCCGGCGGCCCCGTCGGGGACGGTCTCGCGCTGAGCGTCCTGGTCGGGGTGGCCCTCGTGGTGCTCGTCGTCGCCGACGACGCCTGGCGACCCGGCCACACGCTGACCGGGTGGCTGCCGCCTTCGCCGCTGCTCGTCCCGGTGTGGGGTCCGGTGCTCGGCATCGTCGCCCTCGGTGGGGTCGTGCTGGCCGTGTGGCTGAGCTGGACGATGCGGCGCCGGGCCGGGTGGGTGCTCGCCGCGGGCGCGGCGGCGGTGCTCAACGTCGTCGCGCTCGCCGCGATCGCGGTTCCGGTCGGGGACGTCGCCATCACCACGGTCCGGGCCGGCGGCGCGATCGACCCGCTGCGCGCCATCGGGCTCCCGCACCGCGTGCCGCGCCCACCCGAGCAGCGGCCGGTGTTCACGACGACCACCGACGGCGCGCCGCTGCACCTGTCGATCTGGCGCCCGACCACCGGCGCCCCCGCGATCGCCCACGACGCACCGGTGCTGGTCTGGGTGCACGGCGGCGGCTGGGTGGGCGGGTCCGACCTGGGCCCGGCCGCGGCACTGACGCGGTGGGCCGACCGGGGCTGGCTGGTCGTCAGCGTCGAGTACGGCCTCGACGCCCCCGGCCGGCCCACCTGGGACCGCGCCGGCCCGGAGGTGGCATGCGCGCTGAGCCGCGTCGCGACCGACGCCCCCTCACTCGGTGGCGACCCGACGCGCATCGTGCTCGGCGGCGACTCCGCCGGCGGTCAGCTCGCCGTGTCGGTGGCCTACCACGCCGCCTCGGACACCCAGGCCTCGTCGTGCGGCGGGCCCGTACCGACCCCGCGCGCGGTGGCCGTGGAGTACCCCGCGGTCGACCTCGTCGACGGCTGGACCTTCGGCGCCCGCTCTCCGGTGCCGCAGTTCGACGCCCGCTGGCTCGCCACCACGTACGCCGGCGGCAGCCCCACCGAGGTCCCCGATCACTACCGTTCCATCTCCGGCACCGCCGCGCTGACTTCCCAGGCCCCACCGACCCTCGTGGTCGCCGCCGGTCGCGACAGCCTCGTGCCGTTGCCGGGGCTGCAGCGCTTCGTCGCCGCTGCCCACGCGACGGGCGTCGACGCCACCCTCGTCACGATCCCCTTCGCCGACCACGCATTCGACGTCGTCGACGGCTCGCTCGGCGCCCAGGCCGCGTCCTCGGTCCTGCAGCACTGGGCCGCGACCCGGGTCGGCGCACCGTGACCGGGCGACGCAACGCCTGGATGGACCTGCTGCGGGTCGCGTGCCTGGTCATGGTCGTGCTCTACCACTCGACCTTCATCGGGCCGCTGGCCTACCCGCAGTTCGTCGCCCGGCAGTTCGTGTTCGGCCACCAGATCGGGGCGAGCCTGCTGCTGGTGCTCTCCGCGCACCTCGCCGCGAGCTCGCTCGCCGACCCCGCCCGGGCGACCGTGCGGTGGTGGTTCTCGCGGATCGCTCGGCTGTTGCCCGGGTTCGTGGTCGGCACGCTCGCCGCGACCCTCGCACTGGACTGGCTGGCCCCGCCGGGGATGTACCGGGCGAGCGTGGGCGACCTGGTCGCCAACCTGGCCATGCTCTGGAACTGGAACGGCTACCACCACTGGGACTACGTCGACGGCTCGTACTGGACGCTGCCGCTGCAGCTGGCGGCCTTCACGCTCGCGCCGTGGCTCCGTCGCACCCGCCTCGGTCACGGACGGGGCCTGCGGGTCCTGCTGTGGAGCGCGGTGCTGGTTCCCCTGGCGCAGTGGCCGCTGGCCCAGAGCGCGGGTGGGGTCTACGACTCCGTCGTCGACGGGTTCGGGCTCTACCGCTGGCACCTGTTCGTCGCCGGGGTCGCCGCGTTCATGTTCACCATCGGACGGCTGCGCCGTGGGCACGGGCTGGCCCTGCTCGCGAGCTGCGTGGCCGCCCACGTGGTCCAGAACGGCTGGTGGTCGCCCACCGCGGGGCTGGTCACCGACCCCTGGTCGGTGATCGGGGTCGGCCTCGGGATCGCCGCCCTGCTGCTCGCCGTCCGGTTGCCGGAGCTCGGGCTCGAGCCGCCCCGACCGGTCGCGCAGCTCGCGCGACGCCTCGCCGGGATCTCGTTCGGGGTGTACCTGGTGCACCAGACGTTGGGCTACGTCCTCATGCTGCGCCTCCAGGAGTGGTTCGGCGCCGGGCCCGGGACGCAGACCATGGCCATGCTGCTCCAGGCCGTGCTGCTCGGCGCGGCCATGACCCGCTGGGTCGAACGGCCCGCGCACCGGGCCCTCATGCGCGCCTTCGACACGCACGGGGACCGTCCGCGACCTGCCCTGGTCGCGGACGGCCGACCCCCGTTGCCTGCCGGCCCACCGGAGGGCGCCCGCGCCGAGCTGGTGGGCGCACGGGGCGGACACTGACCGGCTCCCGACCCGCTGGACCTGGCCGCTAGTCCTGACCGGCGCCCGACTCGACGAGCGCCCCGTTCGGGGTCTGCGGCTCGCCGGTGACGCGGTGGTGGGGCTGCGGCAGCGTCGGGAGCGGCCGGTGGCGCAGCCTGGCGGTCTGCCAGGCGATCCCGCTCGCGAGGAGGAGGAGCAGGGTCAGGCTGGCGCCCAGCGTGCCCCACCCGAGACCGCCCTCGTCCACCGGCTTGGTCAGGAAGTCCCCGGCGGCTGCACCGAGCGGCCGGGTGAGCACGAAGGCGGGCCAGAACAGCAGCGCGGCCGGAAGTGCGGTGGTGTGGTGCGCCGCGAGAAGGACCAGCAGGATCGCCCCGACGATGGCGGCCGCGGCGAGGAAGCCGAGCCCGGTGTCGTCGGCGAGCCAGTCGCCGCTGGCGGTGCCGAGGGTGTTGGAGACCAGGATGGCGATCCAGTAGAGGCTTTCCCCCTTCCGAGTGGCGATGTTCTCCACGTCGTAGGTCTGCCCGGTGCGCCACCACGCCACGAAGACGACGGCCAGCAGGGTCGTGAGGAGCAGTGCTCCCCAGCCGTAGCCGATCCCGCCCGCCGACGAGCTCGAGTGGCCCAGGTAGCCGCGGTCCATCCCGTCGGAGATTTCGGTGCCCACCGCGCTGGTGGCGAGCACCACCGCCCAGAACAGCCACGGCACGAACCGGTTCGCGCGCAACTGGGCCGTGACCAGGGTGCCGAACACCACGAGCAGCACCAACGCCGTCGCGAGGTACCCCGCGCCGAGAGTGATCCCGAATTCGTCGCCCAGTGTCTCTCCCAGCGTCACCGCCAGGATCTTCAGCGCCCAGAACAGCGCGGTCACCTGCGGCAGTTTGCGCAGCACGCGGACAGCCGCCTCGCCTCGTTCCACGTCGTCCCCCGACTCTCGGTGTCACGGTCGCGGGAAGTGTGATCCAGACGAGATGTGACCGTGATGTACGGAGGATCTTACGACGCCGTTCTGGGGCAGGTGGCACCCGGCGGTTGCCGAGCGGGCAGCGGCGGTCAGCCGTCACTGCTCGTCGGGGCCCTCCCGGGGCACCTCCGTCTCCCGCGAGACGGGGGTCGCGGCGGCCCCGGCGGCGGTCGCGGCAAGGAGTGCGCCGAGCGCGAGGAAGGCGGCCGCGAGTCCGGCGAGAGCGGCGACGGCGCCGGCGAGCAGCGGTCCGCCCGCCTCGCCGGCTTCACGGCCGAGCTCGGCACTGCCCATGGTCTGCCCGAGGCGTTCGGGCGGGCTGTTGGCGGCGAGCACGGCGAAACCGACGGGGGTGATGAGACCGGTCCCGATCCCGACGAGCAGGGCGGCGCCGAGCAGCCCGGCGAGACCGGGTAGAGGTGCCGGCAGGACGAGTCCGGCGGCGGTGACGAGGGTGCCCGTCGTCAGGGCGGTGCGGTCACGGAGTCGGCCACCGTCACGTAGTCGCCCGACCAGCGGTTGGCTCGCGGCGGCAGTGAGTGCGAGCACCGAGACGACGGCGCCGGTGACGACGGGGCTGAGCCCGGCGTGCAGGCCGACGACCGGCAGGAAGCCGACGGCGCAGGACAGCGCGGCGGCGCTGGAGGCCAGGGCGATCGTCGGGGGCAGGAAGCCGCGGTCGGTGAGGCGGCGCGCGAGGTCGGCGAGGGTCTGGCGGCTGCGCGGCAGCGGGTCGGGGGCGGGCACGGCGAGGGCGGCCCAGGCCAGGACGAGCACGGCGAGGGCGGCGAGGACGCTGAACAGCCAGGGGTAGCCGCCGAAGGCGACCAACGCGCCGCCGAGCAGCGGGCCGGCGGTGTAGCCGAGGCTCTTCCAGGCGCCGTAGCTGCCGAAGGCGCGGCCGCTGCGTCGCGGCGGGCCGACCCGGGCGATCAGTGCGCCGGCTGCGGGGGAGAACGCTGCCGCGGAGGCGCCCTGGGCGAAGCGCGCCACTCCGAGCAGGGCCGGGTCGGCGACCACGACGAACGCGCCCGAGGCGAGCGTGAATGCGGCGAGCCCGCCGAGCAGTACCGGGCGCAGCCCGATGCGGTCGGCGAGCGCTCCGAAGACCGGTTTGAGCACGATCTCGGCGCCGTCGTAGAGCGCGAGCAGTATCCCGAGGGTGAAGAGGTGGTCGCCGAGGTCGCCGGGGCCGGCGCCGAGGTTGGCGGCCACGCCGTGGGAGCCGAAGGCGGTGACGAACCCGGCCGCGAACAGCGGCCACAGGACCCGGTTCGCGTGCTCGCGGGTCGCCGGTGCGGCGCGCTCGGTCATCGCAGGTGTGGGTCAGCCGGTGACGGCGTGGCGGGCGAGCTCGAGCAGGCCTCGAAGTCCTGCTGGGCCTCCAGGGTGGAGAGCGCGGCGCTGGTCGCGTCCGGGGAGGGCTCGGCTGTGGCGGTGGGTGGCGAGCGCGGCGCGGGCGCGTTGGGTCGCGACCCTTCCCAGGCCGACCGCGGCGGCGGCCAGCAGGGCCCCGGCAACGAGAGCAACCCGGATCGACGCGCGGTCGTCGTGGGAGACCACGGTCAGCGAGTACCGCTCGAGGTCCGCGAGCAGCGGCATGCGAAGCGCCGCGGTGGCGGCGAGGAGGGCCAGCGCGGCCGTACTGCACACCGCGAGCACCACCGCGGCGCCGGTGAGCAGCCAGGCCGCCAGCCGTGGCGGTAACCGGTGGGCCAGCGGCATCGCTCCCCGGATGGCCAGCAGCGGCAGCAGCGGGGGCAGGAAGACCGCGATACGCATGACCGGCCGTCAGCCGTTCTCGTCGCCGAGCAGGCGGCGCAGCAGGGCTTCGTCGGAGTCGGACAGGTCGGAGACGAAGCTGGCGAGCACCGCCGCGTGGTCACCTTCGCGGGCCAGGGCTTGGTGCATCCGCGAGGCGGCGATGCCCTCGGGGGTGCTGGCGGGGGCGTAGCGGTGGGCGCGCCCGTCGAGGGAGCGGGTCAGCAGGCCTTTGGCGTACAGGCGTCCGAGGATGGTCACCACGGTGCTGTAGGACAGCGGGGGCTGCTCGGGGCTCTGGTCGTTGAGCTGGTCGCGAACCTCACCGGAGGTCAGTGGCCGGCCCGTCGCCAGCAGCAGGGACCACACCTGGTTCTCCAGGGCCCCGGGAGCGCGGCGGTCTCCCCGCTCGGGCCTCGAGCGTTCCTCGGCGGGCCTGCTCATGACCGGCCGCTCCCTTCTGCGCCTTCGCTGGTCCACGACCGACCCCGGCGGAACTCTACAGTGCTGTAGAACATCGTGGTGCCTCGGCCGGCCCGCCGGAGCGCCCGAGCAGGGCTCCGGGAGGACCGGGCGCTCGCCGGCACCGCGGCGGTGTGCGGGGGGCTCTCGATGCTCACGTGTGGCCTTCCTCCTCGTCGGGCACACTGGCTTCTACACGTTCGTAGAGGCCGAGATATGTTCTACACGGATGTAGAAGAAGCGTCGAAGGCGGGTCGGTCCACGTGCTCACGGGTGCATCGAAGTGACGTCACCGCCCCCCCTGCCCGGGGTGTTCGCCGCGCTCGCCCCGGTGCTCGGCCACTACGGCTACCTCGCTGTGGGCGTCCTGCTCTTCCTCGAGGACTTCGGGGTTCCCGCGCCCGGTGAGACGGTGCTGATCGCCGCCGCGGTCTACGCGGGCGCGGGCCAGCTCAACCTGGTCGTGGTCGTGGTCGTCGGCGTGCTCGCCGCGATCGCCGGCGACAACGTCGGCTACGCCATCGGCCGCTACGGCGGACGACGCCTCCTCGGCCGCTACGGCCGCTACGTGGGCCTCACGCCGCCTCGCGTCCAGGCAGCCGAAGGGTTCTTCAGCCGCCACGGCGGCAAGGTCATCGTGATCGCACGATTCGTCGAAGGGCTCCGCCAGGCCAACGGGATCATCGCCGGCCTCTCCGGCATGCCATGGACTCGGTTCCTGGCCTTCAACGCCCTCGGCGCGCTTCTCTGGGTCGGCCTCTGGACCACCCTCGGCGACCTCGCCGGCACGCACATCGAAGCGATCTACACCGCCCTGCGCCGCTACGAGCTCTACCTGCTCGCCGCCCTGGCAGTCCTGATCCTCGTCCTGATCGCCCGCCGAGTGCATCGCACTCGAGCACAGCGACACGCCGGCCGGTCCACGGATGGGGGAAGCGAGTCGTCTCCGTAAGTGCCGGAGGGCCGGGAGGCACCAGGTCACGCGAAGGCGTCGTCGGGCCGTTCCGCGGCGAACACGTGCAGCCCGAAGTGGTCGGAGAGGTCCCGACAGATGTTCACCCCGCGCACCGAGTTGCCGTGCGCATCGAGACCCGGCGAGTACACCGCGATCCCGAGGCGTTCGGGGAGCGCGGCCATGATGCCGCCGCTGACACCGCTCTTCGCGGGGATCCCGACGTCGTGGAACCACTGTCCGGCCGCGTCGTACATGCCGCAGGTGAGCATGATGCTGATGACGTCGCGCACGTGTGCCGCGGGCATTGCCCGCTCGCCGGTCAGCGGGTTGACGCCGCCGTTGGCCAGGGTCGCGCCGATCACCGCGAGCTCGTCGGTGGTCACCGTGACCGAGCAGACCGACAGGTAGACCGCGACCGTGTCCTCGATGTCGCCGTCGAGCATTCCCAATGCCCGCATGATGTAGGCGAGGCCGAGGTTGCGGTCGGTGGCGCGCAGCTGCTCGTCGAGGATCGCCTCGTCCACGTCGATGGTGGGGTTGCCGGCGAACACCCGCAGACGCTCGACCAGGCGCGCCACGCGTTCGGTGCGGGTCCGCCCGTGCACGAGGGCGGCGGCGACGAGAGCCCCCGAGTTGATCATCGGGTTGTGCGGGCGCTGATTCGCCTCGTCGAACGTGATCGAGTTGTAGGGGTCTCCGGAGGGCTCCACGCCGACCCGGGTCAGCGTGGCCGCCCGTCCGTTGTCCTCGAGGGCGAGCGCGTAGGTGAACACCTTCGAGATCGATTGCAGGGGGAAGCGCACGCCGCTGTCGCCGACCGACACGCGCACGCCCGAGACGTGCACCCCCGACAAGCCGAACGCGTGACGCCGAGCCACGGTCTCGGAGGGGTAGTAGGACACGACCTCGACCGGTTCGTCGGCGTGGCGGCGATGCAACTCGTGGATCCGGGCACGTATCGCGGCCGCCCGCTGTGCCGGCGACGGCGAGGGCCCGTGTCCGTCTGGTTCCGGGGTGCCGGCCACGACCGTTGCCCGCCCTTCGTCAGCGGGCGGGCTGGGTCGCCGTGGCGCCGAGGGCCTTGTTCTTGAGCGCGTCGTACTCCTGCGGGGTGATCGCTCCCTCGTCGAGCAGGCGCTTGGCCGTGGAGATCTGGTCGGTCGGGCCGGCCTGTCCGTTGGATGCGATGGAGCGGACGTCCTGCTCGTAGCT
>NZ_DASXJD010000060.1:0-21375 GCF_036497585.1 Actinomycetospora sp. | reverse complement strand
ACCTCCCCGACCACCTGGACACCGGGAGGCCCCCGTCACGGCGCCGCTGTCGAGGTGGAGGTCGAGCGGCTCGGGGTGCTGCGCAACCACGTCGTCGCGTCGTCCGACCGCCACCGGTCGCTGGGCCACTGATCGCACCTCGTCGCCCGGTTCTCCCTCGGCGAAATGGCGGTGACCAGGGGCGCGTCCCTGTGCAACGGTGTAATCCGATGTAACGGGAGACCTGGGGGACGGTGCGATGAGCTCGTCGACGACGCACGGAACGCTGGCGGGGACGGTGGACGCCGCCCGGGCCCGGTGGGCGGCCCGCGCGGCGTCGGGGGACGAGCGTGACGGGCGGATCGCGGGGTTGCTCGCGCGGACCGTCGTGCGACCCCTGGCCGCCGCCGGTGTCGTCGACGGCGAGCCGGCGCCCGTCGGGTCCGACGTCGGGTCCGACGTCGGCGACGACACCGGCGCCCACCTCGCCCTGACCGACCTCGCCGTCGCGCTCGCCGAGGCCGCCGCCTCCGACCCGCGCGCCGAGCTGCTCGAGGCCTGCGCGGGCGCCGTCCGCCTCCTCGGCCTCGCCGACGTGCCCGACGGCCCCCGCGTGGCCCGCCTCGACGCCGCCCTCGCCGCGATCCCCGCCGGCCCGGCCGGGCGGGTGACCGTCGCCCGGGACGGGCCCTACCTCGCCGTCGGCGCCGCGGCCACCGGGCTGACCACGTGGCTCGGCGAGCCGGTCGACGCCCCGCCCGCCGCCGCCCTGTGCCGCTGCGGCCGGTCGGCGTCGAAGCCCTGGTGCGACGGCACCCACGCGGAGATCGGCTTCTCCGGGGCGAAGCGGGCCGACCGGGTTCCGGACCGGCGCGACGTCTACGCGTCACGCCAGTTCGAGATCACCGACGACCGCGGCCTCTGCGCCCACTCCGGCCGGTGCACCGACACCCTGCCCGTCGTGTTCCGCGCCGGGACCGAGCCGTTCGTCGCGCCCGCCGGCGGCCGGGCCGACGACATCCTGCGCGCGGTGCAGGCCTGTCCCTCGGGAGCGCTCGGGGCAGCGATCGAGGGCCGGCGTGCGGCCGCGCTCGCCGACACCCGCCGCGAGCCCGGCATCGAGGTGTCGCAGGACGGCCCGTACCGCCTGACCGGCGGCGTCGAGGTCCTCGAGCCGGACGGTGCGCCGGTCCCCCGCCCCGAGGGCGCCTCCCCGGAGCACTGCAGTCTGTGCCGCTGCGGGCAGTCGGCGAACAAGCCGTTCTGCAGCGGGGCGCACTGGAACGCGGACTTCCACGACCCGGTGGTCACCGCCGCCGACGACCCCACGCTCTTCACCTGGGCCGGCGGCTACCCGGCACTGCTGCACACCACCCGGCTCTTCTACGAGCGCCACGTCGCCGAGGACGACCTGCTCTCCCCGCTCTTCGCCCTCATGGAGCCCGACCACCCCGAGCGGGTCGCCTCGTGGCTCTCCGAGGTGTTCGGCGGCCCGGAGTTCTACTCGCAACGCTACGGCGGCTACGCGCGGATGATCTCCCAGCACATCGGCAAGCACCTCACCGAACCCCAGCGGCAGCGCTGGATCACGCTCCTGTCGCGCAGCGCCGACGAGGCCGGCCTGCCGACCGACCCGGAGTTCCGGGCGGCGTTCGCGGCCTACCTGGAATGGGGCACCCGGATCGCCGTCGAGAACAGCACCGACGGGGCGCAGCCGCCCGAGGGCATGCCCATCCCGCGGTGGTGGTGGGTCTGCGACGCCACGCCGGCGGCCCGTCCGAGCTCCGTGCCCACCGCGCAGGTCGACGAGGCACCCGCCGTCGAGACCCCCGCGCCCGACGAGCCGGTGAGCTACGAGCGGCACGTCCGCGGCCTCTTCCGGCCGCGGGACCGCGGGTCGATGCGCTCGGCGTTCGACCTCTGGTCACACGACGACGTCACCACCCACGCCGAGGCCATCCTGGGACGGCTACGCGACGGGTCGATGCCGTGCGACGGCGCCTGGCCGGCCGACCGTCTCGCGGTCCTCGAGCGGTGGGTCGCCGAGGGCTGCCGGTCCTGAGCGGGCCCTTTTCCGCATTCGCCGTCGGCGAATTCCTGTGCGGGTGCACGTGAATCGTCACGACGGAATCACCGCGACGGTGTCTGTGTCGATGTGGACAGTCCGCGGTTGAGCTCCTCGAGTTCGATCGTGCGCGACCCCTCGGTCAGCGTGATCGATTCGATCACCCCGAAGTTGAGGAGGATGATCGACTCCTCGTTGACCTGCACGCGGTGGACCTTCGCCTCCTCGATGAGGCCCTGCAGGTGACGCGCGACCTCCTCCATCGGCTCCTCGTACTTGAGGGTCAACGGGAACTGCGGCAGGGAGACGTACACGGTCATGCTCGCGCTCCTCGATACGGGCCATTCGGCGCAGAAGTTGCTCTGGTTGCGCCGAGCGGATCAACGACGGCCGTGATTCTATGGGGAACGAATCTTCCTCATGGGCGCGGATCGGGGAGTGCGGCATGGAGATCGACGGCATTCCGGTGGTCGAGTCACCCGAGGACCGCGGCTACTCGTGGCGGTGGGACGACCCACGGGGATTCGAATCCGAGATCCTCTGGGATCGCCAGATCGGCTACCTGACGCTCGGCACCCGCGTGCCGCCGGGCGGCTGGACCCACTCGACCCTCGACTCGGCGCGGTGGGGTCACGCCCGCAACATCATCGAGGCGCGCACCGTGGTGGAGCGCTACGTCACCCACGCGACGGCGAAGCCCGCCTGACCCGGGCACACCCGGCTCCCCGCCCCGACGACCTGAGGTCCTGACGACCTCGGCCTGATCACCCGTGCCTGCCGGCGCGGGGACATCGCGATCCGCACGATGCGCGACACCGGCGCCGACATGTCCACCAAGTACGAGGAGACGGCCCTCGGCGGGCTCGCCCTGACGGTGGTCGCGTGCTGACGACGGCCCACGCGGCACCATGGAGCCCATGCCGCAGCGTGTGCTGGTCGCCGACGACGACCGCGCCATCCGCGAATCGCTCGCGCGCGCCCTGGAACTGGAGGGCTACGAGACCGTCCCGGTGGTCGACGGCGTCGAGTCCCTGACCCGGGTGCGCCAGGAGTCCTTCGACGCGCTGGTGCTCGACGTGATGATGCCCGGCGTCGACGGCCTGGCGGTGTGTCGCGTGCTGCGCGCCGACGGCGACCGCACGCCGGTGCTCATGCTGACCGCCCGCCAGGAGACCGCCGACCGGGTCGCGGGCCTCGACGCCGGCGCCGACGACTACCTGCCCAAGCCCTTCGAGCTCGACGAGCTGCTCGCCCGGCTGCGGGCGCTGCTGCGCCGCGCGTCGTTCGCGGCCCCGGACGAGGACCGGGGCGCGTTGCGCGTCGGGTCGCTGAACGTCGACCCCGCCGCGCGCCGGGCCTGGTGGGCCGAGGAGGAGCTCACGCTCTCGAAGACCGAGTTCGACCTGCTGGAGCTGCTGGTCCGCAACGAGGGCATCGTGCTCGACCACACCACGGTCTACCAGCGGATCTGGGGCTACGACTTCGGCGCCGACTCGAAGAACCTCGCCGTCTACATCGGCTACCTGCGCCGCAAGCTCGCCGCGGCCGGGGCGCCGCCGTTGATCCACACGGTGCGCGGCGTCGGCTACACGGTGCGCCGGCCGTGAGCCTGCGCGCGCGCTTCGCGCTGGCCTTCGCCCTGGTCAGCGCGGTGGTCGCGGGGCTGGTCGGGGTGCTGAGCTACCACGCCGTCGCCGATCGGACCACCCAGGCCAACGACACCACGCTCACCGCGGCCACCACCGCCCTCGCCGCGGGCCAGACCGGCGTGCTCGGCTCCGCCGACCCGCCGGCCGGCGACGGGGACGACGGGGGCGGGGGCCCGCCGAGGGGAGGTGGCGGCCGCCCGGACGATCCCGCCCGGTTCCAGATGCTGGTCGGCCGGCGGATCGCGCCCGACGGCACGGTCACCGTGCTCGGCGGGCGCCCGGTCGTGCTGCCGGTGACCGACGCCGCGCGCGCCCTGGCCGGCGCCCCGGTCGCGGGTCGCACCGACACCACCGAAGTCACGGGCGGGCGCGACGACTACCGGGTCCTGACGACCTCGCTCGGCGGCGGAACTGGCGCGCTCCAAGTGGCGATGGACGTCGACCTGTCGAACCGCCTGGTCCAGGGCATGGCCAACGAGATCACCGTGGTCAGCCTGATCGTGCTCGTCGTCGCGGCCGCCGCCGGCTGGCTGTTGGCCGGGCGCATCACCCGGCGCCTGGTCCGGCTCACCGGGCTGGCCGAGCAGGTCAGTGCCCGCGGCGGCGTCGGCGGTCCCGACGTCGAGGCGCTGGAGGCCCCCGTCGAGGGCCACGACGAGGTGGGACGGCTCTCGGCGTCCTTCACGACGATGGTCGAGCGGCTGGCGAGCTCCCGGGAGGCCCAGGACCGGCTCGTCCAGGACGCCGCCCACGAGCTGCGCACCCCACTGACCAGCCTGCGCACCAACGCCAGCGTGCTGCGCCGGTTCGCCGAGCTCCCCCCCGAGGCCCGGGAACGCCTCGTCACCGATGTCCAGGGCGAGACCCGCGAACTCTCCCACCTCGTCGACGAGCTCGTGGACCTGGCGCTCTCCGGGCACAGCGCGGAGCCCGAGGAGCCGGTCGCCCTCGCCCCGCTGGCGCGGCGCATGGCCGACCGCGCGGCACGCCGCAGCGGGCGGGAGATCGTCGTCGACGCCGACGACTCGGTCGTGCGGGGGTACCGCGCGGCCCTGGAGCGCGGCGTGGGGAACCTCCTGGAGAACGCGACGAAGTTCGACCACGGCTCCGGCGCGCCGATCGAGCTGCGCGTCCGCCGGGGCACGATGACCGTCCGCGACCACGGACCCGGCATCCCGCCCGCCGACGCCGACCGGGTCTTCGACCGCTTCTACCGCGCCGACGACGCGCGGGGGCTCCCCGGCTCCGGGCTCGGCCTGGCGATCGTGCGCGACGTCGCCGAGCGCCACGGCGGAGCCGCCTTCGTGACGACCCCCTCCGGCGGGGGCGCCTGCGTCGGGTTCGGGGTCGCCCCGGACCGGCTCGTGGTCGCGTCGGCACCGGACGAGGTCGAGGCGCAGGCGGCTCCCGAGCCGTCCTGACCCGCCCGGAGATCCTCACCGGATTCACGTGCAGCGGGCGGCCGGGATCCCGGTTCGTCGGACGACGATGTCGGGCACGAGGACACCGAGCCACTGGGAGCGCCGATGACGGGACTGGACCAGCGGGGCCTGCGGGCCTCGGACGCCGAGCGGGAGGCTGTCGTCGTCCGCCTGCACCGGGCGGTCGGGGAGGGCCGGCTCACCGCGGAGGAGGCCGGCGACCGGATCGCGGCCGTCTACGACGCCCGGTTCCGGGCGGAGCTGGCCTGCCCGGTCGCGGACCTCCCGGCGACCGGCGCACCGGTGCCGGGCCCCCTGTCGTGGGAGGGCCGGCCGTGGGAGGGCCCGCTGTCGTGGCAGGCCCTGTGGGCGCAGCTGCTCTGGCGGGCCCGGACCGTGCTGGACGGCCCGGGGGCCGCGTGCCCGACGGCGCGGCAGCAACGGCTGGTCGCGCTCCTGGCCGGGCTGGCGGTGCTGTGGACGACGATCTGGGTGGTGCTCGGCGCGAGCCTGGCCTGACCCACGGCGCGCTTCTTACCGGGCTCCGAACCACGCCACGCCCGTGCATTACCGGAGCACAGCACCGTGGGGAGCACCAGATCGACCGCCCCCCGGCACCGTCGGGCCCGGGCGGCCGACCCGCTCTCCAGAGGTGACGCATGGCCCGCGAGGAGGACTCCCCGACCCCCGCCGAGGACCGCGACGAGACGACGCCGGTCGCGCCCGAGCACAGCGGCTCGCGGTGGGAACCGGACACGGACGCCGCGCCCCCGACGGACGCGCCCGACCCGTCCTCGACGACCCCCGGGGACGGGACCGCCGAGCACGCCGCACCGGGCACGCCGACCCCGGCCGCGGGGACGCCGTCGTCGGGAAGCACGTGGTGGCACCACGACGCCCCGGCGACGACGCCCCGTCCCCGACGGCGGGTGCTGCGGGTGGCCGCCGGGGTCGGCGCCGCCGTGCTCCTGGCCGGCGGCGGGTTCGCGGCCGGGCATGCGGTCGGTGACTCCGGTCCCGACGGCGGCCCCGGCGCGACGGTCGGCCACCACCACGGCCATGACGGCGACGGACCCGGCGGCTTCGGCGACCGGGACCGCGACGGCCGGGGCCCGACGGCGCCAGACCAGGGTGCACCGGGCTCGACCGGCCAGGGCGCACCCGGCCAGACCGCACCCGGCCAGACCGCACCCGCCCAGGGTCAGACGGGCCAGGGCCAGACCGGCCAGACCTCGGCCGCCGGGACCAGCGCCATCCTCGGCGGGCTGTTCACGTGACCATGCTCGCCGACCGCCCCACCGACGTCACGGCCCAGTCGACCGGGCCCGCGCACCGTCGTGCCCCCCGCTCCCCCCTCGCCGTCCGGGACCGCCGGGTCCGCACGGCCGCCGAGGCCCTGCTCTGCGTCGCCCTCACCCTCGTCACCTTCTGGTGGGCCACCGGCGGCGGCCTCACCGATCTCGGTGCGTGGGCGTCGGGGCTGACCTCGCTGGGCCGGCTCACCGGGCTGCTCGCGACGGTCCTGCTGCTCGCCCAGGTCCTGCTCATGGCGCGAATCCCGCTGCTCGAGCAGGCCTTCGGGCAGGACCGGCTCGCCGCCGCCCACCGCCTCGTGGGGTTCACCTCGTTCACCGGGATGATCGCCCACATCGGGCTGATCACCTGGGGCTACGCCGCGGGTGACCTCCTCGCGACCCCGGGCGAGCTGTGGGACCTCACGGTCACCTACCCGGGGATGCTGCTCGCCGTCGCCGGGACCGCGTGCCTGGTCATGGTCGTGGTCACCAGCATGCGGGCGGCGCGGGTGCGGCTGCGCTACGAGTCGTGGCACCTGATGCACCTCTACGCCTACCTCGGGGTCGGGCTCGCGCTGCCCCACCAGCTCTGGACCGGGCAGGAGTTCCTCGCCTCCACCGCGCGCACGGTGTTCTGGTGGACCGCGTGGGCGCTGACCGCCGCCGCGGTGCTCGTCTACCGGGTCGGGGTGCCGCTCTACCGCTCGCTGCACCACCGGCTCGTCGTCACCTCGGTCGTCCCCGAGGGCGACGGCTGCGTGTCGATCTACCTGAGCGGCCGGCACCTCGACGGGCTCGGCGTGCAGGCGGGCCAGTTCCTCCAGTGGCGCTTCCTCACCCGCCGCGGCTGGTCCCGCGCCCACCCGTACTCCCTCTCGGCGGCCCCCGACGGGCGCAGCCTGCGGATCACCGTCAAGGACCTCGGTGACGGCACGGCGGAGGTACCGGGGCTCCGCGCCGGCACGCGGGTGCTCGTCGAGGGCCCCTACGGCCGGCTCACCGGCCGCGCCCGGACCTCGGACCGCGTCGCGCTGATCGGCGCCGGCGTCGGGATCACCCCGCTGCGGGCCCTCGCCGAGGACCTCGACGCCGACGTGGTCGTCCTGCACCGCTTCCGCACCGAGCCGCTCTTCGCCCGGGAATTCTCGGTCCTCGCGCGGGAGCGTCGCATCGGGCTGGTCCCGCTGCCCGGCCGGCGCCGCGGACCGGATTCCTGGCTCGGTGCCGGGGTCGGTCCCGTCGACGACCTCACCGCGCTGCGGACCCGCGTCCCCGACATCGCCGAGCGCGACGTCTACCTCTGCGGACCCACTCCCTGGACCGACCAGGTCCGGCGCACCCTCCACGCGGCCGGGACCCCCGCCGACCGTGTCCACACCGAGACCTTCGGATGGTGAGACCACCCATGCTCCCCGCCGGCCTCGACCGCGGCGCCCGCCGCATCGCCCTCTGGGGCCTGACGACCGTCAGCACCCTGGTCCTGCTGTTCTCCTACCGCACCTCCACGTCCTCGGTGCTCCCCGCGGCGGCGGGCACGCCGAGCACGGGCACGACGGGCACCTCCGCCGCTCCGAGCACCACCTCCTCGTCCGGCTCCACGACGTCGACCTCGACCGCGAAGAGCTCGACGAGCACCTACACGGGCACCGTCACCGGCACCGCCGCCGACACCCGGTGGGGCCCGGTACAGGTGAAGGTCACGCTGGCGAGCGGGAAGATCACGGCCGTCGACGTCGTCCAGGAGCCCGACTCCAACGGCCGCGACCGGGAGATCAACGCGGACGCGGTGCCGCAGCTGGTCCAGGAGACGCTGCAGGCGCAGAGCGCGCGGATCGACATGGTCAGCGGCGCGACCTACACCTCCGACGGCTACGTGCAGTCGCTGCAGAGCGCGCTCGACCAGGCCGGTGTGGCGTGACCGCCGCTCTCGCCCCCGTCCCGGTCGCGCGGCGGGTCGAGCACGTGATGGGGATGCCGATCAGCCTGGCGCTGCGCGGGCGGCACACCGACGACGACGAGGCCGGCGCCGCCTGGGCCGCGGTGCTGGCCTCGCTGCGCGAGACCGACCGGGTGTTCAGCACCTACCGCCCCGACTCGGTCGTCTCGGCGATCCGCCGGGGCGAGCTCGCCCTCGCCGACGCCCCGGACGAGGTGGGTGAGGTCCTCGCGATCGGCGCCCGCGCCGAGCGCGCCACCGACGGCGCGTTCTCGGTGTGGCGCCCGGAACTGGACCCCAGCGGCGTCGTCAAGGGCTGGGCCGTCGAACGGGCGGCCGCTGCCCTGCGCGCCCTGCCCGGCACCGACTTCTGCCTCTCCGCCGGCGGCGACATGGTCTGCCGGGCCACCCACGGCGAGCCGTGGCGGGTCGGGATCGAGGACCCCCACGACCCCACGCGCGTGCTGGCCGTCGTCGAGATCCGCGACGGGGCCGTCGCCACCTCGGGCACCGCGCACCGCGGCGCCCACCTCGTCGACGCCCGCACCGGTGCCGCCCCGGACACCGTCGCGCAGGTCACGGTGGTGGCGCGCTCGCTGACCGACGCCGACGTCGACGCCACCGCCGCCTACGCCCTCGGCGTCAAGGCCGCCGAATGGCTCGGCCACCGGGTCGGGCGCAGCGGCCTCGTCGTCTGGGCCGACGGCACCACCACGACTGTGGGCCGCTAGAAGACGGTGACTCCGTCGCCGATGCGCAGGGTGTCGAAGAAGGTCGTCGCGTCCTGGGCGGAGAGGTGGACGCAGCCGTTCGACGAGGTGGAGAGGCTGCCCTCGTGGAAGGCGATGCCGCCCGGCGCGAAGTACACCGCGTGGTTCATCGGCTCGTGGAACTCGGTGGAGTAGCCGTCCTTGTCCTTGCGCAGGACGTGGAACTCGCCGGTCGGGGTGGCCGAGGAGTGCGGACCCGGCGCGCGCTTGAACGTGTCCGCGCCGGGGAGCATCTCGACCGGACCACCGAGTACCTTGCCGTCGCGCTGCAGCCACGCGGTGTGCTCGGCGAGGTCGACACAGGCGACCGCGGGCGCCGGGCACTTCGCCAGCTCGGCCGGCGTCAGCTCCGCGGGCTCACCCGGGGTCTCCGCGGGGTGCACGACGGCGGCCGCGGGGGCCGGGGCGGCCGCCGCGGGAGGCGGCCCGGCCCGGCCACCGGAGAAGGCGACGAGGACCGTGCCCATCGCGAGCAGCACCCCGAGCGCGAGCGCGATTACCAGACCGGTGCGCCGACGCGGCTCGCGCTGCACGGCGGGACGCCGCGGGGGCTCCCGGCGGGCGAGCGCGGCCGACGGCGGCCGGGACCCGGAGGCCGGGCGCGGCGTCGACCGACCGTCGGACGGCCCGCCGGCACGTCCTTCGGACGGGGACGGACGCCGGGGTGCCGGCGGGCGGCGGGTCGACGGGCGGGGCTCCAGCGCCAGCTGACGGGCGGGAGAGCGGTGCGTGCGCTCCCGGGCCGAGCGGGCGGAGTGGCGTGGCGCGATGGCGACGGCTCCTCTCTCCCGCGACCCCGGAACGTGCTCCTGTCGACCCTCACGGTAGCCAGCATCGCGATCCGATCACGGTCAGGGGTGGCCGGGCGCGCCGAGCGGGCCCCTCGATCAGCCGGGACGACGTTCGAGCAGGACCACCGGGATCGTCCGGGAGGTCTTCCGCTCGTAGTCGGCGAACCCGGGGTACCGCTCCTTCTGCGTCTCCCACACCGGATCCCGCTCGGTCGCGGGCAGGTCACGCGCGTGCACCGGGATCGTCTCGATGTGGTCGCCGTCCCCGACCTCGATCGACACGTCGGGGTTCGCGAGCAGGTTGTGGTACCAGTCCGGATTGTCCGGGGCACCCGCCTTGGACGCGAAGACCGCCCAGGCGCCGTCCACGGCCTGGTACATGACCGGGCTCAGGCGCTCGGTGCCGCTGCGGCGGCCGACGTGGTGCAGGAGGAGCAGCGGTGCCCCCTCGAACGGCCCTCCGACGCGCCCGCCGGCCGAACGGAACTCCTCGATGATCTGCTGGTTCCAGTCGCTCACGGGCCCAGTCAACTCCTCCGGACCGCGGGAGGCACCGTGACGGCGCCCCGGGCGGGTGAGGTCGTCGCCGGCGTCGTCGACCCGGTGGTCCGGGCCGAGCTCGGGGAGATCGAGCTGTGGACCGCCACCGCGACGGTCGCCCCCGGCGCCGAGCGGGCCGGGCGGGAGCGGCTCGGGCGCCTGTCCGGGTCCTTCCGGGCGGCCGAGCGGATCCGCGAGCGCGCCGGACGCCTCGTCCACCCCGCCTACCTCGTCTTCGAGCGCCAGGTCGGCCTCGACCCCACCGAGCCCTCGACGGCCCTCGAGCGGGACGCGCGCGAGGTCGTCGTGACCGGGGCGCTGCTCCCGGAGCATCCCTGCCACGACGTCCGCCTCGCCGTCCTCGCCGAGGTCGGGGTGCCGCTCGGGGTGCTCGACGGGCACCGCGCCCGCGGCCCGTGGGGTCTGCGCGCCGCCGTCGCCGGCGAGCGGTGGGCTCACGAGGGCCGCCGCGGCGAGCCGCTGCGGGCCGGCGCGCTCGTCGTCGCCGGGCCGGCGGGACCGGTGGCGCCCGTGGCCGGCGACCCGCCGAGGGCCCTCGCCGGCGGCCGACGCACCCAGGAGGCCGTCCTCTACGCCCTCGCGGTGCCGGGCGTGGCGAGCTGGGAGGTCAGCGAGGCGGTGTGGCGGGCTGCGCGCTACCTCTCCGGGACCTGAGCGCGGGGGGTGGCGCGCCCACCCGTCGATGGGGACACTCGGCGTTCCCCGAGGAGAGCGGGAGGAGCGATGACCTGCATCGAGGAGCGTCCGCACCTGGCCACCGAGCTGGTGCTGCCGGCCCTCGACGCACCCGAGACCCTCGGGGCCCGCCGCGGGCTGCGCGAGCAGGTCACGGCGCTGCACGAGGAGCTGCGGCAGGCGCTGGAGGCGTCCTGGGCGCCCGAGACGCTCGTGGCGGCCGCGGGCGCCGACGGAGCGGGCGACGTGCCGCGGCTGCTCGACCTCGGCGAGCTCGAGGTCGTCCGCGACGGCCTGCTCGCGAGCCTGGGGCGCGTCCGGGAGGCCGCCGCCCGGCGCGCCGAGGGCCACGAGCGGGCGCGCGCCCTGCTCGAGGCCATGTACGCCGACCCGGACGCCCACCGCGGCCTCCGCCTCACCACCGACGACCTCGGGCTCCCCGGGTGCTGCCGCTGGCAGGTCAGCCCGGTACTCGGCGTGGTCGGCCGGCTCGCGGGCTGGTGGCGGGTCACGGTGTCCTCCGGCTGCCCTTGACGGCCTCCCCGCGCTCCACCGTCCAGCCCGACCGCAGCGGCGGCCCGCCGTCGCACGGCACCACCTCCCAGGCCGCGGGTGACCACCGGAAGATCGCGTCCTGGCCGTAGCGGCGGGCCAGAGCGAGCGCCGCGGCGTCGTCCCACCCGACGACGGCCGCCGAGTCCTCGGCGTGCGTGCCGTCCGCCGCGGACGCCACCGCCGCCACCACCGTGAGGCCGGCCCCGGCGAGCTCGTCCTCCAGCGCGGCCTGACGACGACGGTTCTCGGCGTCGCCGGGGCGCGTCGCCCCGGGGTTGTGGGCGGTCAGCACGTGCACCGGGGACACGTCGAGGGGGTAGGGGCCCGGCCGGGCGGCGGGGCGGACGACGAGGCGGGCGCCGCCGAGCGACGCGAACACCACCCGCGCCCGCAGGTAGCCGGCGAAGCGGGCGCCGCGATCGGCGGTGTCGGGCACGGCGCGCCTCCGCTGTCCGGCGCCGGGGGGCGGCCCACGCTGTCGGAGGGCGCGTCTAGCGTGCCGGAGCGAGGGGACCACGGGACGAGCCGGGGCGGCGGAGAGGGGGGTCATGACGCTCCACGTGCACCGCGCCGAGCGGGCGGACCGGCTGGCCGAGGCGCTGGCCGACGTGCTCGCCGTGCCGCCGGGAGACCCCTTCGCCCTCGACGTCGTCGCCGTGCCGACCCGCGGGGTGGAGCGCTGGCTCGCGCAGCGCCTCGCCCACCGCCTCGGCGCCGGTCTCGGCGAGGACGGGGTGTGCGCCCGCGTGGAGTTCCCGCCCCCCGCCGAGCTCGTGGCCCGGGCGCGGGGCCACGCACAGGACGACCCGTGGCGGCCCGAGCGGCTCGTGTGGCCGCTGCTCGAGGTCATCGACGCGTGCGCCGGCGGGGACTGGTGCGCGCCGTTGGGCACCTACCTCGGTGTGGTCGGCGACGTGTCGGGTACCCGGGCGGGCCGCCGGTTCGCCGCGGCCCGTCACCTCGCGCGGCTCTTCGACGCGTACGGCGAGCACCGCCCGGCGATGCTGCGGGCGTGGGCCGTGAAGGAGGACGACGACGGGGCCGGGGCCGAGGTCCCGCCCGACCTGCGCTGGCAGCCGGAGCTGTGGCGCCGGCTGCGGGAGCGGGTCGGGGTCCCCGGGCCCGCGGAGACGCTCCCGGAGCACTGCGAGTCCGTCGCCGGCGGCGGGGGCGACCTCCCCGCGCGCCTGTCGCTCTTCGGCCCGACGCGGCTGGCCACCGCCCACCTCGAGGTCCTCGAGGCCCTCGCGCACACCCGCGAGGTCCACCTCTGGCTGCCGCACCCCTCGCCCGCGCTGTGGGACGCGGTGCGCACCGCCGTCGGGGCGGGCGCCGGGAGCCGACGCTCGGCCGACCCGACGGCCGGGGTCGCCGCCCACCCGCTGCTGCGCTCGCTCGCGCGCGACGCCCGCGAGCTGCAGCTGCGCCTGCCCCCGCCGGGGCCCGGCGTGCTCGACGTCCACCACCCCGTAACCGAGCACGCGCCCACGACGCTGCTGGAGCGCCTGCAGGACGACCTGCGCCACGACCGCGCGCCTGTCCTCACCGACGTCGCGGGCGACCACAGCGTCGCCGTCCACTCCTGCCACGGGGTGGACCGGCAGGTGGAGGTGCTGCGCGAGGTGGTGCTCGGCCTGCTCGCCGACGACCCGACGCTGGAGCCGCGCGACGTGGTCGTGATGTGCCCCGACGTCGAGACCTTCGCCCCGCTCATCACCGCGGCGTTCGGCGGCGCCGGGGAGGGCGAGCACCCCGGGCACCGGCTCCAGGTCCGGCTCGCCGACCGCGCGCTCACCCAGGTCAACCCGCTGCTGGGCGTGCTCGGCACGGTGCTCGACCTCGCGGACGCCCGGCTCACGGCGAGCGAGCTGCTCGACCTCGCGGAGTCGGAGCCGGTGCGGCGCCGCTTCCGGTTCGACGACGACGACCTCGAGCGGCTCCGCACGCTGGTGTCCCGGGCCGGGGTGCGCTGGGGGCTCGACCAGGAGCACCGGGCGGCCTACCGGCTCGGTCGCGTCGCGGACAACACCTGGGAGCGGGGGCTGGACCGCCTGCTCGTCGGCGTCGCGATGTCCGGCGACGAGCAGGTCTGGCTCGACACGGCGCTGCCCCTCGACGAGGTCGACTCCCGCGACGCCGACCTCGTGGGCCGGCTCGCCGAGCTCGTCGACCGCGTCGGTGAGGTGCTCGACCGGATGCGGGGCGAGCGGCGCGACGGGGGCGGACACACCGGGATGCGGTCCCTCGATGGGTGGCTGGATGCGCTCACTCTGGCCGTGGACGGGCTCACGGCCACTGCGCCTGCCGACGTCTGGCAGCTCACGCAGACCCGCGCCGTGCTCGCCGAGGTGCGCGGCTCCGTCGACGACCCGGGCGACGGCGGCCCCGCGCTCACGCTGCACGACGTGCGCGCCGTGCTGGGCGACCACCTGGCCGGCCGACCCACCCGCGCGAACTTCCGTACCGGCACGCTCACCGTCGCCACGCTGCTGCCGATGCGCAGCGTCCCGCACCGCGTCGTGTGCCTGCTCGGTCTCGACGACCAGGTGTTCCCGCGCGCCGGGAGTACCGACGGGGACGACGTCCTCGCCCGCGACCCGTGCCTCGGTGAGCGCGACGCCGCCGCCGAGGACCGTCAGCTCCTGCTCGACGCGATCCTGGCGGCGACCGAGCGCCTCGTCGTCGTGCACTCCGGCGCCGACGAGCGCACCAACGCGCCGCGCCCGCCCGCCGTGCCGGTCGGGGAACTGCTCGACACCCTCGACGAAACGGTGACGGTCGGCGGCCGCCCGGCCCGCGAGCACGTCGTGCACCACCACCCGCTGCAGCCCTTCGCCGCGCGCAACTTCTCGACCCGGGCCGGCCGGCCGTTCAGCTTCGACGCGGCCCAGCTCGCCGGGGCGCGGGCGCTGGTCTCCGGGCGCGCGACGCCGCCGCGGTTCCTGGACGGGCCCCTGCCCGCGCAGACCGGTGACGGGCCGCAGGACGTCGACCTGACCGACCTCGTGCGCTTCGTCGAGCACCCGGTGAAGGCCTTCCTGCGCCAGCGCCTGTCACTGATCCCCCGGGGCGAGCAGGAGGAACCCGACGAGGCGCTCCCCGTCGACCCCGACGGGCTCGCGCGCTGGGCGATCGGGGACCGGCTGCTGACCGACCGGCTCGCCGGCCACGACGTCACGGCCTGCATCGAGGCCGAGCGCCGCCGGGGCTTCCTGCCGCCCGGCGCGCTCGGGAGGCGCCTGCTCACGGACCTGGGGCGTCAGGCCGAGGACCTGGTGCGCGCCGCGGCCCCGCTCCGGAGCGAGCCCGCGCACGACGTCACCGTCTCGGCCGCGCTCGAGGACGGGACCACCGTCGTCGGCACCGTGCCCGGGGTGCGCGGGACGACGCTCGCCTCGGTGACGTTCTCCCGCCTTGCGCCCAAGCACCGGGCGGCCGCCTGGGTGCAGCTGCTCGCCCTCGCCGTCGCGGACCCGGACCAGTCGTGGTCGTCGGCGACGCTCGGCAAGGGCGGCCGCGGTGAGCCGCCGGCGCGCGCGGTCGTCGCCGGGATCGACCCCGAGCGCGCCCGCGCCGTCCTGGCCGACCTCGTCGCGCTGCGCGCCGACGGTCTGCGCGAGCCGCTCCCGCTCTTCCCCAAGGCCTCCGAGCGCTACGTCTCCGACCGCCCGCGCAAGACCACCCGCCAGGCCTTCGACGCGGCCCGCCGCACCTGGTCGGGCGACTACGGCGACGCGCGCGACCCCGCGCACGTGCTCGTGTGGGGCAGCGACCGGACGCTCGACGAGGTGGCCGGCGCCGCGGCCGGGCCCGGAGCGGACGCCGGGGGCGAGTCGACGCGGTTCGGGGAGCTCGCGGTGCGGCTGTGGCGGCCGCTGCGCGAGGCGGAGTCCGGGCGTGAGGAGCACTACCGGTGACGGCGACGGCGACGGACACGGCGACGGTCCGGCCCTTCGACGTCGGGGGTCCGCTGCCCGAGGGCACCACGGTCCTCGAGGCGAGCGCGGGGACCGGGAAGACGTACACGATCGCGGCCCTCGCGGCGCGCTACGTCGCCGAGGCGGGGGTGCCGCTCGCCGCGCTGATGCTCGTCACCTTCGGCCGCGAGGCCACTCGCGAGCTGCGGGAACGGGTGCGTGAGCGGCTGGTCGCCGTCGAGCGCGCGCTGGCCGGCGGGGACCCCGGCCCCGACGCCGTGACCGCGATGATCGTCGGGGTCGGGGTGATCGACGACGCCGAGCGGGCCCGCCGTCGTCGTCGTCTGGCGCACGCCCTCGCGCACTTCGACGAGGCGACCATCGCCACCACCCACCAGTTCTGCCAGGACATGCTCGCCGGGCTCGGCGTGGCGGGGGACACCGACGCGGACGCGCGGTTTGTCGAGCAGATCGACGACGTCGTCACCGAGGTCGTCGACGACTTCTACGTCCGCGCCTACGCCCCCGACTCCGCGCCCGCGCCGCCGTTCGACCGGACCACCGCCCTGGCGCTCGGACGCGCCGCCGTCGGCGACCCGACCGCGCTGATCGCGCCGCGCCGGGGCGCCACCGACGGCGAGGCGGACGCCCGCGCCCGGTTCGCCGTGGCCGTGCGCGAGGAGGTCGACCGGCGCAAGCGCACCCGTTGCCTCTACACCTTCGACGACATGCTCACCCGGCTGCACGCGGCGCTGGTCGACCCGCGGCTGGGCGAGGCGGCGTGCGCGCGGCTGCGGCACCGCTACCGGGTGGTGCTCGTCGACGAGTTCCAGGACACCGATCCGGTGCAGTGGGACATCCTGCGGGTCGCCTTCCACGGGCACGCGACGCTGACCGTGATCGGGGACCCGAAGCAGGCGATCTACGCGTTCCGCGGCGCCGACGTCGTCTCCTACCTCGCCGCCGCGGGCAGCGCCGGGGCCCGCGCCACCCTCGCGACCAACCACCGCAGCGATGCCGGCCTGCTCACCGCCCTCGACACCGTGTTCGACGGGGCCGCGCTCGGCGACCCGCGCATCGTCGTGCACCCCGTCGGGGCCGCGCACCCGGGTCCCCGCCTCGCCGGCGCGCCCGACGCCACGCCGTTCCGGCTGCGGGTCGTGCCCCGCGCGGGCCTGCGGGCGAACTGGCGGACCGGGCTCCCCGAGATCGGGCCCGCCCGGGCCCGGGTCGCGGAGGACCTCACGGCCGACATCAGCGCGCTGCTGGCCGCGGACTCGACGTGGGACGGGCGGCCGCTCGGCCCCGGCGACGTCGCGGTGCTCGTGCGCACCAACGCCCAGGCCGATCTGGTACGCGACGCGCTCGCCCAGGCGAACGTGCCCGCCGTCCTGGCCGGCGCGGCGAGCGTGTTCGCCACCGACGCCGCCCGCGAGTGGCTGACGCTGCTGGAGGCGATCGAGCAGCCCGGCCGGGCCACCCGCGTCCGCGCGGCCGCGCTGACCTGCTTCGTCGGGCGGCGCGCCGCCGAGCTCGACGCCGACCCGGACGCCGTGCTCGCCGAGGTCGTCGAGGACCTGCGCCGCTGGGGCGCGGTGCTGCGCGACCGCGGGGTCGCGGCGATGCTCGAGGCCGCCTCGGTCCGCCACGACCTGGTTCGCCGCGTGCTCGGGACCCACGGCGGCGAGCGGCTGCTCACCGACGTCCGCCACGTCGGCCAGGTGCTGCACGCCGAGGGCGCGGCGCAGCGGCTCGGGGTCGTCGCGCTCGCCGAGTGGCTGCGGCTGCGCATCGTCGAGAGCGAGGGCCGGCGCGGCGAGGCACGGCCCGAGCGCACGCGGCGGCTGGAGTCCGACGACGACGCCGTGCAGGTCCTCACCGTGCACAAGTGCAAGGGCCTGGAGTTCCCGGTGGTCTACGTGCCGTTCGGGTGGGACCGCTGGGTGCCGGGCGAGCCCCGCGAGGTGCTCCACCACGACGCGGCGGGCCGGCGGGTGCGGGCCGTCGGTGGCGGCAAGGACCCGGACTGGTTGGACCACCTCACCGCGGCGCGGCACGAGGAGGACGGCGAGGACCTGCGGCTGCTCTACGTGGCGCTGACCCGGGCGCAGAGCCAGGTCGTGGCGTGGTGGGCCCCGTCGTCGCAGACCGCGTCGTCGGCCCTGAACCGGATGCTGCGCACCCGGGCGCGGGGCCCCGGGTTCGAGCCCGACAGCTCGGTCACGATCACCGACGACACGACGGTGTGGGCCGAGCTGGCCGAGCTGGCCTCGCCGGAGCTCGCGGTGCAGGCCGTCGAGGCACGGTCGGCGCTGAACCACGTGCCTCGGGCGGTCGAGTACGGCGGGCTCGACGTCGCCCGCTTCGACCGCGAGCTGGACCTCGCGTGGCGGCGCTCGTCGTACTCCTCGCTCACCGCCGACGCCCACGCCGCGCACCCCGGGCTGCCCGAGGCTGCGACGTCCGAGCCCGAGGAGTCCACCGTCACCGACGAGGCCGACCTCGAGGTCGACCCGGTGCCGGACGCCGCGGCGCTCCCGTCACCGATGGCCGACCTGCCGTTCGGGGCGGCGTTCGGGGTCCTCGTGCACGCTGTGCTGGAGACCGTTGACACGGCCGGTACCGATCTCGGGGCCGCCCTCGCCGCGGCCGCGGCCGAGCAGCTGGCTCGTCGCCCGCTTGCCGGGGTGAGCGCCGCCGGGCTCGCCGCCGCGCTGGAGCCGGTGGTGCGCACCCCCGTCGAACGGCCCACCGACACCGAACCCTGGGCCTACGCCGACATCGCCCCGCGCGACCGGCTCACCGAGCTGGACTTCGAGCTGCCGCTGGCGGGCGGGGACCGCGCACTCGGCACCCCGGAGACGGTGACGCTCGGTCGTGCCGCGGCGCTGCTGCGGGCGCACCTGTCCGCCGACGACCCGCTCGCCGGCTACCCCGAGGCCCTGGAGACGTTGTCCGGCCAGGTCCTGCGCGGCTACCTCACCGGCAGCATCGACGCCGTCCTGCACGCCCCGGACGGCCGGTTCGTGATCGTCGACCACAAGACGAACTGGCTCGGGCCGTCTCCTCTTGACGGGTCGGTGGGCGGGCCCCTGACCAGTGCGCACTACGGGCCTGCGCAGATGACCACCGCGATGATCCGCTCGCACTACCCGCTGCAGGCCCTGCTCTACGGGGTGGCGCTGCACCGGTTCCTGCGCTGGCGGCTCCCGGGCTACGACCCGGCGACGCACCTCGGCGGGGTCGCCTACCTGTTCCTGCGGGGCATGTGCGGGCCGGACACGCCCGTCGTCGACGGCACGACGTGCGGGGTCTTCCGCTGGTCGCCGCCGCCCGCCCTGCTCGTCGCCCTGTCCGATCTGCTCGCCGGGAGGACCTCGTGAGCGTGTCGGAGCTGCCGGACCTCGCGTCCGAGGACGGCCTGCGCGTCGCCGTCCGCGCGACCGGGCTGCTCGCCGCGTTCAGCACGCGCGGTGTGCTCGCCCCCGCCGACGTCGCCGTCGCCCGCCGGCTCGGGCGCCTCGGCGGGGAGACCGACGACCAGGTCCTGCTGGCCGCGGCGCTGACCGTGCGGGCGCTGCGCTCCGGGTCGGTGTGCCTGGAGCTCGCCGACGTCGACCGGCGGGTCCTCGGCGAGGACGACGCGCTCGTGCCGACCGACGACCTCGACTGGCCCGACCCGGCGGCCTGGGAAGCGGCGCTCGCGGCGAGTCCCCTGACGCGGCCCGGTGGCCCGCTGCGCCTCGACGACGGCCTGCTCTGGCTCGACCGCTACCGCCGCCAGGAGGACCAGGTCCGCGACGACCTCACCGCCCGCGTCGTCGCGCCGTCCCCGACCGTCGACCACGCCCGGCTGCGGGCCGCCCTGGACCGGCTCTTCGCCGACGTCGGGGCCGACGACCACCAGCGCCTCGCCTGCGCCGTCGCGACGCTGCGCTGGACCGCCGTCGTCGCGGGCGGCCCCGGCACCGGGAAGACGACGACGGTGGCGCGGCTGCTCGCCGTCCTGCGCGACCAGCACCCCGACCTGCGGATCGCGCTGGCCGCCCCGACCGGCAAGGCCGCCGCGCGTCTCGGTGAGGCCATCGGTGAGGAGCGGCTCCCCGGGCCCGACCGCGCGCGGGTCGGCGCGCCGGAGGCCTCCACGATCCACCGTCTCCTCGGCCCGCGAGCGGACACGTCGTCACGCTTCCGGTACGACCGGCACCGCCGCCTGCCCCACGACGTCGTCGTCGTGGACGAGACCTCGATGGTTTCGCTGACGCTGATGGCGCGGCTGCTCGAGGCGGTCCGCGACGACGCCCGGGTGGTGTTCGTCGGCGACCCCGACCAGCTCGCCTCGGTGGAGGCCGGTGCGGTGCTGGGCGACCTGGTGTCCGCGCCGGACCTGGCGGGCTCCTCGGCGGCGGTGCTCGACGTCGCGCTCGACGCGGCGGGGTGTACCGCGCGACCCGGCGCGAACGGCGTCGTGCGGCTCGAGCACAACTACCGCAACAACGCCGACATCGCGGCCCTCGCCGCCGCGATCCGGGCCGGCGATGCCGATGCCGCGCTGGACCGGCTGCGGGGCGCCGCCTCGCTGGAGTTCGTGGAGTATGACGACGCCGCGGCGCTCGCCGAGCGGGAGCCCGCCGGGCTGGAGGGCCTGCACGAGGAGATCCTCGGCGGTGCGCGGGAGGTCTCGACGGCGGCGCGGGCGGGGGACGCGGTGGCCGCCCTGGAGCAGGCCGAGGAGCACCGGCTGCTCTGCGCGCACCGGCGCGGGCCCTACGGCGTGTCGCGGTGGGCGGCGCAGGTCGAGCGCTGGCTGGACCGCGCCGACGAGGGCGGCGACGGGATGCTGGACCCCGACCGGGCGGCGGGGGCCGAGTGGTGGCCCGGCCGGCCGCTGCTCGTCACCGCCAACGACTACGACCTGGGGCTCTACAACGGCGACACCGGGGTCGTCGTCGAACTGCCGGCCCCGGGCGGCACGACCCGGCCGGTCGCGGTGTTCAGCCGGGGCGGGACGCCGCTGCAGCGCTCGCCCGCGCTGCTGTCGGGGGTCCAGACGGTGCACGCCATGACCGTGCACCGCGCCCAGGGCAGCCAGTACGCGCGGGTCAGCGTGTTGCTCCCGCCCCCTGAGTCGCCGCTGCTGACCCGGGAACTGCTCTACACCGCCGTGACCCGGGCCCGGACCAGCGTGCGGGTGGTGGGCTCCGCCGAGGCGGTGCGGGCCGCCGTGGAGCGTCCGGTCAGCCGTGCCTCGGGGTTCGCCCGGCGGGTCCGGTGAGGCCGGGCCGGTGACGTTCGGCGGGGAGGAGTGACTTGCGGGGGCCCGGTCGGGTATCTATTCCGCCATGGACCCCTCCCAGGCCCGCAACCCCGCCGCGCTGCCCGACAGCTCGCCGGAGAAGCAGAGCGAGCTGAAGCTCAACGTCGGGATCGGCACCATCGGCACGATCCTGTCGCTGTTCGTCACGGTCGTCTTCATCGCGGTGATCGACGAGCTCGTCCTCGGAATCGTGTTCGCGGTGGTGACGGTCGTCGCGGCGGCGATCACGCTCTACGTGCTCGGACGCAAGCGCCGCGGCGCGGCCGCGGCGGCGAACTCGGGCACGGAGGCTCCGGCCCACCAGTAGGTGCCCTCCGGGCAGGTGAGCACTTTCCGGGGCTATAGCCCCAGAAAGTGCTCACATGCGCGGAGCGCACCTACGAGACGACGAGCCCCAGCGCCCGGCACACGTCCGCGGCCTGGGCCTCGCTGACGATCGCGCCC
>NZ_DASXJD010000059.1:0-7290 GCF_036497585.1 Actinomycetospora sp. | reverse complement strand
TCAGATGTTCGACGCGTCGGGAGGCAGGTCGGCGGGCGGTTGGGGAACCCCGGTGTCGACGGAGCTGCCCGAGCAGGGCGCGCCGAGGGTGTAGGCCGTCATCGACAGCGACCCGTAGGCGTAGCCGTCGACCAGGACGTCGATCTCGGGCGCTTCGTCGGCACCGGCCAGCCCCGCGAAGTACAGCGCTGGGATGAAGTGATCGGGGGTCGGCACGGCGTGCCGGAAGTCGGCGTGGGCATCGAGTGCGGCGAACTCCGTCGGCGCGGTGAGCATCCGCTCGCGGGAGTCCTCGCTGAACCGCTGCGCCCAGTCGTAGCCGTCGTCGGCGAGGCCCCAGCTCATCGCCCCGAGGTTGTGCACCACGTTGCCGCTACCGATGATCAGGACTCCCCGACGGCGCAGCGGGGCGAGCTTGGCGCCGAGCTCGAGGTGGTAGTCGAGCGGCTTCTCGGCGTTGATGCTCAGCTGCACCACCGGGATCGAGGCGTCCGGGAACGCGTGCAGCAGCACCGACCAGGTGCCGTGGTCGATACCCCAGCTATCGACATCGGCACCGACCCAGGTCGGGTGTACGACGTCGCTGACCTCGTCGGCGAGTTCTGGGAGCCCCGGAGCGGGGTAGTCGACGTCGAAGAGCTCGGGCGGGAACCCGTAGAAGTCGTGGATGGTGCGCGGCCGGGGCATCGCGGTCACCGCGGTGGCGTTGACGTACCAGTGCGCGCTGATCACCAGGATCGCCCGGGGGCGGGGAACCGTGGTTCCCAGTGAGTGCCAGGCGGTGGTGTAGCGATTGACCGCCAACGCGTTCATCGGGTTGCCGTGCCCGAGGAACGCCGCAGGCATGACCGCACCGGTGGTGTCCACCGGACGAGGATGCACTACGTGGCCGACTTCGGATCGTCATCGAGCGGGAGCATCTGCCCTGAGTTGTGGTGACCGTGCTCCCCGACGAACTCGGCATAGCTCTGGTCGACGCCGGCCGGGCCGCTGACGTCCCAACCCGTGTCGGCGACGGCGGCCGGGCCCTCGACCACGGCCGCAACAGCGTCCTGGTCGATGTCGGTGATCTGGACCGCGGGATCCGTCCTGCGCACCCCCACGGAGGCCATCATGCGCTGTCCGAGCATGCCGGCTCGCTCGAGTCGCGATGTCGCGGTCGGCGAGCCGAGCCTTGTAGCGAGCGCCGTTGGCGGCGGCGTGGCGGTTTCTGACCGGCCGGGCACGCACGGTGCCTCCCGGCGGGAGTCGGCGGTTGGTGTGTCGCCCCAGTAGGGTCAGCACAACCCGGCGAGGCGTCGCTGCGCTCGTGGGCGATGAACGCCGGGCCCGCGCCGACGCCGGTGACACGAGCCCCTGCGGGGTCACCTGGCGGCGATGCCACCGGGTCGGCGGAGCCGGCAACCCCCGCCCATCCCTGACGGGACCTCTCTGGGCCGTGCTGAGCGAGAGCGCGTCACCTGAGGGCGGGGAGTGGGTCGACGGCGGGACCACCTTCTTCTCGGTCACGGTGTGGGCCGAGCAGGCCCGAGCACGTCGCGCAGTCCCTCGAGAAGGGCTCGCGGGTGGTGGTCCTCGGCACCATCAAGGCTCGTGGACCCCGGCAGAGGGGGAGCGCTGGGCAGACCCTGACCCGGCTCGAGGTCACCGCCGACGTGGTCGCCGCCAGCCTGCAGTGGACTCCCGCCACGCTGACCAAGGCCCCACGGTCCGGGCGGAGCTCGACGGCGGGCGAGCCGGATGCCGAGCAGGCGCCGTTCTGATCGGCGAGACGCTGCTGCCCCGGCCGCTCCGGCCCGGCCAGCAGCACCCAGCGCCCGCTCCAATCGTGCGCAGGAATCCAGGAGCCGGGGGGATGGCGGCGATCTGGGCGAAATCCATGAGCTGGAAGCCGTTTCCGCATTCGGTGGACTGTGGATCAGCAGCAGCGGTGCCGGCTGGCTAAGTCGGCTCCATGTCTTCGACCTGTCGCGCGGGGGGCGCTTAGGCTGACGACGGGCCGCGCAGGAACCGGTCGGCGAGGCGTTCGGCCACGACGATGATGGTCAGGTTGGTGTTCGCGGAGGGGATCGTCGGCATGACCGACGCGTCGGCCACATAGAGGTTCGCAATCCCGTGAACGGAGCCGTCGTGGTCGACCACCGCCCCGGACGCCGGGTCGGTTCCCATCGCACACGTGCCCACCGGGTGGTGGTAGCTGCCGACATGGCCGCGCAGCCAGTCAGCAAGACCCGCGTCATCGCCGATCCCCGGGCCCGGGTGGACCTCCGGGCCGGGGAGGAGCTCGGCCAAGGCTGGGGTGGCGGCGATGCGTCGCGCCTCCCGTAGCCCCGCGAGCATCCTGAGAAGGTCCTCGGGCTCCCTGAGGTGAGCTGGGTCGATGCATGGCGATTCGGTCGGGTCGATGGAGCGGAGCCGGACCGAGCCGCGGGACCGCGGCGCAAGCAGCCCAGTGAGGATCGCGAACATCGCGCCGCTCGGTGAGGCGGGATCGTCGAACGGGCCGGCGGGGAACAGGTGCAGATCGGGCGGGTCCTCAGGGGCGGCCGACGAGCGCAGGGTGAGCAGGACGGGAAAGGCGGGCCCGGTGTGACCGGGAGTGGCTGGTAGGTCGATCGCGACCAGCGGATGGTCAACCAGGTTGGCCCCCACCCCGGGCAGCTCCACCGCGCACCGCAGCCCAAGCCGTTCGAGCTCAGCGCCCGGTCCGATGCCGCTGCGCAGCAGCACCCCCGGTGTCCCGTAGGTGCCCGCGCAAAGCACGACGACGTTGGCCGCCAGTTCCTCCCCGTCGAGTAGCCGGACCCCGCGGACCTGTCCGCGCTGGTGCACGACCCGGTCCACGGTGGCGCCGGCGCGGACCTCGACACGACCGCGGGCGGGGGCGAGGTGGGTGAGCGCTGTGCTCATGCGCCTCCCGTCGCGCACATTGCGCGGCAACGAGCCCACCCCGACCGCGCCGATCGCGTTGTGGTCGCCCACCGCGCGGTGGCCCAATGCGACGGCGGCGTCGAGGAAGGCTCGCGGCCACGGCGGGAGGTCGTCGGTCGCGACCCGGGACACCGGGACGGGCCCGTCCGCGCCGTGCTCGGGACCGGCGAAGTCGACGTCGGTCTCAATGGCGCGCAGGACCGGGAGTAGGTCGTCGTAGCCCCAGCCCGGGTTGCCAGCGGCCGCCCATGCGTCGTAGTCCTGCGGCCATCCCCGCAGGAAGAACACGGCGTTGGTGGCCGAGCACCCGCCGACCAACTTGCCCCGCGGCAATGCCGTCTCGGTCCGCCTGCCGTCGTCCTCGGCCGTGAACCCCCAGTCGTGGGCGACTGTCGGCCGGGATGCGTCTGCTACGTCGGCGGGGAGCTCTGCCTCCGATACATAGTCCGGGCCCGCTTCGAGCAGCGTGAGGTTGGCCGTTGCACTGATCCGGGCGGCGACGACACAGCCCGCCGCGCCCGCCCCAACCACCACGACGTCCATGACCTGTCCCCGATCCCGGCCACGACCGGGTGCCCAACGTTTCCGTTGGTTGTACTCCCGCGGGGCCTGATCAGCGAGCCGCCCACACCTCTGCTAGCTGCGGGCCGATGTTCACGGCGCAGCCATCCCCCTCGAGTGACGCTCGCGGCGTCGTCGCGCGCCGTCACGCCGACCGGGTCTATGAGGCGCCCCGACTCTGGTGGAGGCTCTGATCCCACGGGAAGGTGGAGATCGTGTCGGCGCCGAGGAAGTTCAGCGACGAGATGAGGGAGCGCGCGAAGCGGATGGTCCGCGAGGCGCGTGCGCAGGAGCCAAGCCTGTCGATCAACGCGGCGTGCAAGCGGATCGGTCCGCAGCTGGGGATCCTCCCCGACACCCTGCGCGGCTGGTGCAAGCAGGCCGACATCGACGACGGCCTGGCTGCGGGGACGACGACCGGGGAGTCCGAGGAGCTCAGGCGGGCTGCGCCAGGAGAACGCCGAGCTACCCGGTGGTGCCGCCGGTGTAGAAGATCCCGGCGAGGTCGGTCTCGGCCACGTCGTCGGGCCAGGTCTGCTCCGCCGCGGCGGCGAGCATCGGCTCGTAGTCGGTGGCGAGGTCGACCGTGCGCAGGTCCAGTCCGTCGATGCCGCCGACCTCGCGGTCGGTGAACAGCACCTTGGCGTCGGAGTCGGCGAGCGCGTAGCGGCGTTCGGTGTCGCTGTGGCGCACGTTGAGCGGGACGGTCACGTATCCGGCCATCGGCAGGGCGAGGTAGAGCTCGACGTAGCGGTGGCAGTTGGCGCCCAGGACGGCGACGCGGTCACCGCGCTGCAGCCCGAGGTCGGCCAGCGCGCCGATCAGGCGGCGGATCCGACCGGCGAGCTCGCGGTAGGTCGTCGACTCGTCCCCGCACACGACAGCGGTGTTGTCCGGTCCGACGACGAGGGCGCGGCGCAGGGCCGCGGCGATGGTGCGGGTGGCGTTGCGACGGTCGCCGGCGGGGGCCAGCGCGCGCAGCGCCTCGAGAGTCGTCATCGACTTCCTCCGAGGAGCGTGCGGTCGGTGTGGCGGTGGGTCAGCAGCGTTCGAGCAGCAGCGCGGCGCCCTGGCCGACGCCGACACAGAGCGTGGCGAGGCCACGCTGGACGTCCTCGCGGTGCAGGCGGTGGGCCAGGGTGAGCGCGATGCGTGCTCCGGAGCAGCCCAGCGGGTGACCGAGGGCGATGGCGCCGCCGTCGGGGTTCACGCGGTCCTCGTCGAGCTTGAGCCGGCGGATGACCGCGAGGCTCTGAGCGGCGAACGCCTCGTTGAGCTCGACGGCGTCGAGCTGGTCGACGGTCCATCCGGCCCGCGCGGTGACCTTCTCGGTGGCCGGCACCGGTCCCAGGCCCATGACATGCGGGGCGACGCCCGCGCTGGCCCCGGCCACGACGCGGGCGAGCGGGGTCAGCCCGTAGCGGTTCACGGCCTCCCCGGAGGCGACGACGAGCGCCGCGGCCCCGTCGGATAGCGGGGAGGCCGAGCCGGCGGTGACGATGCCGTCAGGGCGGAAGACCGGCCTGAGCTTGGCGAGGCCCTCGGCGGAGATGTCGGCTCGGGGACCCTCGTCGCGCGAGACCGGGATCGGGTCGCCCTTGCGCTGCGGAGCGTGCACGGTGACCAGCTCGTCGGCGAAGCGACCCGCCTCGATCGCGGCGAGGGCACGGGTGTGGCTGCGCAGCGCGAAGGCGTCGCACTCCTCGCGGCTGATCCCGTCGAGGGCGGCGACCTCCTCGGCGGTCTCGCCCATCGAGAGCGTCACCGGGCCGTCGGTCTCGGTGCGCGTCTCGGGAGCACGGGCGTCGAGATCCCGAAAGCGCGGGTTGGTGAAGCGCCAGCCCAGGCTCGTGTCGAACACCTCGCCGGGGGAGGCCCACGGGGCGCCGGGCTTGGCCATCACCCACGGCGCCCGGGTCATCGACTCGACCCCGCCGGCCACGACCACGTCGGCCTCGCCGGACCTGATGGCCTGCGCGGCCGAGGCGACCGCGGTCAGGCCGCTGGCGCACAGCCGGTTGACCGTGTAGCCGGGCACCGAGTGCGGTAGACCAGCGAGTAGCACGGCCATGCGCGCGACGTCGCGGTTGTCCTCGCCGGCCTGGTTCGCCGCCCCGAGCACGACCTCGTCGACCGCCTCGCCCGGGACACCCGAACGCGCGACGGCCTCACCGACCACCAGCGCGGCCAGGTCGTCGGGCCGCACCGACGCCAACGCTCCGCCGTACTTGCCCTGCGGGGTCCGCGCCCCGGCAATCAGATACGCCTCGGCCATCCTCGTCCTCGCTCTCGTGAACCAACCAACCAACCAACCGACCAACCGACCAACCGACCAACCGACCGTTCGGTCGGAAGAACGGTAGGGCAGGTAGGGCCACCGACGCAACAGCCTCGTCGCGGCTGTGATCCGCGGCGGAGATCGCGCCGACGGGCTCCGTCCCTCGAGGTGGAGGCTCTAGATTCGACGGGATCATGGTGAGTGCACAGGTCCGTAGGGGCGGGAATGAGCAGACGGGGCGGCCCGGCTCGTCCCGTCGGCCGCGCGAGGGGCATGTCGCGGGGTACAGCGCGCGCTCACTCGTCGAGGTGGCGGCTGAGGTCTTCAACGAGCGCGGTTACGACGCCACCTCGATGGAGGACCTGTCCGCGGCGGCCGGCATCTCGAAGTCGTCGTTCTACCACCACGTCTCCGGGAAGGAAGCGCTGCTGCGAGGGGCTCTCGAGCGGGCGGTGGACGGCCTGTTCGGCGTCCTGTCCGAGAGCCCGGCCCAACGGGGATCACCCCTGGCCCGGCTGCGCTACATCGTGCGGCGTCAGGTCGAGGTACTGGCCACCGAGCTGCCCTTCGTCACCCTGCTGCTGCGTCTGCGCGGGAACACCGAGACCGAGCGGTGGGCCCTCGAACGACGCCGCGTGTTCGATCAGGAGATCACCGCCATCGTGCGCGAGGCGATGGACACCGGCGAGATCGACGACGGCCTCGAGCCGGCGCGGGCCGCCCGTCTGCTCTCCGGCACGGTCAACTCGCTCATCGACTGGTACCGGCCCGACCGTGTGCCCCTGCCGGAGCTGGTGGCCGACGTCGAGCGCTTCGTCTTCGAGGGCCTGCGCAGCACACGTTGACCTCGTCACGGCGGTTGCGCCGTGGCCGGGCGGTGGTGCACCATCGCTACCGAACGAACATTCGGACGGAAGGACGATGATGGCCGACGAGACCACTCGCCTGGCGACGGCGGCGGAGCCGGACGGCCGCACGGACGTGCCGGCCGACCTGGAGCGCGAGCTGACGCAGGCGTTCGAGCGCACCGTCGAGCGAGACGGTCGCGTCGAGCCGCGGGACTGGATGCCCGAGGGCTACCGGAAGACCCTGATCCGCCAGATCGCCCAGCACGCGCACTCCGAGATCATCGGGATGCAGCCGGAGGGCAACTGGATCCTCCGCGCGCCCAGCCTGCGCCGTAAGGCGATCCTGCTGGCCAAGGTGCAGGACGAGGCCGGTCACGGGTTGTACTTGTACGCGGCGGCCGAGACTCTCGGTGTCGACCGCGCTGAACTCACCGAGAAGCTCATCGAGTCGCGGCAGAAGTACTCCTCGATCTTCAACTACCCCGCTCTGTCCTTCGCCGACATCGGGGTGATCGGCTGGTTGGTCGACGGTGCGGCGATCTGTAACCAGGTGCCGCTGTGCCGGTGTAGCTACGGGCCGTATGCGCGGGCGATGGTCCGGATCTGCAAGGAGGAGTCGTTCCACCAGCGGCAGGGCTACGAGCTGTTGCTGGCGATGGTGAAGGGCACGGA
>NZ_DASXJD010000058.1:0-23375 GCF_036497585.1 Actinomycetospora sp. | reverse complement strand
CATCGAGGACGCCCTGCGACTGGCTCGCGAGGCCGACCTCGACCTCGTGGAGGTCGCGGCCCAGGCGCGCCCGCCGGTCTGCAAGCTCATGGACTACGGCAAGTTCAAGTACGAGAGCGCGCAGAAGGCCCGCGAGTCGCGCCGCAACCAGCAGCAGACCGTGATCAAGGAGCAGAAGCTCCGGCCGAAGATCGACCCGCACGACTACGAGACGAAGAAGGGTCACGTCACCCGTTTCCTCGGACAGGGTCACAAGGTCAAGGTCACGATCATGTTCCGCGGTCGCGAGCAGTCCCGCCCGGAGCTGGGTTTCCGGCTGCTCCAGCGGCTCGCCGAGGACGTCGGCGACCTCGCGTTCGTCGAGGCTTCACCGAAGCAGGACGGCCGCAACATGACCATGGTGCTGGCGCCGAACAAGAAGATCGCGAAGACGCCGAAGCAGCAGAGCCAGCAGGCAGCCCAGGAGGCCCAGGCCGAGCAGTCCGCTCAGCCCGAGCCCGCCTCCTGAGTCCCGGGAGCGCGGGCCGTACCGTCGAGCGCGACGGCACGGCTCGCCGCCCCGCGGGACGCCCGAGAGCCGCCCCCGCCCGGATCGCCGGGCCGGCCGGACGACCAGGACGAGGACGGATGAAGAACAAGACCCACTCCGGGACCAAGAAGCGCATCAAGGTGTCGGGCACCGGCAAGCTGCTGCGCGAGAAGGCCGGCAAGCGTCACCTGCTGGAGAAGAAGTCCAGCCACAAGACGCGTCAGCTCGCCGGTCAGACCGAGGCCGCGCCGCAGGACGACAAGCGCCTGCGCCGCATGCTCGGCATCTGAGGCTCCCCACCCACCCGGACTGCTCCCGCCGTCGCCGGCGAGGAGTCCCCGACATGACCGAAGGCAGGACGACGTGGCACGCGTCAAGCGCGCAGTCAACGCCCAGAAGAAGCGCCGCACCACCCTGGAGATGGCCAGCGGCTACCGCGGCCAGCGCTCGCGGCTCTACCGCAAGGCCAAGGAGCAGACGCTCCACTCGCTGACCTACGCCTACCGCGACCGCAAGCAGCGCAAGGGCGACTTCCGGCAGCTGTGGATCACCCGCATCAACGCGGCGGCCCGGGCCAACGACATGACCTACAACCGGTTCATGCAGGGCCTCAAGCTCGCCGGGGTCGAGATCGACCGCAAGAACCTCGCGGAGATCGCGGTGTCCGACCGGGCGGCGTTCACCGCGCTGGTCGAGACCGCCCGCGCCGCCGTGGCGGACGTCCCCAAGGGCGCCGAGAAGTCCGAGGACGCCGCCTGAGCGAGGTCCTCACCGAACGCACCCCGCGCGTCGCCGCAGCCCGCAAGCTGCTGCGGCGCGCGGCGCGTGAGGACACCGGCCGCTTCCTCGTCGAGGGGGTGCGGCCCGCGTACGACGCGCTCGCCCGGGCCGAGGACAGCCCGGGCGCCGTCGTCGACCTCTTCGTCACCGACGCCGTGGCCGACCGCGAGCGCGACCTGCTGATCCGCGCCCGGGCTGCGGGCGTCCGCACCGCCATCGTCACCGAGCGGGCGGTCGCGAGCCTCACCGACACCGTGCACCCGCAGGGCCTCGTGCTGGTCTGCCGCCGCGACGAGCCCGACCCGACCCAGGCGCTGGCCGGCGCCCGGCTCGTCGCCGTGCTCGCCGGGGTCGCCGACCCCGGCAACGCGGGCACCGTCATCCGCACCGCCGACGCCGCGGGCGCAGACGCCGTGCTGCTCGCCGGCGACACCGTCGACCCGTACAACCCCAAGTGCGTCCGCGCGAGCATGGGGAGCCTCTTCCACCTCCCCGTGCTGCGGGAGCGCTCCATCGACGCCGTCCTGACGACGCTGCGGGCGGCTGTGCTCGGCGTCGTCGTCGCCGACGGCCACGGCGAGACCGAGCTGGGCCCGGCGACCGACGACCTGCTCGCCCGCCCCACCGCCTGGGTGCTGGGCAGCGAGGCCCACGGGGTCCCGGACGAGCTCGCGGCGGCGGCCGACGCGCGGGTCCGCGTGCCGATCCGCGGCCGGGCCGAGAGCCTCAACCTGGCAACGGCCGCCGCGGTGTGCCTGTACGCCTCGGTGCGGGCGCAGAACCCCGTCGAGGCTCCTCGATAGACTCGACCCCCACCGTCGCCGAGCAGGAGCAGCAGCCACCCGCGATGTCCGGAACCAACGACTCGTTCGACCCCAAGCAGGTCTCCGCGCTCTCGCCCGAGACGCTCGAGGCCGCGCGCGACGAGGCGACGAGCGCGTTCGCCGGCGCGACGACGCTCGAGGCCCTCACCGCGCTCAAGCCCGCCCACCTCGGGGACCGCTCGCCTGTCCTGCTGGCGCGCCGCGAGATCGGGTCGCTGCCCCCGCAGGCCAAGGCCGACGCCGGGAAGCGGGTGAACGAGGCGCGGCAGGCCGTCCAGGCCGCGTACGACGACCGCCACGCCGTCCTGCTCACCGAGCGCGACGAGCGGGTGCTCGCCGAGGAGGCCGTCGACGTCACGCTGCCCACCGAGCGGCACCCGCGCGGCAGCCGGCACCCGCTCACCCAGACCTCGGAGCGGATCGCCGACGTCTTCGTCGCGATGGGCTGGGAGTTGGCCGAGGGCCCCGAGGTCGAGTCGGAGTGGTTCAACTTCGACGCGCTGAACTTCCTGCCCGACCACCCCGCCCGCACGATGCAGGACACGTTCCACGTCGAGCCGCCCGAGGCGAAGCAGGTGCTGCGCACCCACACCTCGCCGGTGCAGATCCGCTCCCTGCTCGAGCGCGACCTGCCGGTGTACGTGGTCTGCCCCGGCCGGACGTTCCGTACCGACGAGCTCGACGCCACCCACACCCCGGTGTTCCACCAGGTCGAGGGGCTCGCCGTCGACAAGGGCCTGACGATGGCCCACCTCAAGGGCACGCTCGACGCGTTCGCCCGCGCGATGTTCGGCCTGGACTCGCGGATCCGGATGCGGCCGTCGTACTTCCCGTTCACCGAGCCGTCCGCGGAGCCCGACGTGTGGTTCCCGCAGAAGAAGGGCGGCGCCGGCTGGGTCGAGTGGGGCGGCTGCGGGATGGTCGACCCGAACGTGCTGCGCGCCTGCGGGGTGGACCCCGACGTCTACTCCGGCTTCGCCTTCGGGATGGGGCTCGAGCGCACGCTGATGTTCCGCAACGGCCTGCCGGACATGCGCGACATGGTGGAGGGCGACATCCGCTTCACCAGCGCGTTCGCCGTGGAGCCCTGATCTCGGCTGAACCCTGATCCGTACCGCTTCCTCGTCCCTGAAAGGCCCCGACCGTGCGCGTCCCCGTCTCCTGGCTCACCGAGCCCGTCGCCCTCGACAAGGTCCCCTCGGCGAACGATCTCGCCGAGGCGCTGATCCGCGTCGGGTTCGAGGTCGAGGACGTCGCGCCCCTCGAGCCGGTCACCGGCCCGCTGGTTGTCGGCCGGGTGCTCGAGATCGAGGAGCTCAGCGAGTTCAAGAAGCCGATCCGGTTCTGCCGGGTGGACGTGGGCACGCGGGGGTCGTCGCCCGACGAGCCGCAGGGCATCGTCTGCGGCGCGACCAACTTCGCCGTCGGGGACCTCGTCGTCGCCGCCCTGCCCGGCACGACGCTGCCCGGCGGGTTCGCGATCGCGGCCCGCGAGACCTACGGGCGCGTGTCCGACGGGATGATCTGCGCGCTCGACGAGCTCGGCCTCGGCGACGACCACAGCGGCATCCTCGTGCTGCCGCCCGGCACGGCCGACCCGGGGGACGACGCCGCCGCGCTCCTCGGCCTCGATCCCTCCGACCCCGACGCCGTCCTCGACATCGCGGTCAACCCCGACCGCGGCTACGCGCTCTCGATCCGCGGCATGGGCCGCGAGGTCGCCTGCGCGTACGACGCCGCGTTCGGCGACCCGGCGAGCGTCGACCTGGGGCTGCCGCCGGCGGGCGGCGAGGCGTGGCCGGTGCGGATCGAGCCCGACTCCGGGTGCCGCCGGTTCGCCGCGCGCCGGGTCACCGGCCTGGACCCGACGGCGCCGACCCCGTGGTGGATGCGACGCCGCCTGCTGCTGGCCGGCATCCGGCCGATCTCGCTCGCCGTCGATGTCACGAACTACGTGATGCTCGAGCTCGGCCAGCCCATGCACGCCTACGACGCGGCCCGGGTGAGCGGCGACGTCGTGGTCCGGCGGGCCCGCACCGACGAGAAGCTCACGACGCTGGACGACGTCAGCCGGGCGCTCGACCCCGACGACGTCGCCGTCTGCGACGACTCGGGGCCCATCGGGCTCGCCGGGGTCATGGGCGGGGCGGCCACCGAGGTCACCGACGCGACCGCCGATGTCCTGCTCGAGGCCGCCACCTGGGACGCGGCCGCCGTTGCCCGCGCCGCGCGGCGCCACAAGCTGCCCAGCGAGGCGGCCCGCCGGTTCGAGCGGTTCGTGGACCCGGCGGTGGCGCGCCCGGCGACGGATCTGGCCGCGGCGCTGCTCGAGCGCTATGGCCGCGCGACCGTCGAGGCCGGCGTCACCGACGTCGGCCCGTTCCCGGAGGGCGAGGAGCCCGCGCCGGCGCCGATCCGGATGGCGCTGGACCTGCCCGACCGCGTCGCCGGCGTGACCTACGCCCGCGGCGCGAGCGTGCGACGCCTGGTGCAGGTGGGGTGCGCGGTCGAGGTCGACTCGGAAGGCGGAGCCGGGCTCGTCGTCGTGCCGCCGACCTGGCGGCCCGACCTGACCCGTCCGGCCGACCTCGTCGAGGAGGTGCTGCGCCTCGAGGGCTACGAGTCGATCCCCTCGGAGCTGCCGGTCTTCGCGGGCGGCACCGGACTGACGCTCGCGCAGCGGCGTCGTCGGCAGGTGTCCCGCGCGCTCGCCGACGCCGGCTACCAGGAGGTGCTGCCCTCGCCGTTCGTGGCGCCGAGCGTGCTCGACGCGTTCGGCCTGGACGACGACGACCCGCGCCGCTCCGCGGTCCGGCTCGCCAACCCGCTCGACGCCGACCGGTCCCTGGTGGCGACGACGCTGCTGCCTGGGCTCCTCGAGGCCGTCGTGCGCAACGTGTCGCGGGGCCTGCGCGACCTCGCGCTGTTCCAGGTGGCGCAGGTCGCCCGGCCGACCGGGACGCCGGGCCCGGCGCCGGAGGTCGGCGTGGACGCCCGGCCGTCGGACGCGCTGGTCGCGGCGCTGAAGGACGCGCTGCCCGCCCAGCCACTGCGCGTCGGCGCGGTGCTGACCGGGGCGTGGGAGCGCCCGGGCTGGTGGGGCGAGGGCCGTCCGGCGACGTGGGCCGACGCGGTCTCGTCGGCGCGGACGGTCGCGGCGGTCTACGGCGCCGAGCTCACCGTCACCGCCGACCGGCACGCGCCGTGGCACCCGGGCCGCTGCGCCGCTCTGTACGTCGGCGACGTGCTGGTCGGGCACGCCGGCGAGCTGCACCCGAAGGTCCTCGAGGCGCTCGGCCTGCCGCCGCGCACCTGCGCGATGGAGCTCGAGCTCGACCGGCTGCCCGTGACCGAGGTGCTGGCCCGGCCCGAGGTGTCGGCGTTCCCGCCCGTGCTGCTCGACGTGGCGCTCGTGGTCCCGGTCGAGGCCCCGGTGGCGGCCGTGCAGGCGGCGCTGACCGAGGGCGGCGGGGAGCTGCTCGAGGACGTGCGGCTCTTCGACGTCTACAGCGGCGCGCAGGTCGGGGAGGGCCGTCGGTCGCTCGCGTTCGCGCTGCGCTTCCGCGCGCCCGACCGGACGCTCACCCTCGACGAGGCGGCCGCGGCCCGCGACGCGGCGGTCGCGCTGGCGGGGGAGAGGTGCTCCGCTTCGCTCCGCGCGTGAGCAGTAATCCGCCTATGACGCGGATCAGTGCTCACCTGCGCGGAGCGCACCTCGGAGCAGCCAGCGCAGGCCGGTCGCGTAGGACGCGCGCAGCCGGTCCGGGTCGATGGCACCGGTCCCGTCCGGACCGGCGGCCACGGCGGCGTCGCCGATCGCGTGCACCACGAGCACCCGGATCGCGGTGTCCTGCGCCGTCCGGTCGTGCACCCCGCCGCGGTCGAGCAGGGACCGCATCGCCTCGCCGAGCCGCTGCGCGTTCGCGCCGCGGGAGCCCTGGCGGGCCACGAAGTGCGGCACGAGCCCCGGGTGGGCGAGCAGGAGCTCGTGGGTCGCCGTCATGAGCGCGGTGAGGCCGGCGGCGGGGTCGTCGGTCGGGCCGGGGAGGGGCAGCGCGGTGAGCAGGTCGTCGAGGACGGCGTCGAGCAGGCCCTCCCGGCCCTCGACGTGGCTGTAGAGCGCGTTCGGTGCCACCCCGAGCCGACCCGCGACGGCGCGCATCGACAGCACCGCCCCGTCGTCGAGCACCTCCCGGGCCACCGCCACGATGGCCTCGCGACTCAGACCCGCCCGCTGCCCCGGTCCCCGCACGGTGGCCAACTGTACGCCGTCCAGCTAAACTGTACAGCGTCCAACACACGATCGAGGAGGCTGACCGTGACCCTCCCTCCCGACGCCGTCACCGGCACCGCCGCCGGCGTCCCCTACGTCCTCCGCCCGCCGGCCACGCCGCGTGCCGATGCCCCGATGGTCCTCGCCTGGCACCTCATGGACGCCCCGCGCACCGAGCGGGCCTTCGCCGCCGCCCTCCCGTTGGAGGGCCTCGACGCCTGGCGCCTCTACCCCGGCCTGCCGCTGTGCGGGTCGCGCTCGCCCGGCCTCGAGGAGATCATGAGGCTGGGTCGCGAGGAGCCGGTCCTCAACCTCCACGGCGCCGTCAACGCCCAGGCCGTCGTCGAGCTCCCGGCGCTCCTCGACGCGGTGCGCGCCGAGCACGGCATCGGCAGCGGGCCGCTCGCCGTCGCGGGGGGATCGGCGGGGGCGGGGATCGCCGGGGCGGCGATCGTCGAGAAGGTCGTCGAGGCGCGCGCGGCGGTGCTGATCAGCCCGCTCCTGCAGCTGCGGCCGGTCGTGGCGCAGCTCGCCGGCTTCTTCGGGATGGACTACCGCTGGACGCCCGGGTCCGAGGTCGTGGGGGACCGGATGGACCTCCTGGCCCGGTCCGACGAGCTCGCCGACACCCAGGTGCGCTGCATCGTCGGCGCGCAGGACGCCGCCGAGGCGTTCCTCTACCCGGCGGGCCGGCTCCGTGATCTGCTGCGCGAACGGGGAGTGCGTTCCGACCTGCACGTCATCGACGGCATGGGTCACGCGCTCGCCGAGGAGCCCGGCGTCGACCCCGCCCCGCAGACGCCGCAGGCGGCGCAGGTGGACGCGCTGGCCGTGGCGTGGCTCGCTCAGGCCCTGGAGTTGGCCTGACCGAGGGCCTTCGTCAGGTCCGCGAGGAGCTGCGGGACGTCGTCGCGGGGCACCACCGCCTGCACGACGGCGAGCGTCGTCGGGTCCTCGCGGGCCGCGGTGAGGGCGGCGCGCAGCTCCCCGACCGTCGCCACGCGGCACGCCCGCGCCCCGCCGTCCGGCGCGAACATCGCCGGCGCGGCCGTCCAGTCCCAGCGCGTGATGTCGTTGTACGGCTCGGTCGGCCCGTGGATGGCGCGCTCGACGGTGTAGCCGTCGTTGTCGACCACGACCACCACCGGCGCCAGCCCCTCGCGCACCATCGTGCCCAGCTCGGCGACCGTGAGCTGCGCGGCGCCGTCGCCGATGAGCAGGATCCCGCGCGAGTCGGGCTGCGCCAGACACGCGCCGAGCGTGGCGGGCAGCGTGTAGCCGATCGAGGCCCACAGCGGCTGCCCGATGAACGTCACGCCGCTCGGCAGGCGGTGGGTGGAGGCGCCGTAGAACGCGGTGCCCTGATCGGCGAGCACGAGGTCGCCCTCGCGCAGGAACGCCGCCACCTCGGCCCAGAGGGCGTCCTGCGAGAGCGGTTCGGCGTCGTCGGCAGCGGGCACGGCGTCCGCCGGCACCTGCGGCCGCGGTGGCGGCGGGCCCGCCGCCGCGAGCTCGCGCACCAGGGGCACGAGCGCGCCCAGCGCCGTCGGCAGCTCGATCGGGGAGAAGGTCGCGGCGCCGACGCTCGCGGTCCGCGCGCCGAGCTCGATCGCACGCGGCCGGCTGATCCGCTGGGTGAAGAACCCGCTGGTGAGGTCGGTGAACTGCACCCCGGCGACGATCAGCGCCGCCGCGTCCTCGACCGACGTGCGGACCTCCTCGGGGCTGGCCGCGCCCGCGTAGGTCCCGACGAAGCCGTCCGCGGTCTCGTCGACCAGGCTCTTGGCCCACACCGTGGTGGCGTGCGGCACCGGCCCGGCCGCGAGCAGGTCGGCGAGCACCTCCCGACCCCCGACGCGGTGGGTGAGCAGCCCCGCGAGCAGCGCGATCCGCTCCACCGAGCCGGCCCGCTCGAGCAGCGTGCGGGCGGCGTCGGCGAACCCGGCCAGCGCCTCCGGGTCGGTGTGGTCCACCGGGGTGGGCAGGGGCGCCGACGGCGGGTCGACCGCGGCCGCCGAGACGTCGGTGGGGATCAGCAGGTAGCCCGGGAGGTGGCGGTCTCGAACCTCGGTGAGCACCCGGTCGATCTCCGCCGCGGCGTTCTCGGCGGTGAGCGCCGCGCGGGTGCACGTGATGCCTTCGTGCATCGTCATGAAGTGGGTGAACACGCCGTCGCCCAGCGAGTGGTGCACCACGCGGTGCGCGGCCTGGTGGTCGGTCGAGGGGGCGCCCACCACGTGCACCACCGGCACGTGCTCGGCGAAGCTCCCCGCCACCGCGTTGATCGCCGACAGCTCACCCACGCCGAACGCCGTCGCGAGCGCCGCCATCCCGCGCAGCCGGCCGTACCCGTCGGCGGCGTACCCGGCATCGAGCTCGTTCGCGCACCCGACCCACGTCAACCGGGCGTGCCCCACGACGTGGTCGAGCATCGCGAGGTTGTAGTCGCCCGGCACCCCGAAGACGTGCTCGACGCCGACCTCGGCGAGCCGGTCGGCGAGGTGGTCGGCGACGCAGTAGGTCATGACCGAGATGCTGCCACCGGGGCCCGACAACCTGCGACGATCCGGGCGTGAACTCCGTCGGTCTGCGTCGTCTCGCCGCCCTGCGGCTGGTCGGGCCCCGGTGCGCCACCCCCGCCGAGGCGGTCTCGGTGCTGGGCGCCGCGCAGGGCCAGGACCTGCCCGGGGTCCTCGCCTCGATCGCCCTGCGGACCGCGTCGGGCGAGGTCGAGGAGGTCCGGCGGGCCTTCGACCACGGCGAGATCGTGCGGTCGTGGCCCATGCGCCGGACGCTGCACGTCGTCGCGGCCGCCGACCTGCCCTGGATGCTCCCGCTCGCCACCGCGCCCGCGCTCGCAGCAGCCGCCAAGCGCCGAGCGCAGTTCGGGCTCGCCGACGAGGCCGTCGAGCGCGCCGGGGAGCTGGCGCGCGAGGCTCTCGCCGGGGGCGGGCGCGCCACCCGCGCCGAGCTGGCGGCGCTCTGGGCGGCGGCCGGCCTGACCCTCGAGTCGAACCACGTCACCCACATCATCTCGGTGCTAGCGATGCACGGGGTGCTGGCGTACGGGCCGTTCGCCTCCGCCAAGGAGCAGGCCCTGGTCCTGCTCGACGAGTGGGTGCCCACGCCCCGCCGGCCCGACCGCGACGAGGCGCTGGGCGAGTGGGCCCGCCAGTATTTCACCGGCCACGGCCCGGCCCGCCGCAAGGACTTCGCCCGCTGGACCGGCCTCCCCGCCGCGGACGTGACGACCGCGATCGAGGGTGCGCGCGGGCACCTCGTCGAGGACGGCGACGGGATGTTCCTCGACCCGGGCACCCCGGAGCGCCTCGCCGCCGCCGAGGACCCGGGGGCCGAGCTGCTGCTGCCCGGCTTCGACGAGTTCGTCCTGGGCTACGGCGAGCGCGCCGAGATCCTCGACGCCGAGCACGCGGACCGGATCGTGCCGGGCGGAAACGGGATGTTCCGGCCGACGGTGGTGCGGGAGGGCCGCGTCGTCGGGACCTGGAAGTGGGTGGGCAGCGGCCGCAACCGCCGCGTCGAGCGGGAGCTGTTCGCCGGGTGATCATGTCGCCCCGGGCGATCCGCGGGCAGACTCCCGGGTCATGACGACGACGGCCCGCACGGGGCTCTCCGCGGTGGCGGCGCCCCGGAGCATCGAGCTCCCGCTGGTCCCGGTCGGTGCGCTGCTCGACGGCGCCGCCCGCCGCTTCGGCGACCGGCCCGCCCTGGTGCACCACGACGACGTCGTGACCTACCGCGGGCTGTGGGAGGAGGCGTGCGGGGTGGCCCACGCGCTCGTCGCGCGCGGTGTCCGGCCCGGCGACGTCGTCGCGCTGCACCTGCCGAACCGCCTGGCCTGGCCGGTCGCCTACCACGGCATCCTGCTCGCGGGGGCCACCGTCGCGCTCGCGAGCCCCGCCCTGCCCCGCGACCTCCTCGACGCCCAGCTCGCCGACGCGGGCGCCGTCGCGGTCGTCAGCCTCGACCCGTCGCTGGAGAACGTGATCACGACCGACGGGCGCCGGCTCGACCTGCCGGTGACCGAGCACGACACCCCGCCGGAGGTCGAGCTCGACCCCACCGTCGCCCTGGCCCACCTCGCCTACACCGGCGGCACCACCGGGCGGTCGAAGGGCGTCGAGCTCACCCACGCCAACGTCGTCGCCAACGTCCTGCAGTACGCCGCGAGCTCCGCCGGCGCGGTGCCCGTGCCCGACGTGCACGGCGCGATCACCGTCGAGCAGACCTCCCCACCGGAGGAGCACCCGGTCCGGGTCGGCGAGGCGGTCTCGCTATCCGTCGCGCCGTGGTTCCACGCGATGGGCACCAACGGGCTGACCATCGGGTTGGTCACCGGGACGACCGCGATCGTGCAGGACCGCTTCGACCCCGCCGCCTACCTCGCCGACGTCGAGCGGCACCGCGCGACGACGCTCTCCGGGGCGCCCGCGATGTACCACGCCCTGCTCGCCCACCCCGACGCCGCGACCCGGGACCTCTCGTCGGTGCGCACCGTGACCTCCGGCGCCAGCCCGATGGCGGTGGCGCAGGCCGAGCGGATCGCGGCGCTCATGCCCGAGGCGGTCGTCGTCGAGGGGTACGGCCTCACCGAGGCGACGATGGGGCTGTGCATCTCGCCGCCGGAGCGCTCCGCGACGCGGCACGTCGGCACGGTCGGCCTGCCGGTGGCGAACACCGAGCTGGCGCTGCTGCCGGTGGAGACGGGGCAGCCCGGGGACGAGCCGGTGGCGCGCGGCGAGCGCGGCGAGATCTGGGCGCGCGGACCCCAGGTGATGCAGCGCTACCACCACCGGCCCGAGGAGACCGCGGCGTGCCTCGTCGACGGCTGGCTGCGGACCGGGGACATCGGGGTCCTCGGCGAGGACGGCCACCTCGCCGTCGTCGACCGGGCCAAGGACATGCTGCTCTACAAGGGCTACAACGTGTTCCCCCGCGAGCTCGAGGAGCTGCTCGCCGCGCGGCCGGAGGTCCGGACGGCGGCCGTCGTCGGGCTCCCCGACGACGCGGTCGGCGAGCTGCCGACCGCGGCGATCGTCCTCGCGCCCGGCGCGGCGGGGCTGGACGACCTGGCCGCCGCGGTGAACGGCGCGGTCCGACCCTACGAGCGGCTCCGGCGGATCTACACGGTCGACGCGCTGCCCGTGTCGGCCGCGGGCAAGGTCCTCAAGGGTGACCTCCGGGAGACGTTGCTCGCGGCCGCCGACGGCCCGGCGTGGACCGACGAGCCTTCCTGAGAGCGGGGGTCCGCGCCCACCGGAGCGTGCTGCTCCGACCGGACCAATCGAACGCTGTTGGGCGCCCTGGTGGCGGCGGTGGGCGGCACCCGCCGTCGTCGTTCTCATGTTCGCGCTCCGCGAGGGGCCGACTGCCTAGCGTGGCCGTCCGACCCCGCCGCCGGACCCCCGACCCGGCGGCGGGGCCGCTCCCCACACCCGACCCGGAGAGGCAGCTCCCCCCTCGCCATGCGTCGCCCCGATGAGCAGTACCAGTGGTCCCCGACCGGCCGTCCTCCCCGCACCGCGGCGCGCGTGCTCGCCGCGCTCGGCGTCCTCGTCCTCGCGACGCTCGTGCTCGGGCTCTGGGCCCGGGGCATGCTCGGCTTCTGGCCCTCCGTCGGCGGCGCCGCGGTGGCGCTCGGCGGCGGGACGGCGCTGCTGGCGGGCAGCCGGCTGTTCTCGCCCTCGGGCGAGACGGAGGTCCCCGACACCGGCGACTTCGTGCCCGGCGCGCGCGTGCTCGTCGTCGGCGGCGGCTACGTCGGGCTCGTCGCGGCCCGGGCCCTGCAGGAGCGGATCGGGATCGCGGGCGACGGTCGTCACCGCGGCAGCCGGCCCGGACGTTCCCGCGCCAGCGTGCCGATCGGGTCGGTGACCGTGGTCGACCCGCAGCCGCACATGACGTACCAGCCCTTCCTGCCCGAGGCGGCGGGCGGCTCGATCGCGCCGCGGCACCTCACCGTGTCGCTGCGCCGCGTGCTGGACCGCTGCGACGTCGTCACCGGGTCGGTCGTGGCCGTCGACGACGCCCGCCGCCGCGCCGTCGTCAACCTCCCCGACGGGACCTCCCGGGAGATCTCCTACGACGTCCTCGTGGTCGCCCCGGGCGCGATCGCGCGTGAGCTGCCGGTGCCGGGGCTCGCCGGCCGGGCCCTGACCTTCCGCACCGTGGGGGACGCCTCCGCGCTGCGCGACCACGTGCTCTCCCGCCTCGACGCCGCCGCCTCGGTGGTCCCGACGACGGCGGCCGAGGTCGCCCGCCGTGCGCGGCTGCTCACCTTCGTCGTCGTGGGCGGCGGGTTCGCCGGGGTGGAGGCGCTCGGGGAGCTCGAGGACCTCGCCCGGCGGGCGGGCCGCCAGGTCGGGGTGGACCCCTCGGAGCTGCGCTGGGTGCTCGTCGAGGCGTCGAAGCGGATCATGCCCGAGGTCAGCGAGCCGACCGCCGCGCGCGTGCACGGGCGGCTCGCGCGCCGCGGCATCGAGGTGCGCGTGGGGGCCGGACTCGCCTCCGCGGAGGGTGGCGACGTCCGGCTCGCCGACGGGACGGTCATCCCGACCGACACGATCATCCTGGCCGCCGGGACGCGCCCCCACCCGCTGCTCGAGCGCACCGACCTGCCGCTCGAGCGCACCGGCAAGATCCGCTGCACCGCGATGTTGCAGGTCATCGGCCGCCCGCACGTCTTCGCGGCCGGCGACGGCGCCGCGGTGCCGGACCTCGCCCGCGGCGCCACCCTCGCCGACGAGGACCCGAAGGTGGTCACCGCGCCCACCGCCCAGCACGCGGTCCGGCAGGCCCGGGTCCTCGCCGACAACGTCGTCGCCCACCTCGGCGGGCGCCCGCTGCAGCCCTACGAGCACTCCTCGTCCGGTGTGGTCGCCGGGCTCGGCCGCCGGCGCGGTGTGGCCGAGATCCGCGGCCTGCGGTTGATGGGCTGGCCCGCCTACGCGCTGCACCGCGCCTACCACCTGTGGGCCATGCCGACGGCGGAGCGCAAGGCGCGGATCGTGCTGGACTGGGTGGCCTCGGCGCTGCTCGGGCGGGACCCGGTGGCCGCGGGCGCGGTGGTGCCGGCGCCGCGGCGGGGTGACGACGACGTCGCGGTGGTGCGGCAGGCCGCGCCGGCAGCACCGGTCGAGCCGGCCCCGGCGCCTGCTCCGGCGTTCGTGCGGTCCGACGACTACGACCAGCCGACGCTGCGCGAACCCCACCCCTCGGTGCCGACGCGCGTAGGGTCCCCGGCGCCCCGCCCGGACGGCACGGTGACGGGCGACCAGCCGGCCCTCACGTGGATCTCCTCGGGGCGGCACGACTTGCGGAGCCGCTGACCCGAACTCGTTGCATGGTCTTCCGAGATCGTGCATAGTCATACGCATGCGGATCGCGGTGGCCGGTGCCAGCGGCTACGTCGGAGGGGAGCTGCTGCGGCTCGCGCTCGGCCATCCCGAGATGGAGATCGGTGCGCTCACCGCGGGTGATTCCGCGGGCACCCTGCTCGGCGCCCACCAGCCCCACCTCGTCCCGCTGGCCGACCGGCCGCTCGAGGCCACCTCCGTCGAGGTGCTCTCGGGGCACGACGTCGTCTTCCTCGCGCTGCCGCACGGTCGCTCGGCCGAGCTCGCCGCACAGCTCCCCGAGGACGTGCTGGTCGTCGACTGCGGGGCCGACCACCGGCTCCGGAACCCGGCCGCGTGGGAGCGGTGGTACGGCGGCGCCCACGCCGGGTCCTGGCCCTACGGGCTGCCCGAGCTCCCCGGCGCCCGGCCCGCGCTGCGCGGCACGCGGCGGATCGCGGTCCCGGGGTGCTACCCCACCACCGCGACGCTCGCGGCCGTCCCCGCGGTCGGCTCCGGGCTGGTCGCCCCGGAGATCAGCGTCGTCGCCTTCTCCGGCACCTCCGGGGCCGGGCGGGCGGCCAAGGCGCACCTGCTGGGCTCGGAGGTCATGGGCTCGGCCACCGCCTACGGCGTCGGCGGCTCCCACCGGCACACCCCGGAGATCATCCAGAACCTGTCGGGGCTCGGGGCCGGCCCGGTCACCGCGTCGTTCACCCCGGTGCTCGCGCCGATGCCCCGCGGCATCCTCGCGGTGGTGAGCGCACCGCTGGCCGACCCCGGGGTCGACGTGGCGGAGGCGCGGGCGGCATACGCCAAGGCCTACGGCGACGAGCCCTTCGTGCACCTCCTGCCCGACGGGGTGCAGCCGGCCACCAAGAACGTCGTCGGGTCCAACACCGCGCAGGTCCAGGTCGAGGTGGACGTCGACGCCGGCCGCCTCGTCGCCACCGCGGTGATCGACAACCTGACGAAGGGGACGGCGGGCGGCGCGATCCAGTCCGTCAACCTCGCGCTCGGGCTCGACGAGACCGTCGGCCTGCCCACCGCCGGGCTCGCGCCGTGAGCGTCACCGCCGCCGCCGGCTTCCGGGCCGCGGGCGTCCGCGCCGGCCTGCGGGCCCACGGCGACCGGCCCGACCTCGCGCTCGTCGTCAACGACGGCCCGACTACGACCGCGGCCGGCGTCTTCACCCGCAACCAGGTCAAGGCCGCCCCGGTGCTCTGGTCGGCACAGGTGCTGCGCGAGCGCTCGTTGCGGGCGGTCGTGCTCAACTCCGGCGGCGCCAACGCCTGCACCGGGCCCGACGGGTTCGCCGACACCCACCACACGGCGGAGAAGGTCGCCGAGGTGCTCGGGTGCGGGGCCATCGAGGTCGCGGTCTGCTCCACCGGCCTCATCGGCGAGCGGCTGCCGATCGAGCGGCTGCTCGCGGGCGTCGACACCGCGGCCGGGGTCCTCGACGCGGGTGCGCAGGCGGGCTCCGACGCGGCGACCGCGGTGCTCACCACCGACACGGTGGACAAGCAGGCGAGCCGGACGGCCGCCGACGGCTCCTGGACCGTGGGCGGCTTCGCCAAGGGCGCCGGGATGATGGCGCCGAGCCTCGCGACCATGCTCGTCGTGGTCACCACCGACGCGGTGCTCGACCCCGACACCGCCGACCGCGCGCTGCGCGCCGCCACCGCCGTGACGTTCGACCGCCTCGACATCGACGGCTCCACCAGCACCAACGACACGGTGCTCCTCCTGGCCTCCGGCGCCTCCGGGGTGAGCCCGGGGGAGGCGGAGTTCGCCGAGGAGCTCCGGGCGGTGTGCGCCGACCTCGCCCGCGGCCTGCAGGCCGACGCCGAGGGGGTCACCAAGCGCATCGCGGTGACCGTCACCGGCGCCGACTCCGACGCCGACGCGCTGCTCGGCGCCCGGGCCGTGGCCCGCGACAGCCTCGTGAAGACGGCGCTGTTCGGCTCCGACCCGAACTGGGGCCGGATCGCCGCCGCGATCGGGGCGAGCGAGGCCCGGGTCGACCCGGCGTCGCTGTCGGTGACGGTCAACGGGGTCCTGCTCTGCGCCGCGGCCGCCGCGGTGGGCGACCGGTCGAAGGCCGACCTCTCCGGTCCGGAGATCACCGTCGAGGTCGACCTCGGGCTGGCCGGCGGCACCGCGACCGTGCTCACCACCGACCTGTCGCACGCCTACGTCGAAGAGAACAGCGCGTACTCGACATGACCGCGCTCTCGACCGGCACCCCCACCACGTCCCCGGAGCAGGCGCAGGCCAAGGCCGCGGTGCTCGCCGAGGCCCTGCCGTGGCTGCGCGAGTTCCAGGACGCCGTCGTCGTCGTCAAGTACGGCGGCAACGCGATGGTCGACGACGAGCTGCGCCGCGCCTTCGCCGAGGACATGGTCTTCCTCCGGCTCGCCGGCATCCGCCCGGTGGTCGTCCACGGCGGCGGCCCGCAGATCACCTCGATGCTCGAGCGGCTCGACATCCCCGGCGAGTTCCGTGGCGGGCTGCGCGTCACCACGCCGGAGACGATGGACGTCGTCCGGATGGTGCTCGTCGGCCAGGTCGGCCGCGAGCTCGTGGGCCTCATCAACGCGCACGGCCCCCTCGCGGTCGGGATGTCCGGCGAGGACGCGCGGCTCTTCACCGCGGCCCGCCGGACCGCCCGGGTCGACGGCGAGGACGTCGACGTCGGGCTGGTGGGCGACGTGGTGGAGGTCAACCCCGCTGCGGTGCTCGACCTCGTCGCCGGCGGCCGCATCCCGGTGATCTCCTCCGTGGCCCCGGACGCCGACGGCGTCGTCCACAACGTCAACGCCGACACCGCCGCCGGAGCGCTCGCCGTCGCCCTCGGGGCCCGCAAGCTCGTCGTCCTCACCGACGTCGAGGGCCTCTACACCGACTGGCCCGACCGCTCCAGCCTGCGCACCGAGATCGACGCCGGGGAGCTCGCCGGGCTCCTGCCGAGCCTGTCCAGCGGGATGATCCCGAAGATGGAGGCCTGCCTGCGCGCCGTCGCCGGCGGCGTCCCGCGGGCCCACGTCATCGACGGCCGGGTCGCGCACTCCGTGCTGCTCGAGGTCTTCACCAGCGATGGCGTCGGGACGATGGTCGTCCCCGCCCCGTCCACCAGCGAAGGAGGTCCCCCGCATGACCACAGCGACACCGACCGGTGAGGACCTCCGCCGCCGCTGGTCCGCCACGATGATGGGCAACTACGGGACGCCGCCGCTCGCCCTGGTGCGCGGCGAGGGCGCCCGGGTGTGGGACGCCGACGGCCACGAGTACCTCGACCTGCTCGGCGGGATCGCGGTCAACCTCCTCGGCCACGCCCACCCGGCGGTGGTGGAGGCCGTGTCCCGGCAGGTCGCCACGCTCGGGCACACCTCGAACCTGGTCATCAACCCGCTGACCGTCGAGCTGGGGGAGCGGCTGCTGTCCCTGCTCGGCGCGGGCGGAGGCCGGGTGCTCATGTGCAACTCCGGCGCCGAGGCCAACGAGGCGGCGTTCAAGATCGCCCGCCGCACCGGGCGCCCGAAGATCGTCTCGACCCTCGGGGGCTTCCACGGCCGCACCATGGGCGCGCTCGCCCTCACCGGCCAGCCCGCCAAGCGGGAGCCGTTCGAGCCGATGCCGCCCGGCGTCGAGTTCGTGCCCTACGGCGACGCCGAGGCGCTGCGCGGCGCGGTCGACGCGGACACCGCCGCGGTGGTCCTCGAGCCGATCCAGGGCGAGTCCGGGGTGATCATCCCACCGGAGGGCTACCTGCAGGCCGCCCGGGACATCACCACCCGGCACGGCGCGCTGCTCGTGGTCGACGAGATCCAGACCGGTGTCGGGCGCACGGGAGTGTGGTTCGCCCACCAGCGGGCGGGCATCGTCCCCGACGTCGTCACGCTGGCCAAGGGCCTCGGCGGCGGTCTGCCGCTCGGCGCCTGCATCGGGCTCGGGCCGGCCGCCGAGCTGCTCACCACGGGCCAGCACGGCACCACGTTCGGCGGCAACCCGGTGTGCTGCGCCGCGGCGCTCGCCGTCCTCGACACGGTCGCCCGCGAGGGCCTCCTCGACCGCGCGGACGCCCTGGGCAAGGACCTCGGCACCCGCATCGAGGGCCTGGACCACCCGCTGGTCGACCACGTCGACGCGGCCGGCCTGCTCGTCGGGATCGCGCTCACCGCCGACGCGTCGGGGCCGGTGACCAACGCCGCCCGCGAGGCCGGCTACCTGATCAACGCGCCGGTCCCCGGGCGGCTCCGGCTGGCCCCGCCGGCGGTGGTCACCGACGCCCAGGTCGACGCCTTCCTCGCCGACCTGCCCGACGCGCTGTCCCGCGGCGCCGCCGAGGCCGGGGGCGGCGCGTGACCGCGGCGCCGGAAGCCGGGGCCCCCTCCTCGTCGCCGGGGACGGCGCGGACCCCACGTCACCTGCTGCGTGACGACGACCTGACCCCCGCCGAGCAGGCCGAGGTCCTCGAGCTCGCCGCCACGGTGAAGGCCGACCCGTTCGGGCAGCGCCCGCTCGCGGGCCCCCGGGCGGTCGCGGTCATCTTCGACAAGCCCTCCACCCGCACGCGGGTGTCCTTCGAGGTCGGCATCGGGGCGCTCGGGGGCACCCCGGTGATCATCGACGGGCGGGCCGCCCAGCTGGGCCGCGGGGAGACCATCGCCGACACCGCGCGGGTGCTCTCCCGCTATGTGGACGCCATCGTCTGGCGCACGGGGGCGGACGCGCGTCTGGAGGAGATGGCCGAGTACGCCTCCGTCCCGGTCGTCAACGCGCTGACCGACGGGTTCCACCCCTGCCAGGTCCTCGCGGACCTCCAGACGATCACCGAGCGCCACGGCCGCACGGCCGGCCTCACCCTGACCTACCTCGGCGACGGCGCGAACAACATGGCGCAGTCCCTGCTGCTGGGCGGCGTGACCGCCGGCATGCACGTGCGCGTCGCCGCGCCCGCCGGCTTCCGGCCCGACCCGACCGTTGTCGCCGACGCCGTGCGGCGGGCCGCCGACACCGGCGGCTCGGCGACCGTGCTCGACGGGGACGGCCGCGCGGAGGCGGAGGCGGCCGTCGAGGCCGCCGACGTCCTGGTCACCGACACGTGGACCTCGATGGGGCAGGAGGACGACGGGCTGGACCGGGTCGCGCCGTTCCGGCCCTTCCGCGTCGATGCCGACCTCGTCGCCCGGGCGGCCCCCGGCGCGACCGTGCTGCACTGCCTCCCCGCCCACCGGGGCGACGAGATCACCGCCGAGGTCATCGACGCCCCGGGGACGGCGGTCTGGGACGAGGCCGAGAACCGCCTCCACGCCCAGAAGGCCCTCCTCACCTGGCTGCTGGCGCGATGAGCCCGGTCGAGGGATCCGCGCGCGGGTCGCTGGGGGAGGAGGAGCTCGCCGAGGAGGTCCGGCCCGAGGATCGGCGGGCCGTCCGCGAGCGGCTCGAGCGGCTGCGCCCGGCGTCCAGCCGGGCCTCCCGGCAGGCGCGGATCGTGGCACTCATCAGCACCCACGAGGTCCACAGCCAGGGCGAGCTGGCCGGGATGCTCGCCCGGGAAGGCGTCGAGGTCACTCAGGCCACCCTCTCCCGGGACCTCGACGAGCTCGGGGCGGTCAAGCTGCGCGGGGCCGACGGCGGGGCCGGCCGCTACGTCGTCCCCGACGACGGGAGCCCGGTGCGGGGCGTCACGGGGGGGACCGACAGACTGGGGCGGCTGCTCGGCGAGCTGCTCGTCTCGGCGGACCACTCCGGGAACCTGGCCGTGCTGCGGACCCCGCCCGGCGGCGCCCACTACCTGGCCAGCGCGCTCGACCGGGCCTCCCTGGCCGAGGTGGTGGGCACGATCGCGGGCGACGACACCGTGCTCGTCGTCGCCCGGGAACCCCTGGACGGCGCGGGGCTCGCCGATCTGCTGAGCACACTGGGCACGCGGTCGGCGCTCCGGCCGACGGGGACACCGCAGGAGGACGAGGACCGGTGAGCGAGGCCCAGGAGGGGGGTCCCGGCGGCACGTCGGCGCTGTGGGGCGGGCGGTTCGCGTCCGGCCCCGACGCGGTGATGGCGGCGCTCTCGAAGTCCACCCAGTTCGACTGGGTGCTCGCGCCGTACGACATCGCGGGCTCCCGGGCGCACGCCCGCGTCCTCCACGGAGCCGGGCTGCTCGACCACGCCGAGCTCGCCGGCATGCTCGACGGCCTGGCCCGCCTCGCGGACGACGTCGCCTCGGGCGCCTTCGTGGCCGCTCCCGACGACGAGGACGTCCACACCGCCCTCGAGCGGGGACTCATCGAACGGGTCGGCCCGGAGCTGGGTGGCAAGCTGCGGGCCGGGCGCTCCCGCAACGACCAGATCGCCACCCAGCTGCGGATGTGGCTGCGGGACCGGCTCCGCGACCTCACACGCGGGGTCTGCGACGTCGTCGACGCCCTGGTGAGCCAGGGCCGGGCGCACCCCGACGCGGTCATGCCGGGGCGCACCCACCTGCAGCACGCCCAGCCGATCCTGCTCGCCCACCACCTCGGGGCTCACGCCCAGGCGCTGCTGCGCGACCTTGAGCGCTTCCGCGACCTGGACCGCCGGCTCGACCTGTCGCCCTACGGCTCGGGGGCGCTCGCGGGGACCTCCCTCGGGCTCGACCCGGCCGCCGTGGCACGCGACCTCGGCTTCCGCGACGCCGTCGACAACTCCGTCGACGGCACCGCCTCCCGCGACCTCGCCGCCGAGGGCGCGTTCGTCCTGGCGATGACCGCGGTGGACCTGTCGCGCATCGCGGAGGAGCTGATCCTCTGGGCGACCGCGGAGTTCGGGTACGTGACGCTGGACGACGCGTGGTCCACCGGCTCGTCGATCATGCCGCAGAAGAAGAACCCGGACGTCGCCGAGCTCGCCCGGGGCAAGGCCGGCCGCCTCGTCGGGAATCTCGCCGGGTTGATGACGACGCTCAAGGCGCTGCCGCTGGCCTACAACCGGGACCTGCAGGAGGACAAGGAGCCGCTGTTCGACGCGGTCGCGCAGCTGACGATGGTGCTGCCCGCCATGACGGGCATGATCAGGACGCTCACCGTCCACACCGACCGGCTCGCCGAGCTGGCCCCCGCCGGGTTCACCCTCGCGACCGACGTCGCGGAGTGGCTCGTGCGCCAGGGCGTGCCGTTCCGGCGGGCCCACGAGGCGGCCGGCGCGTGCGTGCGGGCGGCCGAGGCCCGGGGCGTGGGACTCGACGACCTCACCGACGAGGAATTGCGGACCTGCGACCCGGCGCTCACCCCCGACGTCCGGACCGTGCTGACGGTCGAGGGCTCGATCGCCTCGCGGAACGCCTACGGGGGGACCGCGCCGAAGCGGGTGGCCGAGCAGTACGACCGCATCGTGGGCGCCGTCATCGAGGCCCGCGGCTGGACGGTCCCGATCCGCCGCCGGTGACCTCCTCGACCCTGGTCGACCGCGCCGCGCTAACGGTCGACCCGCTCGACGCGGCGCGGGTGCTCCTCGGGTGCCACCTCGTCGCCGACACCGACGACGGCGAGGTCCGGGTCCGCCTCGTCGAGGTGGAGGCCTACCGGGGCGAGGACGACCCGGGCTCGCACTGCTACCGCGGCCGGACCGCCCGCAACGCTGTGATGTGGGGCCCGGCGGGCCACCTCTACGTGTACTTCGTCTACGGCATGCACTTCTGCGCGAACGTCGTCGCCCTCGACGACGGGCGCCCGGGGGCGGTGCTGCTGCGGGCGGGCGAGGTGCTCTCGGACCCCGGGATGGCGCACGCGCGCCGGCCGACCGCGCGGGGCCGCGACGCCGAACTCGCCCGCGGGCCCGCCCGGCTGTGCACGTTGCTGGGCCTCGGCCGGGAGCAGAACGGCGCCGACGTGGTCGACCCGTCCTCGCGGGTGCGCCTCGAGCCGGGGGAGCCCGTGCCCGACGACGCCGTGCGCCACGGGCCCCGGGTCGGGGTCGCGGCGGGACAGCAGCGGCCGTGGCGGCTGTGGGTCGCCGGGGCGGCCGCGGTCACGCCGTACAAGGCGGGGCGCGCCCGACCGGAGGGCCCCGACTGGTAGCGGTTCGCGACGCCGCGCACGACACAATGGGGCTCGTGACCGCACCGCACATCCTCGACGACCTCGCCTGGCGGGGCCTCGTCGCCCAGAGCACCGACCTCGACGCGCTGCGCCGTGACCTCGACGCCGGCACGGTCACCCTCTACTCCGGCATCGACCCGACCGCGCCCAGCGCACACATCGGGCACCTGCTGCAGTGGCTGACCCTGGCGCGCTTCCAGCAGGCCGGGCACCGGCCGATCGCGCTCGTCGGGGGCGCCACGGGCCTCATCGGGGACCCGAAGCCGACGTCGGAGCGCACGCTGAACGACCGCGAGGTGGTCGCGGAGTGGGTCGAGAAGATCGGGGCGCAGCTGCGCCCGTTCCTCGACTTCACCGGGGACCACGGCGCGCTGCTGGTCAACAACCTCGACTGGACCGAGGGCATCACGGCCCTCGACTTCCTGCGCGAGTACGGCAAGCACTTCCGCGTCGGGCGCATGCTCGCCAAGGAGGCCGTGAGCCGGCGCATGGAGTCCGACGAGGGCATCAGCTACGCCGAGTTCTCCTACCAGATCCTGCAGTCCCTCGACTTCCTCGAGCTCTACCGCCGGTACGGCTGCACGATGCAGACCGGGGGCAGCGACCAGTGGGGGAACCTCACCGCCGGGATCGACCTCATCCACCGGGTGGAGGGGCGGGTGGTCCACGCCCTCGGCACCCCGCTGATCACCAAGGCCGACGGGTCGAAGTTCGGCAAGACCGAGGGCGGCACCGTCTGGCTGGACGCCTCGCTGACGAGCCCCTACGCCTTCTACCAGTTCTGGATCAACGCCGAGGACGCCAAGGTCGGGGAGTACCTGCGGGCGTTCACCTGGCTCGGCCGCGAGGAGATCGAGGAGCTGGAGAAGGCCACGGTCGAGCGCCCGCAGGCCCGTGCCGCGCAGCGTGCGCTGGCGCAGTCGGTGACGGCGCTGGTGCACGGCGAGGAGGAGGTCCGACGGGTGGAGGCCGCCAGCCAGGCCCTGTTCGGGCGCGGCGAGCTGCGCGACCTCGACGCGGGCACCCTCGCCGCCGCCCTCGCCGAGGTGCCGTCGGCCTCGCTGGCGCGCACCGACAACCCGACGGTGGTCGACCTGCTCGTCGGGACCGGCCTCGCCGCCAGCCGGGGGGCTGCCCGCCGCACGGTCGCGGAGGGCGGCGCGTACGTGAACAACGCCAAGGTCGACACCGAGGAATGGACGCCGGCCGACGCCGACCTCCTCCACGGGCGCTGGCTCGTGGTGCGCCGCGGGAAGCGCACGACGGCGGGCGTGGAACTCGTGGCCGGCTGACGAGGGGCGCACCGGGGCGGCGACGCGTCACGACCTGCGACGACGCGCCACCGGTACCCCCCTCGCGGACCGGTTACACCCGCCCTGTAGTGTTCTCGATGTCGCCAGGGCCGAGGGGTTGTTCCCGGGCCGGGCGGCGGGATAGGTTGGAGCGGTTGCCCTTCAGCTGGTCTGGTAGGGTGAGTGGTCCTGATGGCATCGGATGGTGCGGCCGCCTGGTGGGTGGTTGGCAGTTCGTGTG
>NZ_DASXJD010000057.1:0-21564 GCF_036497585.1 Actinomycetospora sp. | reverse complement strand
CCGAGGATGCCGAGCCGGCGACCGAGCTCGGCACGGCCCTGCTCGACTCCGACGACGAGGCCCCCGCCGCCGCCGACGAGGCGCCCGAGGTCGAGGCCAGCGTCGCGACCGAGGCACCCGCCGAGGTCGAGGAGCCCGTCGCCGAGGTGGTCGAGGAAGAGCCTGCGGCCGAGGTGGTCGAAGACGAGCCCGTCGCCGACGTCGCCGAGGAGGTTCGCGCTCGTTCCTCGGCCAGCACCGCGGTCGTCGAGGCGCCCGTCCCGTCCCCGCCGAGTGCCTGTGGGACGAGGCGGCGCAGGAAGCCGGCGTCGACCATCTGCCGGTAGAAGGGGCGGGTGGCGCGGTAGCGCTCGGTCGGTGTGGGGAGCGGGTCGGTGACCTCGCGGACGTGGGCGAGGACGTCCCCGGCGAACTCGCGGGCCTGGGCGCGGAGGGTCTGCCGCTCCGTGCGGCGGGTGTCTGTCCGGGTCACGGCGCGAGCCCCTGTCCTCAGTGGCCCGCGCTCTGGCCGCCGTCGACGTGCAGGGTCTCGCCCGTCACGAAGGCAGCGGTCTCGAGGTAGAGGACGGCGTGCACGATCTCGTCGATCTCGCCCATGCGGCCCAGGGGGTGGAGCCCGGCGTAGGCCTCGTACGCCTCGACGGGGTGCATGGGGGTCTTGATGATCCCCGGGGACACCGCGTTGACCCGCACGCCCGAACCGGCGCACTCGACGGCCAGGGACCGGGTCGCCGCGTCGAGGCCGCCCTTGGTCAGGGAGGCGAGCACGGAGGGGACCGCGCTGAGCGGGTGGTCGACGAGCGAGGTGGTGACGGTGACGACGTGGCCGGCACCCTGCTCGAGCATCGTCGCGACCACTCGGCGGGTGATGCCGAAGAACCCCGCGAGGTTGAGGCCGACCATCGCCGCGAAGTCGTCGTCGGTGTAGGCGGTGAACGGCTTGGCGAGGAACATCCCGGCGTTGTTGACCAGCGTGTCGATGCGCCCGACCCGCGCGAGCGCCGCGTCGACCACGCGGCCGGCGGTCTCCGGGTCGGCGAGGTCCCCGGGGACGGTGTGCACCTGCGGGTCGTCGGACGGCGCGATGGAGCGCGAGGTGGCGACCACGGCGTAGCCGTGCTTGCGGTACCCCTCGACGACACCGGCTCCGATGCCGCGTGACGCGCCGGTGACGACGGCGACCTTCTGGGCGGTCGTGGTCATGAGCTCTCCTCGGGTGGACAGGCGGACGGACGGGACCGCGCGTGGGCGGTCTCCGGGTGTTCGAACCGGTGGGCCCGGTCGTGCCTGGTGCGCGGGCTACTCGGCCAGCAGCAGCGGGCCGCCGGGCTCCCGGCGGCCCGACCGGCGGATCTCGTTCGCGGTCATGCCGAACTCCGCCTTCAGCGCCCGGCTCAGGTGTTCGGTGTCGGTGATGCCCCACCGGGCGGCGATCGCCGCGGCGGTGCGTCCGTGGAGCGACTCGTCGACGAGGTCACGACGGATCCGCTCCAGGCGTTGCCGGCGGATCCAGGCGGAGAGGGTGCTGCCCGTCGGGGCGAGCACCTTGTGCAGGTAGCGCACGGAGACGCCGTGGGCCCGCGCGACCGACTCCACGGTGAGCCCCGGGTCGGCCAGGGACGCCAGGCAGTGGGCGAGCACCCGGTCCGCGAGGTCGTCGCCCGCGCCCTGCGGTGCGATGTCGACCAGCTCGGCGATGACGAGCGAGACGATCGCGTCCGCGAGGTGCTCCTTGCTGCGGCTCGCGGCGCCCAGGGTGCAGCCGTCGACCTTGGCGGCGAGTCCCTCGAACAGTGCGCCGACGACGTCGCGGGGCCCGCAGTCGGTGCCGAGCGCGACGGCCGTGCGCCCGGTCAGCGTGTCCGCGTGCGAGCCCAGGGCCGCGATCGGGACCGTGACGACGACGGCCTCGTACGGCTCCCAGAACGTCACCTCGTACGGCCGCGACGTGACGTAGTTGACCAGGTCGCCCGGGCCGAGCAGGCAGTGCCGCCCGTCCTGCGCGACCCCGGCCCGCCCGGTGCGGTGGAGCATGACCGTCAGGAACGCGGGGTCGTCCGGGCCGATGAGGTCCGCGGCGCGGGTGAGCACGCACGGGCTGCCACTGACCACGGAGACCCGCACCTCACCCGCCACCGCGCTCCGCAGCGAGCTGTGGAAGGTCCCGTCGACCAGCGGACGGACCCGGACCGGGGCGATCGACGGGGCGAGGAGCGCGGCGAACCCGTCGCCGTCGCCGGCCTCGGCCACGGCGACCAGGCGACGGGCCGACGGCGCGGGGGCCTACGGAGCCTGTGAGCTCACCCGCCACCTCCTGGTCCGGCGACCCGATCACGCGGTCGGGCCGGTGCCGTGACTGTAGGAGGGTTCGCGCACCTCCGGCCGCCACCGAGTGCACCGGCAGAGGCCAGATCGTGCACACGCCGCCCGGCGTCGAGGCCGGCAGCGACCCGTAGATCGGGCTTCCCGAGCCCCAGCTGAGTACGACTCAATGGGGGCTTGTGGTGCTGAGTGTGACTCAGTTAGCGTGGCCGCCAGCACCGCACCGCATGGAAGGGCAGCCCATGACGACAGCCGGCGCATCCGCGCAGGCCGCGATCGCCGCACTGACCGCAGCCGCGGACGATCCGGATGCGTACGTGGCGGAGTGGAAGCAGCGAACCGGGAGGAAGGCGTTCGGGGTCTTCCCCATGAACTTCCCCGCGGAGATCGTGCACGCCGGCGGCGCGCTGCCGGTGCTGCTGCAGGAGAACCGCGAGCCGGACAGCCTGGGGCGCAACCTCCTCGCCGAGTTCTACTGCGGCTACACCCGCAACATCGCCGACCAGGCGGCCAAGGGCACCCTGGCCGGCTACGACGGCTTCTTCCTGGCCGACCACTGCACCCAGCTGCTGGGCGCGGTGGACGTGGTCCGGTCCGAGGTGCCCGACACGCCGGTGTACTTCGGCCAGCTGCCCACGTCGTTGACCGACAGCTGGACCCCCGAGCGGGCCCGGCTGATGATGCGGTCCTTCGTCGATGAGATGGAACGCCTGCGCGGCGAGCCGGTCACCGACGCCGAGCTGGCGCACTCGATCGCGGTGTTCAACGAGAACCGCCGGCTGCTGCGCGAGCTGTTCGCGGCCCGGCGGGCCGGCAACGCCGCCCTGTCGTCGTCGCAGGTGCAGGCCCTGGTCAAGTCCAGCATGGTGATGGACAAGCAGGTGCACAGCGTGCTGCTGCGCGAGGTGATCGACGGGCTCGCCCAGGTCCCGCGCGACGGGCGCATCCGGCTGCACCTGTCGGGCCACCTGTGCCACGCGCCCCGACCGGAGCTGCTCGCCACCATCGAGGAGTGCGGCGCGCTCGTCGTCGACGACGACCTGTTCACCGGGCGCCGGTACATCGCCACCGACGTCGACGAGCAGGGCGATCCGGTCGCGGCGCTGGCCCAGCGGTACCTGGATCGCGACGCGACCCTGCCGTGTCCGACGCGCGTCAAGCACGAGAGCGACTGGGAGGACGAGCTCGTCCGCGCCGTCGAGTCCTCGGGCGCCGAGGGTGTGATCGTGCTGATGGTGCGGTTCTGCGAGCCGCACATGCTCTATTACCCCGAGCTGCGCAAGCGTCTCAACGAGCGCGGCATCCCGCACCTGCTGCTCGAGACGGAGCACGAGGGGCTGCCGGTGGAGACCGTGCAGACCCGCGTCGAGGCGCTCCTCGAGCGCATCCGCCGCACCAGCGCCACGCACCGCACCCTGGAGGTGACCCGATGACCGCTGCCGCCACCGACAAGCTCAGCCGCCTCGCGATCAACAAGGCCGGCGGGACGATGGTCGCCGACTACTGGGAGGACGTCTTCCTCGCCCGCGAACGGGGCCAGAAGGTCGTCTGGTACAACGGCTCGGCCCTCAACCCGATCTTCCAGGCCGCGGGCATGGCGTGGTGCCACGGCGAGGCGTTCTCCGCCCGGTTGGCCGCCCAGCACCTGGAGGGCCCGGCCCAGCTCGCCGGGTCCGAGTACGGCTACGTCGGGGAGCTGTGCTCCTACGCCCGCACGCACCTCGGGTGCGCGGTGCTGAGCCAGAAGCGCTCGGCCGGGTCGGGCAACGGCCCCGGGATGGTGGGGCTGCCGGAGCAGGAGGAGCTCGCGAGTCGGCTGCCCACCCCGGACGTCTTCGTCAACGCCTACGCCGGCTGCAGCACCGGCCAGCAGTGGGACGACATCTCCTTCCGCGTGTTCGGCAAGGACGTCCCCATCTTCAACGTCTCGATGCCGTTCCTGTGGAGCAACCGGCCCGGCGAGGGCTACATGGTCGGCGAGGAGTGGGAGACGTCGTCGCGCTACGTCGCCGACCAGCTGCGCGAGCTGATCCCGTTCCTCGAGTCGATCACCGGACGGCCGTTCGACTGGGACGCCTACCGGCAGAACATGGCCTACATCAAGAAGGCGTCCGAGCTCCGGCAGGAAGCCATGAAGCTCTGCCGCCACCTGCCGGCACCCGCGACCTTCTGGGACTGGATCGGCAACGTCGCGCACATCAACTTCCTGCCCGCGAACCAGCAGTTGGTGGACTTCTACACCGCCGTGCTCGCGGAGGTGAAGCAGCGGGTGGCCGACGGCGAGGGCTCGGTCACGAGCGAGCGGTACCGGGTGTACTTCGACGGCTTCATGAACTGGAACCACCTGGGCCTGCTGTCGCGCAAGTTCGCCTCGCACGACGTCGCGGTGGTGGCCGGGCGCTACACCCACCACGCGTTCTGGCAGGAACCGCAGCTCATCGACCCCGACGGCGACCCGCTGCTGGGGCAGGCCCAGAACAACCTGCTGTGCCCGATGAACCACTCGACGAGGACGATCCAGGACCTGGTCCTGCGCGACAGCGAGTTCTACGGCGTGGACGGCATCGTGTTCCACTCGACGCGCACCTGCCGGGCGTTCACCAACCCGCAGCGCATCATCGCGAAGGCGGCCCACGAGAAGGCCGGGCTGGCGACGATGTTCTTCGAGGGCGACATCGCCGACGCGTCCTTCTACAAGGACGAGATCCTCGAGAGCCGGCTGGCCGCCATGCTCGAGGGGATCGACGTGCGCCGGGCCCGGGCATGAGCGCGCACTTCCTGGGGGTCGACCTCGGGTCGACGACGGCCAAGGTCGTCGTCCTGAATGCTGACGGCGGCATCGAGGCCGCCGAGGTCGTCCAGATGGGCGCCGTCAGCCGCACCGGGTGTGCCCGGGCGATGGAGGCGGCGCTGAACGCCGCCGGTCTCGGACAGGGCGACGTCACGGCGTCGATCGCCACCGGCTACGGCCGCCGGCTGGTGCCCGACATCGACCGCACCTTCACCGAGATCACCTGCCACGGCCGCGGCGCGGCGGCGATGTGCCCGGGGACGCGACTGGTGGTCGACATCGGCGGCCAGGACAGCAAGGCCATCGCCGTCGACGACGACGGCATCGTGGCCGACTTCGCGATGAACGACCGGTGCGCCAGCGGAACCGGCCGGTTCTTCGAGGTGCTGGCCCGCGCCATCGAGTGCGGGATCGACGAGCTCGCCGACCTGGCGCTGCGGGGGGAGAAGGAGCTCGAGGTGTCCAGCATGTGCGCGACCTTCGCCGAGACCGAGCTGATCTCGATGCTCGCGCAGGGCGAGGAGCGCGAGGACATCGCCGCCTCCGTGCACCGCGCGGTGGCGACCCGCACCCTCGGTCTGGTCGCCCAGGTCGGGCGGCGCTCGCCCGTCGTCATGACCGGCGGTGTCGCACGCAACGCGGCCGCCGTGCACTTCCTCGCCGAGGCGTTCGGCGCCGAGATCACCGTCCCGGAATCCCCGCAGATCGTGGGCGCCTACGGGGCCGCGCTGCTGGCCCGTGAGGGCGCCGGGCCGGTCGCGCGGGGCGCGGGCGAGACCACGACGGACGCCCGCGAGCCCGCCCGCTCGTGCTCCACCTGCGATCTGCCGCTCACCATCGGAGGGTCCCGATGACCGAACGTGCCGTGCTCATCGTCGGCGGGACCTCCGGGGTCGGCCTGGCCACGGCGCACCGCCTGGCCGCCGAGGGCGACACCCGGATAGCGCTGATCGGGCGCAACGCCGAACGGGGCAAGGAGGCCTGCGCCGCGGTCCGCGCGGCCGCGCCGGCCTGCGACGTCCACTTCGTGGCCGGCGACGCGAACGACCCGGCCCAGGCCGTCGACGCGGCCACCACGGCCCGTGACCTGCTCGGCGGCGTCGACGTGCTCGTCAACTCGACGACCGCGTCCTACGTGCCCGGCCTGCTGCGCGACGTCCCGATCGAGGACATCGCCGGCATCCTCACCGGCCAGGCGCTGGGCCCGATGCACATGTGCCGGGCGGTGCTGCCCTGGCTCGCCGCGCAGGGTTCCGGGGCGATCGTCAACGTGGCGTCCGACGCGGCCAAGGTGCCGACCCCCGGCGAGGTCGTGATCGGCGCCGCGATGGCCGCCATCGTGACGTTCACCCGCACCCTGGCCGTCGAGGCCAAGCGGGACGGGATCCGGGTCAACGCGGTGACGCCGTCGCTGATCGAGGGCACGGCCACGGGCGACCGGGCGATGGCCGGCGGGTTCTCGAAGAAGCTCTTCGAGAAGGCCAGGACGCAGGCGCACCTGGGCCCGACCGAGGCCGACGACCTCGCGGCGCTCATCGCATTCCTCTGCGGCCCGGGCTCCGCGAAGATCACCGGCCAGGTGGTCAGCGTCAACGGCGGGATCTCGGTCGCATGACCCGCGCCCGGCTGCGCCCCGACGAGCGCATCGCGGAACTGGTCGCGGCCTCGCGGGTCCTGCTCGCCGAGGTCGGCTACGAGCGGTTCCTGCCGGCCGAGGTGGCCCGGCGCTGCGGGGTCTCCGAGGCCACCGTCTACCGCTACTTCCCGACGAAACGGGACCTCCTCGCCCAGGTGGCCGTGGCCTGGTTCGAGGAGATCCTGGTCGCGCTCGAGCCCGGCGTCACCAAGCACGAGAGCACCTACGAGCGGCTGCGCTACGTCGTGCGCTACGCGGTCGAGGTGGTGCGTCACGAACCGACACTCACGCGGTTCATCTTCAACGAGCTCCGTCCCGATCCGGAGTTCCGATCCACCGCGATCCACCAGCTGAACCGACGGTTCACCGGCGTGGTCAGCCAGGTCCTGCGCGACGCGGTGGCGCGTGACGACTTCCGCGACGACGTCACCGTCGAACTGCTGCGCGACATGATCTTCGGTGGGATCGAGCACCAGGCGTGGGCCTACCTCCGGGGCGAGGGCGACTTCCCGATCGACCGGACCACCGACGGCATCACGACGGTCATCTACCGCGGGATGGCGACCGACAGCGCTACCGAGCCGAGTTGACGAAGGAGTTCCTCGCATGCTCACCGAGTCCTACTGGCCTGCCGAGCCTGGCGAGGTCCGCGACATCACCGTGTGCGACACCATCCGGCACGCCGCCGCGACGGTGCCCGATCGGCTCGCACTCGTCGACTGCGTGGTCGACCCGGCGACCCGCCGGCAGTGGACCTACGCGCAGTTCCTCGCCGACGCGGAGCGGGTGGCCCGGGCGCTGCTCGCCCGGTACGAGCCGGGGGACCGCGTCGCGATCTGGGCTCCGAACAGCGCGGAGTGGATCATGCTCCAGCAGGGGGCCGCGCTGGCGCGCATGGTGCTGGTCGCGCTGAACCCCGCCTACCGGGGCCGTGAGGTCGAGTTCGTGCTCCGGCAGTCCGGCTCGGTCGCCCTGTTCTGCGTGGACTCCCACCGCGGCTTCGCGATGCGCGAGATGGTCGAGGACCTGCGCGAGGGCCTGCCGGAACTGCGTGACGTGTACTCGCTCTCCGGGTGGGACGCGTTCCTGGCGCAGGGGGATCCGGCGGCGGTGCTGCCGACCGTCGAGCCCACCGACCTGCTGCAGATCCAGTACACGTCCGGCACCACCGGATTCCCCAAGGGCGCGATGCTGCACCACAAGGGACTCGTCAACGAGGCCACGTTCGTCGCCGAACGTGCCGGGTTCGACGACGGCGACGTCTACATCAACGCCATGCCGATGTACCACATCGGCGGCGGCGCGGTGACGTCGTTCGGCGCGTGGGCCAAGCGGGGCACCTTCGTGATCCTGCCCGGCTTCGACCCCGGCCACGCGCTGGAGGCGTTCGAGGCCTACCGCGGCACCCACTCGTTGCTCGTGCCCACGATGCTCATCGCGATGCTGGACCACCCGGACCGTCCCGGGCGCGACCTGTCGGCCATGAAGACCGTCCTCAGCGGAGCGGCGGCGGTGCCGGCCTCGCTGGTACGGCGCAGCGGTCAGTTGCTCGGCTGTCAGTTCAGCATCCTGTTCGGCCAGACCGAGACCCACGGCGTCGTCAGCCAGACCCGGGTCACCGACGAGCCCGAGGACCAGGCGAACACCGTCGGCCAGCCGCTGCCGCAGCTGGAGGTCTCGCTCGTCGACCCGGCGACCGGGGAACGGGTGGCGATCGGCGAACAGGGCGAGATCTGCTGCCGCGGCTACCAGAACATGCTCGGCTACTACGGCATGCCCGACGACACGGCCGCCACCATCGACGACGACGGCTGGCTGCACATGGGCGACATCGGCACGATGGACGAGCGCGGCTACCTCGCGATCACCGGCCGGGTCAAGGACATGATCATCCGTGGGGGGATGAACCTCTACCCGGCCGAGATCGAGGGCGCCCTGACCGATCACCCGGCGATCGAGACCGCGGCGGTGATCGGGGTCCCGGACGAGCGGTGGGGCGAGCAGGTCGGCGCGATCCTGCGGGTGCGGGCCGGTCACGACCGGCCGTCGATCGACGAGCTCACGACCTTCCTGCGTGGGCAGATCGCGCCGCACAAGACCCCGGTGTTCTGGGCGTTCCGCGACGAGCTGCCGATGACGTCGAGCGGCAAGATCCAGAAGTTCGTGCTGCGCGAGCAGGTGGTGAAGGGGGTGCTGACGTTCGACGAGACCCGAGCATCAGTGTCCCCCGGTTCACCGGAGCGGGCCCTCGGAGTCTGACGGGCGGGCGTCGAGAGAGCGGAGAGCGCGACGATGCACGAGCACTACGGCCTCACCATCTTCACCGCGGGCCGCGGATCACGGCGCTTCCGGGCGGCGGCGGACCTGGCCCGCCGGGCCGAGGCCGCCGGGTTCGGTGCGGTGTGGACCGGCGAGCTGTACAACCGGTCGGCGACCGTGCCGATGGCGTTGCTGGGCGAGGCGACGGAACGGATCGCGATCGGCTCGGACATCGCCTACGGCGTCGGGCGCGCGCCGCTCATCTGGGCCGCCGAGGCCCGGGATCTCGACGAGCTGACCGACGGGCGGATCATCCTGGGGCTCGGCAACGGCACGGCCGGGATGATGGAGAACTGGCTCGGCACCAGCGGGGAGTCGCCGGCTGCGCGGATGGAGGAGCTGGTCACGCTCCTGCGCAAGCTGTGGCGCCTGCACGAGGGGCCGGTGCACCACGAGGGCCGTTTCTATCGGCTTCACCTGGTGCCGACGGCCGGCACTCCCGCTCCCGTCCGCGAGCACCTGCCGATCTGGACGGCGGGCGTGGGGCCGCGCATGGTCCGGGCCGCCGGCCGGGTCGCCGACGGGATCGTCTGTCACCCCATGACGACCCCCGCCTACCTCGACGAGGTCATCCGGCCCGGGCTCGCGCTCGGCGCCGAGGACGCCGGGCGGAGCCTCGAGGGGTTCGTGGTCAAGGGCATGCGCATGGCGGCCGTCGACGACGACGAGGAGCGGGCGCGGGAGCGCCTGGCGTTCGCGATCGGGCAGTACGCCGCCTCACGCGTCTACGACCGGTTGTTCGCGATGCACGGGTGGGACGGGGCCCAGCAGCGGATCCGCGCCGCTGCCAAGGCCGGTGACGCGTCGGCGGCGGCGAGGGCCGTCCCCGACGAGGCGATCGACGCCATCGGTGTCGCCTGCCGGCCCGCCGACGTGCCCGCCCGTGTCGCGGCACACGCGCCCGCGTTCGACCACCTGAACCTCTGCAGCCCGCCGTGGGGCCAGCAGCCCGAGGAGATGGAGGACGCGACGGAGCAGATCCTCGCGGCGATGACCCCCGCCGCGCAGCCGGTGGCGTGACGGAGGGCCGTTCGCCGTGGAGCTGTCCCGGGAATCGACGGCGCGAGGCTCGTCGAACACGTCATCTCCCGGTGCGCGCACCTCGGGCAGGCATGATGGAGGCCGTGAGCGGCCCGAGCATGAAGGACGTCGCGGCCCGAGCCGGGGTGTCCCTCGGGACGGTCTCCAACGTGCTCAACCGCCCCGAGCGGGTCAGCCCGGCGACGCGCGGACGGGTCGAGGCGGCGATCGGAGCGCTGGGGTTCGTCCGCAACGAGTCGGCTCGGCAGTTGCGTTCGGGACGGAGCCGCACGATCGCCTTCGTCGTGCTGGACGCCGGGAACCCGTTCTTCACCGACGTCGCCGCAGGGGTCCAGGGCTCGGCGGACGCAGCAGGGCTCGCGACCTATCTCTGCGACTGCGGCGCCGACCCCGGGCGGCAGGCGCGCTACCTCGAGCTCCTCGCCGAGCAGCGCGTGCAGGGAGTGCTCGTCACCCCGGTCGACGCGTCCGACCCGCGCCTCGAGCAGCTGCCCCGGTGGGGGACCCCGGTGGTGGTGGTCGACCGGGCTGCGGGCCCGACGCACTGCTCGGTCACCGTCGACGACGTGGCCGGGGGCGCACTGGCGGCCGACCATCTCCTCGAGCTAGGCCACGAGCGGATCGCCGTGGTGGGAGGGCCCACCGCGCTCGGCCAGGTCGCCGACCGGATCGCCGGTGCCCGCAGCGCCCTGGAGCGTTCCGGGCGGGACCCGGCGGACCTCGTGGTGATCGAGACGACGGGGCTCACGGTGGCCGAGGGTCGCCGTGCGGGGGAGCGGTTGGCGGGTCTGCCGGCCGGCCGCCGCCCGACCGGGGTGTTCTGCGCCAACGACCTGCTCGCCCTGGGGCTCTTGCAGCGCAGCGTGCACTGGGGGCTGCGGGTGCCCGACGACCTCGCGATCGTCGGTTACGACGACATCGAGTTCGCCGAGGCGGCGGCGGTGCCCCTGACCTCGGTGGCCCAGCCCAGCGCGCTCCTCGGCCGCACCGCGGTGGACCTGCTGCTCGACGAGGTGGCCGCCGACCCGGAGCACGAGCACCGCCACGTCGTCTTCACCCCGGAGCTCGTCGTGCGCTCCTCGACCCTGCTGCCCGGGCGGAGCGCGTCCGCGTGACCGGTCGGGGACGCACGACGGCCCGGTCCCACCGTCGGCGGGACCGGGCCGTGGGCCCCGAGGCTCAGGACGCGGCCGGGACCGCCGACGGTCGGACAGCGCGTTCGGACTCGATCTGCTCGAGGGACTTCCCGGTGGTGTCGGGCATCGCGAGGTAGCCGACGATGCCGCTGATCAGCAGGAAGAGCGTCAGCAACAGGGCCACCGGGACGATGCCGATCGCCGACAGCAGCGGGACCACGAGGCTGAACACGCCGAGGACCAGCCGGGCGACGCCGAAGGTGACGCCCTGGGCGGTGCCGCGCAGCATCGTCGGGAACAGCTCCTGGCTGGTGACCTTGTAGGTCGCCTCCCCGGCCACCGCGCTGCCGATGTAGAAGAGCAGGACGCTGGCGATGACGCTCGGGACCGTGAAGTCGACGACCAGGTAGAGCCCGTACGAGCAGATCTGCATGACCGCGCCCAGGGCGAAGAGGCCCTTGCGGACGCCGTGGCTGCGGTCGTAGAAGGGCATGAAGAGGGCCAGGGTGCCGACGATGCCGGCGGCGAACCCGAGGCAGGACAGGGCGACGCCGGCCGCGTTCGAGCCCGCACCGATGGTCTTGACCATGTAGGGGGTGAAGATCCCGGCGGTGCCCGCCGCCAGGTTCCAGAACGTGTAGAAGGTGCCGGTGTAGAGCAGCGCCTTGAGGTGCTTGCCGCGGAAGAGGGCGCCGACGCGCTGGGCGGCGCTGCCGGGGAGCTCGCTGGCCGAGCGCCAGCGCGCCGACTCGGCGATCCCGCGACGCAGCGCCCAGGTGACGATCGCGACGAGGAAGAGACTCGCGAACACCAGGCGGGTGCCCAGCACCCCGAGCGGGTTCAGGGCCAGTGCGAGCAGCAGCACCACGACCGGGCCGACGTACCAGGCGACCTGGGTGAAGCCGAGGAGCCGCGCTCGTCCCCGGTCCGGCGCGAATTCGCCGACCAGGGCCAACGAGGTCGGCACGTCCGCGCCGACCGCCAGGCCGACGATGACGGTGCCGGCGAAGAGCATCGCCGGGTGCACGGCGAGGGCGATGAGCGCGATGCCCAGCGCGTAGACGAGCAGGTCCCACTGGTAGATGCGCTTGCGGCCGAGCTTGTCGCCCAGGCGTCCGCCGAAGAACGCCCCGACGGCGCAGCCGATCGCGTTGGGGCCGATCGCGGCCAGGATGCCGACACCGGTGGTCGAGAGCCCGAACTCCGTCTGGAACACGGTCAGCCCCGAAGCCAGGGCGACGATGGACCCGGCGTCGAGGTAGGAGGCCATGCCGGCCAGCCCCGCCCAGCGCCAGTGCTGCCTGCTGATGGTGCCGTCGTCCCCGGTGGGACCGGTTCCCGTCTCCGGTGTCACGGACATCCGGGTTCTCCTCGTCGTCGTCGACCAGCGAGCGGTCGGAGATTTGAAACGTATCAACAAAGAACGTAGGAACCGCGTTGTTCAGATCACAACCGCCGCGACGAAGTTGATCGTGCTGAACCGCTCAAGCCTGGTGACGTGCTGTGACGCCGTTGACCGGGCCGGGAGCCGGCTCTACCGTTCGAAATGAAACGATCCAACGACGTCGTGCTCATCGGCGTCGCGTGTGCAGGGAGCCCACCGATGACCGACGCGATCGACCGAACCGCCGTCCGCCGGGACCTGGCCGCGCAGAGCATCGACACCCCGTCGTGGGCCTACGGGAACTCCGGCACCCGCTTCAAGGTGTTCGCCCAGGCCGGGGTTCCGCGCGACCCCTGGGAGAAGATCGCCGACGCCGCGGTCGTGCACCGCCTCACCGGCGCGGCGCCGACGGTCTCCCTGCACATCCCGTGGGACCGCGTGGACGACTACGCCGAGCTCGCCAAGTACGCCGCCGAACAGGGCGTCGGCATCGGCGCGATCAACGCCAACGTGTTCCAGGACGACGACTACAAGTTCGGCTCGGTGACCAACCCGGACCCCGCGGTCCGGCGCAAGGCCACCGACGCCCTGCTCGCCTGTGTCGACGTCATGGACGCCACCGGCAGCCGCGATCTCAAGCTCTGGTTCGCCGACGGCACCAACTACCCCGGCCAGGACTCGATGCGCGCCCGCCAGGACCGTCTCGCTGAGGCCCTCCGCGAGGTGTACGGCCGCCTCGGCGCCGACCAACGGATCCTGCTCGAGTACAAGCTCTTCGAACCGGCCTTCTACCACACCGACGTGCCCGACTGGGGCACGTCGTACGCGCACTGCCTCGAGCTCGGCCCGAAGGCGACGATCTGCATCGACACCGGCCACCACGCACCCGGCACCAACATCGAGTTCATCGTCGCGTTCCTCGTCCGGGCCGGACGGCTCGGCGCCTTCGACTTCAACTCGCGCTTCTACGCCGACGACGACCTCATGGTCGGCGCCGCCGATCCGTTCCAGCTCTTCCGGATCATGAACGAGATCGTCGAGGCCGGCGTCCACACCCCCGAGTCGGGCATCGCCTACATGCTCGACCAGTGCCACAACATCGAGGCCAAGATCCCGGCGATCATCCGCTCGGTGATGAACGTGCAGGAGGCCACGGCCAAGGCACTCCTGCTCGACCGTGACGCGCTGACCGCGGCCCGCGCCGCCGGTGACGTCCTCGGCGCCCACGAGGTCCTCATGGACGCCTACGCCACCGACGTGCGCCCCCTGCTGCGCGACGTCCGCGCCGAGCAGGGCCTCGACCCCGACCCCCTCGGCGCCTACCGCCGCTCCGGCCACCAGGAGCGCATCGAGTCCGAGCGCGTCGGCGGCACCCAGGCCGGCTGGGGCGCCTGAGCACTCACACCGCCCCCACCTCGACCTCCGGAGCACACCGACCGATGACCACCCCCGCACCTGTCCGCGACCTCCTCGCCCGCAGCAACCGCCTGGGCGCCGACCCGACGACCACCAACTACGCCGGCGGCAACACCTCCGCGACCGGCACCGCCACCGACCCCGCCACCGGCGGCGACGTCGAGCTGCTCTGGGTCAAGGGATCCGGCGGCGACCTCGGCACCCTCACCGAGGCCGGACTCGCGGTACTGCGCCTCGACCGCCTGCGCGCGCTGGCCGACGTCTATCCCGGGGTCGAGCGCGAGGACGAGATGGTCGCCGCCTTCGACTACTGCCTGCACGGGCGCGGCGGCGCCGCCCCCTCGATCGACACCGCCATGCACGGGCTGGTCGACGCGACCCACGTCGACCACCTGCACCCCGACGCCGGCATCGCCGTGGCCACCGCCGCCGACGGCGAGGCCCTCACCAAGGAGATCTTCGGCGACCGCGTCGTGTGGGTGCCCTGGCGCCGGCCCGGCTTCCAGCTGGGGCTCGACATCGCCGCGGTCGCGCGGGAGAACCCGCAGGCCATCGGCGTCGTCCTCGGGGGCCACGGCATCACCGCCTGGGGTGCGACCTCCGAGGAGTGCGAGCAGCGCTCCCTGGAGATCATCCGCACCGCGCAGCAGTTCATCGACGCCCGTGGCGGCACCGACCCCGCGATGGCGTTCGGGACCGTGCGGCCCGGCTTCGAGGCCCTCCCCGAGGCCGACCGGCACGCCCGCGCCGCCGCGCTCGCCCCGGTGCTGCGCGGGCTCGCGTCCACCGACCGCCGCGTCGTCGGGCACTACACCGACAGCGACACCGTCCTGGAGTTCCTCGCGCGCGAGGAGCTCGAGCGGCTCGCCGCCCTCGGCACCTCGTGCCCCGACCACTTCCTGCGGACCAAGGTCCGGCCGATGGTCCTCGACCTCCCCGCGGACGCCCCGATCGACGACGTCGTCGCGCGGCTCGGGGAGCTCCACGAGGCCTACCGCGAGGACTACCGCGCCTACTACGCCCGGCACGCCGACGCCGGCTCGTCGCCGATGCGCGGCGCCGACCCCGCGATCGTGCTCGTCCCCGGCGTGGGCATGTTCTCCTTCGGCGCCGACGCGAAGACCGCCCGCGTCGCCGGCGAGTTCTACGTCAATGCCGTCAACGTCATGCGCGGCGCCGAGACGATCTCGAGCTACGCCCCCATCGACGAGGCCGAGAAGTTCCGCATCGAGTACTGGGCGCTCGAGGAGGCCAAGCTCGCGCGGCTCCCGAAGCCGAAGCCACTCGCCGGGCGGATCGCGTTCGTGACCGGCGGGGGCTCGGGCATCGGGCGCGCCATCGCCCACCGCCTCGCCGCCGAGGGCGCCGCCGTCGTCGTGGCCGACCGCGACGGGGACGCGGCGGCCGGCGTCGCGTCGGAGATCGGCAGCGCCGACGTCGCCGTGCCCATCACCGTCGACGTCACCTCCGCCGACGCCGTCTCCGCCGCCGTCGACGCCGCGGCGCTGGCGTTCGGCGGGGTCGACCTCGTGGTCAACAATGCCGGGCTCTCCATCTCCAAGCCGCTGCTCGAGACCACCGATGCCGACTGGGACCTCCAGCACGACGTCATGGCCCGCGGCTCCTTCGTCGTCTCCCGGGCGGCGGCCCGCGTCATGACCGCGCAGGGCCTCGGCGGCGACATCGTCTACGTCGCCTCGAAGAACGGGGTGGTCGCGGGCCCGAACAACGTCGCCTACGGCGCCGCCAAGGCCGACCAGGCCCACCAGGTCCGCCTCCTCGCCGCCGAGCTGGGCGAGCACGGCATCCGCGTCAACGGCGTGAACCCCGACGGGGTCGTGCGCGGGTCGGGCATCTTCGCCGGCGGCTGGGGCGCCCGGCGTGCCGCGGTGTACGGCGTCGAGGAGTCCGAGCTCGGCGCGTTCTACGCCCAGCGCACGCTGCTCAAGCGCGAGGTGCTGCCCGAGAACGTCGCCGACGCCGTCTTCGTGCTCTGCTCGGACGACCTGTCCCACACCACCGGCCTGCACGTCCCGGTCGACGCCGGCGTCGCGGCCGCCTTCCTGCGATGAGTTCCGCGTCCGACGGCGTCACGGTCGCCGCCGTCGACCTCGGCGCCTCGTCCGGGCGGGTCGTCCGGGCACGGGTCGGCGGGGCGGGGGGTCTCGAGCTCACCGAGGTGCACCGCTTCGGCAACGGCCCCGTGCGTGTCCGCGACACCCTGCACTGGGACGTCGTCGGGCTCCACCGCGAGATCCTCGGCGGACTGCGCGAGGCGGGGGAGGTGGACGGCATCGGCGTCGACACCTGGGCCGTCGATTACGGCCTGCTCGACGCCGACGGGGCGCTGCTCGGCACGCCGGTCCACCACCGCGACGACCGCACCGTCGGCGTCGCGGAGCGCGTGCACCAGAACGTGCCCGCGGCCGAGCTGTACGCCCGTACCGGGCTGCAGGAGCTGCCGTTCACGACGATCTACCAGCTCGTGTCCGCGACCGGCAGCGTCCAGCTCGCCGCTGCCCGGCAGCTGCTCCTGGTGCCCGACCTGCTCGGCTACTGGCTCACCGGTGAACGCGGGGCCGAGCTGACCAACGCCTCCACCACCGGCCTGCTGGCCGCCGACGGGTCCGGGTGGGACGCCGACCTCGCGCGCCGCGTCGGCATCGACCCGTCGCTGCTCCCGCCGCTCCGGGCGCCGGGCGACCTGATCGGATCGGTGTCGGCCCCGGTCGCCGCGGAGACCGGTCTCGAGCCGACCACCCCCGTGCTCGCGGTCGGGTCCCACGACACGGCATCGGCGGTCGTCGGCGTCCCCGCGACCAGCGAGCGGTTCGCGTACGTCTCGTGCGGCACCTGGTCGCTGGTGGGGGTGGAGCTCGACGCGCCGGTGCTCACCGAGGCCTCGCGAGCCGCGAACTTCTCCAACGAGCGCGGCGTCGACGGGACCGTGCGCTACCTACGCAACGTCATGGGTCTGTGGCTGTTGCAGGAGTGCCTGCGCGCGTGGGGATCGCCGCCGCTCGATCCGCTGCTGACCGGAGCGGAGGCCTACGACGGCCCGGCGGTCGTGGTCGACGCCGCCGACGAGGCCTTCCTCGCGCCCGGCGACATGCCCGCTCGCATCGTCGAGGCGCTCGCCGCGCTCGGGCAGCCTGGACCCGAGAGCCGGGAGGGGATCGTGCGCTGCGTTCTCGACAGCCTCGCGCTCGCCCACCGGCGCACGATCCGCGAGGCGGCGGCGCTCTCGGGACGCACCGTCGACACCGTCCACGTGGTCGGCGGGGGCGCCCGCAACCGGCTGCTGTGCCGCCTGACCGCAGACGCCTGCGGCCTGCCGGTGGTCGCCGGACCGGTCGAGGCCACGGCGACCGGCAACGTGCTGGTGCAGGCCCGGGCCCTGGGCGCGCTGGACGGCGGCCTCGCCGACCTGCGGGCGTTCCTCGCGAAGCAGGTGGCCACCGAGACCTTCGAGCCGGCCGCCGGTGACGAGCGATGGGACGCCCTCGAGGCCGTGCTGCGTCGGTGATGGCCCCTGTTCGCCCCTCGTCGTCGAGCGGGTCAGGGAGCGCGGAACAACGGCCGCCGGTCGTCGTCGGAGGACGACTCGATGACCGCGTCGTAGGCGGCGTACAAGCCCTCGAAGCCCGACCGCAGCGTCTCGATCGGGAGGTCCGAGCCGAGCGGGCGGGAGCCGATCGACCGTGGGAGCCGTTCCCGCCATCGTCCGAGGGTATCGGTCGGAGCCTCCTTCGAGGCCCCTTCAAAGTCGCGATCCCGGTTGTCGCCGACGGTGCCCGTCACGTGGGACGGTCGGCGGATGCAGGTCGGTCTGCACGCCCTGGGCATCGGTGACGGCGCTCGCCGTCCTGTCATCGACGCGGTGGCCGGCGCGGCGGAGCGCTGCGGGTTCGCCACGCTGTGGTCCGGCGAGCACGTGGTCATGGTGGACCGCTCGTCGTCCCGCTATCCGTACTCGGCGGACGGGCAGATCGCGGTACCGCCGACCGCGGACTGGAACGACCCGATGATCGGTCTGAGCTTCGCCGCCGCGGCGAGTTCGACGATCGGCATCGCGACCGGGGTGCTGCTGCTGCCCGAACACAATCCGGTGCTGGTCGCCAAGCAGGCCGCCACGCTGGACGCGCTCTCCGGCGGCCGGCTGGCGCTCGGGGTGGGGATCGGCTGGTCGCGCGACGAGTTCGACGCGCTCGGGGTGCCGTTCGCACGGCGGGCGGCGCGCACCGCGGAGTACGTCGCGGCCATGCGCACGCTGTGGCGCGAGGACGTCGCGTCCTTCGACGGCGAGTTCGTGCGCTTCGACTCGGTGCGGGTCAATCCCAAGCCGGTTCGTGACCGGCAGATCCCGATCGTGCTGGGCGGCAACACCGACGCGGCGCTGCGCCGGGTCGCGGCCTGGGGCGATGGTTGGTACGGCTTCAACCTGGACGACGTCTCCCACGTCGCCGAACGCCTCGACTTCCTCGAGGCGCGATGCCGGGAGGCTGGGCGTGACGGTGCCCGACTGCGCCGTTGCGTCGCGCTGCGCCAGCCGCAGGCACGCGATGTCCCCGCCCTGGCCGACCTCGGCGTCGACGAGCTGGTGATCGTGGAGAGCCCGCCGGCCGATCCGCGGCTCGTGGCCGGGTGGGCCTCCGGACTGGCCGACCGCTTCCTCGAGGCGGCTGCGCCCTGAGGGACCGGAGCCGACCAATGCCAGGCGATCTCCCTGCAACACGCCACCGGACGAGGAGAGCTCCATGACGAACGGTGAGGCGGCGTCGCTGCTGCGCGGGCTCGACGGGATGAGGGAGCGGACGGAGGAGTTCTACACCGATCTGCACGCCCACCCCGAGCTGTCCATGCAGGAGCACCGGACGGCGGAGCGGGCCGCGGCCCGGCTCGGCGCGGCCGGGTTCGAGGTCACCAGCGGGGTCGGCACGACCGGCGTCGTCGGCGTGCTGCGCAACGGCGATGGCCCCACGGTCGCGCTCCGCGCCGACATGGACGCGCTGCCGGTTCGCGAAGCGTCCGGGGTGCCCTACGCCAGCACGGCCACGGCCACCGACGAGGACGGCCGCGAGACCCCCGTCGCCCACGCGTGCGGGCACGACATGCACGTCGCGTGGCTCGCCACGGCCGCCGACCTGCTGGCACGCAACACCGACGCCTGGTCGGGGACCGTCGTGGCGCTGTTCCAGCCGGGGGAGGAGATCGCCGCGGGCGCGCAGGCGATGGTCGACGACGGACTCGTCGACCGGTTCCCGACGCCGGACGTGGTGCTCGGACAGCACGTCATGCCGGCGCGGGCCGGCATGCTCGCCACTCGGCCGGGGACGATCACCTCGGCCTCCGACGTCTGGCGGGTGCGGCTGTTCGGTCGCGGTGCGCACGGCTCGATGCCCGAGGCAGCGGTCGACCCGGTCGTCCTGGCGGCGTCCACGGTGCTGCGGCTGCAGACCGTGGTCTCCCGGGAACTCGGCATGTCCGAGGCGGCGGTGCTCACCGTGGGGATGCTGCAGGCCGGCACCAAGGAGAACGTCATTCCCGACGAGGCACTGATCGGCCTCAACCTGCGCTGCTACGACCAGGACGTGCGCCGGCGCGCGCAGGACGCCGTGCGCCGCATCGTGACCGCCGAGGCCGAGGCCTCCGGGGCGCCGCGATCACCGGAGATCACCCCCGTGGAGACCTACGAGCTCACCGACAACGACCCGGTCGCGACCGAGCGCGTGACGACGGCCCTGCGATCCCACTTCGACGACGGGCAGGTCCAGTCGACCGGACCGAGCTCCGCCAGCGAGGACTTCGGCGTCCTGGGCCGCGCCTGGGGTGTCCCCTCGGTGTTCTGGTTCGTGGGCGGCGTCGATCCCGAGACCTACGACGACGCCGCACGCCGCGGCACCCTCTCCCAACTGCCGACCAACCACAGCCCGCAGTTCGCCCCCACGCTCGATCCGACCCTGCGCACGGGCGTGGAGACTCTGGTGACCGCGGCCGGCGCCTGGCTGGCGGGCTGATCGCGATTCCGCCGTCATGACCACGGCATCGGTCACCGGCCTGGTGCTCGACCTCGTCGGGACGTTCGCGTTCGCCCTCAACGGTGCGCTCACCGCGGTCCGCGCGGCGCGACTGGACATCGTCGGCGTCGTCACCCTCGGGATGATCACCGCGATCGGGGGCGGGGTGCTGCGGGACGTGCTGCTGGGCGCGCTGCCGCCGGCGACCTTCAACGACTGGCGCTACCTCGTCGTCGCCGCCGGCGGCGGGCTGATCGCCTTCGCGCTGAGCCGCCAGCTCGAACGGCTCGCCACCCCGATCAACGTGTTCGACGCCCTGGGGCTGAGCCTGTTCGCGGTCACGGGCGCGACGAAGGCCCTGGAGTTCGGGGCGGGGTTCGGCCAGGCCATCCTGCTCGGCGGCGTGACCGCCGTGGGCGGCGGCACGCTCCGGGACGTGCTGGTGCGCCGCGTCCCGACGGTGCTGAGCAGCGAGCTCTACGCGATCCCCGCGCTGCTCGGGGCCGGCGTCGTCGTCGCGGGCGCCCGCGTGGGCGTGAACATCCTGCTCGCCTCGCTCGTGGGTGCCGCGCTGTGTCTGGTCGTCCGGCTCCTCGGCCTCGGCTTCCGGCTCGACGCCCCCCACCCGCCGGGCAGGGGCGGAGCGGGCGGTTCGCCCGACGAGCCCGAGGACTCCGAGCGGGACCGATGAGCCCCCGGCCGCAGCGGCGAGGGGACCGTCGGACGACGGTGTCGCTGCGAAGCAGCCCGCGTCCCGCGCTCTGGGTGGGGTGGACGCTCCGCAGCTCGGAAAGGGGGATGGCCTCGGTCCCCTCACGGCAGCGTCGAGGACCTCGTTCGACAGAGCCCTGGCCGAGACCGTCAGCGATCAGGAACGACCGGGGTTTGGATCACTGCCTGGTCCGGTGGAGGACCTCGAGACCTGCCTCGCGGGTGACGAGCCGGCGCGCGAGGTCGGTGAGGGGTTGGTTCGTGGCGTGAGCGTGGTCGCGCAGCCGGACGAAGGCCTCGCCCATGTCCAGGGTTCCCACCTCGGCGAGGACGCCTTTGGCCTGTTCGATGGTGGCCCGACGGTTCAGGACGAGCTTGAGTCGAGGGGCTAGGGCCTGCTCGGCGGCCTCCTCGCGGTCCTGCAGGATCGTGATGGTGGCGGCATCGGCCAGGGCCTGGGCCACCTGCAGGTCAGCAGGGGGAAGCGCGCCGGGTGTCGCTCCGAAGAGGTTCAGTGCGCCGATCGTCTTGCCGCGCAGGCGCATCGGCACCGCGTGCACCGACCGGAACCCTCGTTCAGCGGCGAGCGCCGTGAACTGCGGCCACCGGTCGGAATCGGCGAGGTCGGGGGAGTTGACCGGCTGCCCGGAGCGGTAGCAGTCCAGGCACGGTCCTTCGTCGGTTTGGAGCTGGAAGAGCTCGACGAGGCGAACCGCTTCGCTGGAGGAGGCGACGAGTTGCAGGGTGCCCGCCGGGTCGGAGATCAGCAGGCCGGCGGCGTCGGTCGGGAA
>NZ_DASXJD010000056.1:0-18633 GCF_036497585.1 Actinomycetospora sp. | reverse complement strand
GGGTCAATCAGATGCCCAGCCAGCGACTCCACGTCCAGCAGCTCACGCTGATCATCCGAGTGGCCCTGCACCAGACGAGGATCCCAGCCGCCAGCCAAGATCCCCGTCCGACACCCCGGCGCTTAATTCAGCAGTCTCCTAGGTGGCCTTCGGCCTTGTGAGCACTTTCCGGGGTCATAGCCCCGGAAAGTGCTCACGAGGCCGAGGCCACCTACCGGATGTTGATGTTGCGGTGGAACGCGTTGTCCGGGTCGTACTCCGCCTTGATCGCGGCGAGCCGGGCGTACTTCGCAGGACCGTAGGAGGCCCGGACGCGATCCGGCTCGTCCTCGGTCATGGCGTTGACGTACGCGGTGTCGTCGAGGGAGAGCGGACGCAGCGCCTCGTAGAAGGCGCGGACCCACGCGCGCTCGGCCGGCAGCGACGCCGCGTCCAGCGTGTTGGCGACGAGGAAGGTCGCCCATCGCGGGGTGCGGCCGCCGGAGAAGGCTGTGTCCTCCTCACCCACGTCGCAGTAGCTCTCATCGAGCCGGTAGAGCAGGGCGATCGACAACGGGGACGTCTTGGCCGGCGCCTGCTCCGTGATCGCCGCGATCACCTCGTCGGTCACCTCGGCGACGTAGACCGACTTCTCGTAGTAGTACTGGCCCCAGGCGTTCGCCTCGTCGAACATCTCGGAGAGCGCGACGAACGGCATGGGCGTCACGAGGTCGACCAGCGGCGGGCACTGCGCGCGGACCTGCTCGACGGCGGCGGCGTGCTGCTCGGGGGACCCGAAACCGGCGATCATCATCGCGTAGCCCGGCTGGAGCTGGTTCGCCTCGGGCACGAACGGCGCGGGCGGCGCATTGATCGCCCCGAGGATCGGGGTGAGCCCCCGGGGCAGCGTCGCGCTCACCTCGCGCATGCAGCGCCACGCCTCGGCGCCCTGGTCGAGACCCCAGAAGAACAGCGCGAAGTCGATCATCGGGCCGACCTCGTGGCAGCGGAACCGGAACTCGGTGACGACGCCGAAGTTGCCCCCGCCGCCGCGCAGCGCCCAGCACAGGTCGGGGTGCTCGGCGGGCGAGGTCTGCACGATCCGCCCGTCGGCGAGCACGACCTCGGCGCCGAGGAGGTTGTCGATCGACAGACCGCACGAGCGGGTCAGCCAGCCCATGCCGCCGCCGAGGGTGAGCCCGGAGACGCCGGTGTGTCCGACGATCCCGGCCGGCACGGCGAGGCCGTGTGCCTGGGTGGCGGCGTTCATGTCGGAGAGCAGAGCACCGCCCTGGACCCGGACCTGGCGCGCCTCCGGGTCGACGGTCACCTCGCGCATCCCGGACAGGTCGATCACCAGGCCGTCGTCGACGGTGCTCTGACCCGACATGCTGTGGGCGCCGCCGCGCACCGCGATCTCGCGCCCTTCCGCCCGGGCGTAGCGCACGGCCGCGGCGACGTCGGTCGCCGAGGCGCACCGTGCCACGACCGCCGGGTACCGGTCGATGTCGGCGTTGAGGACGCGACGTGCCTCGTCGTACCCGCGCTCCCCGGCGACGAGCACCGTGCCGCTCATGGCCGCCCGGAGTTCGTCGGCTCCCTGCTGGATCGTCCTGGTCATCGAGGTCCCCTGTATCGGTCCGGCGCGGGGAGCGGGTCCTCAGGCTCCCAGCTGACGAGAGAGCCCAGCAGCCAGCAGATCGGTGACGCAGAGTGTCACTTCTGGGGCAACTGAGGATCCCTGTTGGTCCGTACGAGTCTCGGCGCACGCCTCCTGCTCCGGAGAGTTACTCATATAGCAGGGTCGGATGCGCCTGTCGAGCGACGGGGACGGAGCCCCACGTAGGTGCCCTCCACCCGGAACCGCAGCCCCGGATCCGCGTACTGCTCGAGCGCGTGCGCGATCCAGCCGACGGTGCGCGCCACGGCGAAGATCGCCTCCCCCGCCTCGGCCTGCATCCCGTGGACGTGCTGGACCGCGGCCATCGCCAGGTCGACGTTCGGGAACACGCCCGGGCGCCCCGCCACCGCGGCCGTCAGCCGTTCGACGACCGCCGCCGCCTCGCTCCCCGCGATCAACTCCAGCAGCACCGCCGTCCGCGGGTCGCGCTCGCGGTAGATCGAGTGGCCGAACCCCGGCAGCCGCTCCCCCGCGCGCAGCCGCTCCGCCACCGCAGCCTCCGGGTCGCGCACCGCCTCGGCGAGGAACCGGTGGGCCGCGGTGCTCGCCGTCCCGTGCACCGGCCCGTCGAGGGCGCCCAGCCCCGCCGAGACCACCGCGTACGGGTGCGCCCGCGCGCTGGCCGCCACCCGCGCGGCCATCGTCGAGGCCGCGAGCCCGTGGTCGGCCAGCAGCACCAGGGCGGTCCGCAGCACCTCCGGGGGCTCGGGCGCCGTCGGGTCGTCGGCGAGCGCCGGCCACAGCCCGCCCTCGCCCAGTGCGCTCACCATGCCCCGGCGACACCGCATCGCCGTCGCGACGACCGCCGCAGGCTCCAGGTCGAAGCGCCACGGGTCGAGGGCAGCGAGGGTGGCGACGGCGACCCGGAGCCGGTCGGTTGGGCGTGGTCGCCCGGGCAGGCGCGTCACGATCTCCCGGACGGGCTCGACGACGCCGTCGAGGTCCGGCTCGTCGATCGGCGCATCGAGGGAGCCGAGCCAGAGCAGCGCCGCGACCCGCTCGGGGCTCTCGGTGCGGGCGAGGTCGGTGACGCGCAGGCCGCGGTAGTACACCTCGTCCTCGGCCAGCAGCGTGAGCCGCGTCGTGATCGTCTCCGCGACGCCGGTGGGACGGCGGATGGCGCCGCGGGTCGCCACGAGGGCGTCTACCTCGGCGGCGTCGAACGTGCTCGACCGTCCGCCGGTGCCGCGCTCGGAGGTGAGCAGCCTCCGGCTCACGTAGGCGTACAGCGTCTCGGGCTTCACCCCGAGCCGCGCCGCCGCCTCCGCCGTCGTCAACCGGGTCGCCCGTCGTGCCACGAGGTTGACCGTATCAAGATTGACTGCATTGATCGTCGGCGCGCATCGTCGCGGCATGACCATCGACACCGTCCCCGCCGGACTACGCGGGGTCGCCGTCAGCGACACGGCGATCGGGGACGTCCTCGGCAGCGAGGGCTTCTACCACTACCGGGGCCGCTCGGCGGTCGAGCTGGCGCGGACCCGGACCTTCGACGACGCCGCGGCCCTCGTCCTCGACGGCGAGCTTCCCGACGACGCCGGGCGCGCCCGCTTTCGCGCCGAGCTCGCCGATCGCCGCGAGCTGCCCGCCGCCGTGCACGCGGTGCTCCCGACGCTGGCCGCCGCGGGCACCGAGTTCGCCGCCCTCGCCGGGCTGCGGGCCGCGCTCTCCACCCTGGGTGCCGCGGACGGGCTCGCGCCGGTCTGGGGTGCCGCGCCCCGTGACCGGCGTGCCGACGCCCTGCGCGTCGTCGCCGCGACCCCGACGATCCTCGCCGCGCTGTACCGGCTGCGCCGCGGCCTCCAGCCTGTCGCCCCGCGCGACGACCTGCACGGCGGCGCCGCCTGGCTGTACCTGCTCTCCGGCACCGAGCCCGACCCGCAGGCCGCGGCCGCCGTCGACCGCTACCTCGTCGCCACCATCGACCACGGGTTCAACGCGTCGACGTTCACCGCCCGGGTCGCGGCCTCGGCCGGCACCGACATCGCGTCCGCGGTCGTCGCGGCGCTGGGCACCTTCGCCGGCCCGCTGCACGGCGGCGCGCCGGACCGGGCCCTGGAGGCGGTCGACGAGATCGGCTCGCCCGACCGGGTCGACGACTACGTCCGGGCGAAGCTCGTGGCGGGCGACCGGGTCATGGGGTTCGGGCACGCGGTGTACCGCACGGCCGACCCGCGGGCGGTCCTGCTCCGCGAGGTCGCCCGGGAGCTTCGCGACCGGCCGGGCGGCGAGGTCGTCGGGCTCGCCGAGATCGTCGAGGAGCGCACCGAGGCGCTGCTCGCCGAGTACCGGCCGGGGCGCGACCTGAGGGCCAACGTGGAGTTCTGGGCCGGGGTGGTGATGCACCTCGCCGGCATCCCGCGGGAGATGTTCACGCCGACGTTCGCGGTGAGCCGGGTGGTGGGGTGGACCGCGCACGTGCTCGAGCAGGCCGGGTCCTCGACGATCATCCGTCCTTCGGCCCGCTACGTGGGCCCGGCGCCGGCCTGAGCTCCCGGGTTCTGAGCGAAGGGCACCCTCGGTCGATAGAACCCGCCGGGGGCGCCCCTCGCCGGAACACCCCGCCCGACCCCGATCCGAGCGAAGGGCGCCCTCGGTCGATAGAACCGGCCGGGGGCGCCCCTCGCCGGAACAGCTCGCCGAACCACACGATCAGCCAGGATCCTGCCCGCATCCGGGCAGGGAACTGGCGCTCGAGCCCTCTCCGACGGCAGGCTCGCCGTCGTGGACCCCGAGCTCGTCGCGCACGTGGCGTCGTCGACGGGTCTTCCCGGCCCGGTCGCCGCACGCGTGGTGGCCGACGTCGTCGCGTACTTCTCGGAGACCACCGAGGAGTTCGTCCGCCGACGTCACCGGGAGCTGCAGGCCCGCGAGAAGCGCAACGCCGAGATCTGGACCGTGATCGCCGACGAGCTCGCCCGGCGACCCGTCGCGTCCGGACCGGTCAGCGAGCGGCGCCTGCGACGCATCGTCTACGGCTGAAGGGGCACACCGCATGTGCGGCATCGTGGGGTACGTCGGCACCCGTCCGGCGTCGAGGATCCTCGTCGAGGGGCTCGCGCGGCTGGAGTACCGCGGGTACGACAGCGCCGGTCTCGCCGTCGCCCACCGCAAGGCTCTGCGCACGACGAAGGCCGTGGGCCGCGTCGACGACCTCCGCACCGCCCTCGGCGACGAGCCCGCCCCCGCCAAGGTCGGCATCGCGCACACCCGCTGGGCCACCCACGGCGAGCCCAGCGAGCGCAACGCCCACCCCCACACCGACGCGGCCGGCCGGATCGCGGTGGTGCACAACGGCATCGTCGAGAACGCCGAGGAGCTGCGGGCCAAGCTCGTCGCCGACGGCGTCGTCTTCGTCAGCGACACCGACACCGAGGTGCTCCCCCACCTCATCGCCCGCGCGGCCGCCGACGACGAGTCGCACACCCTCGAGGAGGCGGTCCGCGAGGCGCTGCGCGTGGTCGAGGGGACCTACGGCCTCGTCGTCCTCGACTCCCGCCGTCCCGACGAACTCGTCGTCGCCCGGAACGGCAGCCCGATCGTGCTCGGCCTCGGCGACGGCGAGATGTTCGTGGCCTCCGACGTCGCCGCCCTCGTCCGGCACACCCGCCAGGTGGTGTTCCTCGCCGATGGCGAGCTCGCGACGATCACGGCGACCGGCTACGAGGGCTCCCGGCTGGGGCCGCCCACCACGGTCGACGTGGACGACGACGACTACGACCTCGACGGCCACCCCGACTTCCTCTCCAAGGAGATCCACGAGCAGCCGGCCGCGCTGCGCCGGGTGCTGGCCGGGCGCCTCGACGCCCGGTTCGCGACGGCGCGCCTGGACGGCCTGCGGCTCGACCCGCGCGAGCTGCGCAGCATCCGACAGGTCACGTTCCTCGGCTGCGGGTCCGCGCTCTACGCCGGGCAGATGGGCGCGGCCCTGGTGGAGGAGCTCGCCCGGGTCCCGGCCGACGCGCAGCAGGCGAGCGAGTTCCGCTACCGCAACCCACTGGTCGACCCCGACACCCTCTACGTCGCGGTGAGCCAGTCCGGGGAGACCATCGACACCCTCGCCGCGGTGGAGGAGCTGCAGCGCAAGGGCGGGCGGGTCGTCGGGTGCGTCAACGTCATCGGCTCGGCCATCGCCCGCCAGTGCGGGGCGGGCATGTTCCTGCACGCCGGCCCGGAGGTCTCGGTGGCCTCGACGAAGGCGTTCAGCTCGATGACGACGTCGTTCGCGCTGCTCGCGCTGCTGCTGGGCCGGGTGCGCGACCTCTCGGCGGCCCACGGCACCCGGCTGGTGGAGGGCCTGCGGCGGCTGCCCGACGCCGTCGAGCACGCCCTGGCTGCCGAGGAGGAGGCCGCGGCGATCGCCCGGAAGTACGCCGACGCGCGGTCGATGTTCTACCTGGGCCGGGTGCGGGGGTCCGCGGTCGCACGCGAGGGCGCGCAGAAGCTCAAGGAGATCTCCTACGTGCACGCCGAGGCCTACCCGTCCGCCGAGCTCAAGCACGGCCCGCTGGCGCTGGTGGACCCGACGATGCCGTGCGTCGTCGTGGTGCCCGACGACGAGCTGGTGAGCAAGAACGTCTCGACGATCGAGCAGGTCAAGGCCCGCGGCGGCCCGGTGATCGCGGTGACCAACGCCGACCTCCCGGACGGCCTCGCCGACGCCGTGCTCCGCGTCCCCCGTCTCGAGCCCGAGCTCGACCCGATCCTGCTCGGCATCCCGCTGCAGATGCTCGCGTACCACTGCGCGGCCGCGCTGGGCCGCGACATCGACAAGCCCCGCAACCTGGCGAAGTCGGTGACGGTCGAATAGGTGGGCGAAGCCCTCGTGAGCACTTTCGGGGGCAATAACCCCCGAAAGTGCTCACGAGCGCGTCAGCGCACCTCGAACGTCACCGTCTCTCCGTGCACGTCGACGAGCACCTCCGACCCGCCCGGCACGGCCCCCGCCACGATCCGCCGCGCGATCGGCCGCTCCACCTCGCGGGCCACGACCTGCCGCAGCCCCCGGGCCCCGGACTTCCGATCGGCACGCCCGGCGAGCAGCGCCAGCGCGGCCGGGGTGACCCGCAGCGCCACGTCGCGCTCCGCCAGCCGCTCCCGCGTCGAGGACAGCAGCAGCTCCACGACCTCCTCGAGCAGCGAGGTCGACAGCGGCCGGAACAGCACGACGTCGTCGATGCGCCCCAGGAGCTCCGGGCGCAACGAGCGCCGCAGCACCGTCACCACCGGCTCCCGCGCCGCCTCGACGTCGTCCCCGGCGACCTTCAGCTCCGCCGCCGCCAGGTTCGACGTCATGACGATCACGGTGTCGGTGAACGACGTCGTCCGCCCGTGGGTGTCGGTGAGCCGGCCCGCGTCGAGGACGCCGAGCAGCACCGCCACCACGTCCGCGTGCGCCTTCTCGATCTCGTCGAACAGCACCACGCTCGACGGCCGGCGCCGCACCGCCTCGGTCAGCTCGCCCGGCCGGTCGTGCCCGAGGTAACCGGGCGGCGCCCCGGTGAGCCGCGAGACGGTGTGTGCCTCGGCGAACTCCGCCATGTCGAACCGCACGAGGTGCTCGTCGGACCCGTGCACCGCCCACGCCAGCGCCCGCGCCAGCTCGGTCTTCCCCACCCCGGTCGGGCCCACGAACAGCAGCGACGCCACCGGCCGGCCCGGGTCGGCGAGCCCCGCCCGCCCGGCCAGGACCGCGTCGACCACCGTCGCCACCGCCGGGTCCTGCCCGACGATCCGCGCCCGCAGCCGGGCGTCGAGGGTCCCGAGGCGCGCGCGGTCGTCGTCGGTGAGGTCCGCGACGGGGATGCCGGTCGTGTCGGCGACGACCTGCGCGACGTCGGCCGGGGTCACCGTCGGGGTGGTGTCGCAGGCATCGCCGGAGCTGCGGGTCCGCACCCGGGCGGAGGCGCGGTCCAGCGCGTCGAGCGCCTTGTCGGGCAGCCGGCGGTCGTGCACGTGCTTCGCCGTCAGCTCGACGGCCGCGCGTCGCGTCGCCGGCGGGAGGACGACGCGGTGGTGGGTCTCGTAGCGGGCCGCGACCCCGTCGAGGACGGCGAGCGCCTGCTCCGCGGTCGGCTCCTCGACGGTGATCGTCGCGAGCCGGCGGGCGAGCGCGGCGTCCGGCTCCACGTGGCGGCGGTACTCGGCGGTCGTCGTCGCCCCGATCAGGCGCAGCGCCCCGCGGGCCAGCGCCGGCTTGAGCATCGACGCCGCGTCCATCGTGCCCTCGTGCCCGGCGCCCGCCCCGACGATCAGGTGCAGCTCGTCGACGAACAGCACGACGTCGGGGTGCGCGGCCTCGCGGAGCACCGCGGTCAGCCGCTCCTCGAACTCCCCGCGGTACTTCGTCCCCGCGACCATCCCGGCGAGATCCACCGCGACGACGCGCACCCCGCGCAGCGCCTCGGGCACCTCCCCCTCGACCACCCGCGACGCGATGCCCTCGACCACCGCCGTCTTCCCGACCCCGGGCTCCCCCAGCAGCACCGGGTTGTTCTTGCTGCGCCGGGCGAGCACCTCGACCACCTGGGCGATCTCGGCGTCCCGCCCGATCACCGGGTCGAGCCGGCCCGCGCGGGCGTCGGCCGTGAGGTCGTGGCCGTGCCGGTCGAGGGTCGGCGTCCGCCGCGGCGGCCGGGAGGGTCCCGACGACGTCGGGTCGGTGCGGGTCCGGTCGCCGGGTGCCGACGACGGGGCGCCCGGGTCGCGCTCCTGCCGCTCGTCGGCGGTCCCGCGGCGCGTGTCGTCGAACTCGCCGCCGAACAGCAGGCCGAGGTCGAGGTCGACGAGCCGGCCGACGATCCCGTCGAGCAGGGAACCCGCCGGCGGGGTGCGGTCGTCGTCGTCGCGGTCGGGCACGGGACCTCCTGGGGAGTCGATGTCTCCAGAGTGCCCGCACGGGGCCGCTCCTGCCCGTCCGTTCTCCTCGGAACCTCGGTCCGGCATCTCAGTCCGACGCCGCCGCCACCAGCCGCGCGTACGGCCCGCCCGCCGCCGCCAGCGCCGTCGGGGGCCCCAGCTCGACGATCTCGCCGTCCGCCATCACCGCGACCCGGTCGGCCCCGGCCGCGGTGTGCAGCCGGTGGGCGATCGCGATGACCGTCCGCCCGGCGAGGACCCGGTCCAGGGCGCCCTCGGCCCGGCGCGCCGCGGCGGTGTCGAGCAGCGAGGTGGCCTCGTCGAGCACGACGGTGCCGGGGTCGGCCAGGACCACCCGGGCCAGCGCGAGCTGCTGCGCGACCGGCGCCGGCACCGTGACGGCGCCGGAGCCCACCGTCGTGCGCAGACCGTCGGGCAGGCCCCCGAGCCAGTCGCCGAGCCCGACGAGGTCCAGCGCGTCCCGCAGCTCGTCGTCGGAGAACTCGCCGGCGGGCAGCACCAGGTTGTCGCGCACCGACCCGGTGAACACGTGGTGCTCCGGGTCAGCAGCAGCACCTCGCCGCGCAGCGTGTCGTCGTCGAGCGCCGTGACGTCGCGGCCGTCGAGCCTGACCGCACCCGACGCCGGGGCGGAGATGCCCGCGATCAGGCGCGCGAGCGTCGACTTCCCCGCGCCCGACCCCCCGACGACGGCGAGCCGCTCCCCCGGCGGCACGTGGAGGTCGACCCCGAGCAGCACGGGCCGGTCGGCGCGGTAGGCGAACCGGACCGCCTCGAGGCGCAGCCCCCGCTCGCCCGGGACGCCGGCCGGCGACGGCGAGCCGCCCCGGTCCACGTCGGGGGCCCGGACACCGAGCACACGGCGGAGCGCCACGACCGCGACCATGAGGTCCTCCACCTACCACAGCGCCTCGTCCACCGGGTTCGCGAGCGCCTGGACGTAGACGACCATCGTCGTCACCTCGCCCAGCGAGGCCAGGCCCGCCGCGTACGCCCAGGCACCCAGCGCGAGGGTCGCCGCCAGGGGCAGCACGTGCGAGATCTCCAGCCACGGGATCCAGCGCACGTGCAGCGCCCGCACGTCGCGCTCCCGGTCCACCGCGGCGACCAGCGCCGCGTCGTCGCCGGCCACCCTGCGCTCGACGAGCCCGAGCGCCTCCAGCGTGTGCGCCCCCGCCGTCGACTCGTGGACCCGTGCGGTGAGGCCGGCCCACGCGTCGAGCATCCGCTGCATCGCGGTCGGGAGCCGCCGCCAGAGCCAGCGCGTCGGGAGCAGCACCGTCGGGACCGCGACGAGCAGCGCGAGCGCGAGCAGCGGCGACGTCACCACCATGGCCACGACGGTGAGGACCACCGTCACCACCGCGGTCAGGACCTCCGGGACGCCCTGGCGCAGCGCGTGGTCGACGCGGTCGAGGTCGGTGGTCGCCCGGGAGAGCAGCGCACCGGTGCCGACCGACTCCACCGTCGCCAGCGGCAGGGCGAGGGCGCGCCCGACGAGGCCGGTGCGGTTGGCGGCGAGCAGCTCCTCGCCCAGCACGCCGGCGCGCCACGGGGCGGACCGGCGCAGCACCGCGGCGACGACCAGGGCGACGAGGAAGCCGAGCGCGAGCAGGTCGATCCGCGTGGTGGAGCGCCCGCCGCCCGCGACCTCGTCGACGAGCATTCCGAGCAGCTGCGGCCCGACGAGCCCTGCCACGGCCGCGGCGAGGAAGCACGCCGCGGTGGCCGCCGCCCGCCCGCGGTGGACGCGCAGCACGCCGCGCGCCCACGCCCAGGCCTCGCGGGGGCTGGCGTAGCCGAGGACGGCGGTCACGAGGAGCTCCTCTCCAGGGTGCGGGTGAGGTCGACGACGTGGTCGGCGACGTGGCGCCACGGCGCGCCCTGGGTCAGGACGACCGTGGTGCGGCCGCGGCGCAGGACCGCGACCCGGGCGGCGATCCACGCCTCGGTGTGGGCGTCGACCGCCGAGGTGGGCTCGGACAGCACGAGGACGTCGGCGTCGGTGAGCAGCACCCGGGTCAGCGCGAGCCGCTGCCGCTGCCCGCCGGAGACCTCCCGGCCGCGCTCCCCCAGCACCTCGTCGAGGCCGGCGGGGAACCCGTCGACGATCTCCGTGGCGGCCGCCGCGTCGAGGGCCGCGTCGACGTCGAGGGCGCCGTGCCCGACGAGCTCGTCGCGCAGCCGTCCCGAGAACCAGAGGTCCTCGGGGTGGGCGTGGACGACCCGGCGTCGCAGCGCCGCGAGCTCGACGCGGTCCACCCCGACGTCGCCCACCCGTGCCGGCCCGGCGTCGTCGTCTGGATTGCCGGGCCCGACGGACCGGGTGAGCCGGCCCGCGAGCGCCGCGGCCCCCGGCCCGGCGTCCACCACGGTGAGCTCGCCGCCCGGTGCGTCCAGCCCGGTCAGCGGGTCGTGGAGACCCGGGCACCCGGGCGGGACCGGGAGCGGGTCGGCCGGCTCGTCGAGCAGCGGACGCAGGCCGAGCAGCCGGACCACCCGCCGTGCACCCGCCCGGGCCGCGGCGAACTGCCCGACGGTCTCGGTGGCGGTGGCGACCGGGACGACGAGGAACGCCGAGGCGCCGTACACCGCGACGAGCTCACCGGCGGTGATGGTGCCCGCGACGGCGAGCCGGGCCCCCAGCCACGTGATGACGACGAGGACCGCACCGGGCAGCAGCACCTCGGCCGCCGCGAGAGCCGCGGTGCTGCGCGCGACGAGGACGCCGGCGCGCCGCACGCGGTCGGTGGCGTCACCGACCCGGGCGGCGAAGCGGGCCTCGCCGCCGATGCCCCGGAGGATCCGCAGCCCGGCGACGATGTCGGCGGCCAGCGCGTTCACCGAGGTCAGCTCGCGACGCTGATCGTCCAGGCGCCGTTGCAGGGGCGCGACCAACGGGCCGATCCCGACGACGGCCAGGGGCACCCCGACGAGCGCGATGACCCCGAGCAGGGGTGACCGGGCCAGCAGCCCGGCGCCGACCACCCCGAACGCCACCAGCGATCCGACGAGCCGGCCGGCGGTCTCGAAGACGTTGCCGATCCGGTTGGCGTCGGAGGTGGTGACGGCCGTGACGTCGCCCGCCTCGGCCTGCGGCGCGAGCGAGCCGCCCAGGCGCAGGACGTGCCCGTTCACGGTGCGCTGGGTGACCGACGCGGCGTGGAGGCACATGCCGTGCGCGAGGAAGTCGAGCGTGCCGCCACTGGCCGTCTGGCCGAGGCCGAGCGCGAGGATCACCACGACGTCCCGGACCAGTTGCCCGGTGTCGCCGCGGGTGAGCCCGGCGTCGACGGCCGCGCCCGCCACGAGCGGGGTCACCGCGCCGGGCACCAACCACAGGGTGCCGACGAGCACGGTGACGGCGGCGAGCCACGGCCTCGAGCGCAGGATCGCGAGGAGGAAGCCGCCGGGGGTGGGGTGGGCGGGCAGACGGAGCGACGGCGCCGGGTAGGGGCGCCGCCGTGGTGGGACTCAAGAATCGGGGCGTGGGATCACGGCGGCGACGCTAGGCGGCGGCCCCGTCCCGACGCGACCGGTTTACGCGCCCCCGGGCCGGGGCTCAGTAGGGCTCGACGGACAGGACGCCGGCGAACAGGCGGACGCGCTCGGCGAACTCGTCGCACTCCGCGGTGGCGAGCGCGACGGTGCAGGAGACGCTCGAGCAGGAGACACCCTCGTGGACGTCGACCGAGAAGTCGGGCACCCGGTAGCCGAGCTCGCAGAGCGCCGAGGCCAGCGCCATGACACCGGGCATGCCCCCGGTGGTGACGATGGTCCAGGGGCGGGGCAGGCGAGAGGGCCGGCGGCCCGGGCCGTTGACGGCGCGCTCGACGTCAGCCGGGGAGATCGAGGGGGCGGGGATGCGGGCGGGCTCGAGGGTGGTCACGACGTGCTCCTGGAACTGGATTCGCGGGATGGAATCCGAGCCAGGTCTCGGGGTCGTGCGTGGCTCACGGTCGCGCAACCGTGCTGCTGCGCGCCGGGAGCCTGGCTCACCCGACGCGCCGGGGTACTACCTCTCCCAGTCGCGCGATCATGACGACGATGTTACCCAGCTCATCCGACCGCGCAACAGGGGGGCCGACGGCACGGCTACACCATGACGATGCCGCCGTCGATCATCGGCGCCTGGCCGGTCATGTAGTCCGCGTCCGGGCTCGCGAGGTAGGAGACGAACGACGCGACGTCCTCGGGCGTCTGGACCCGTCCCAGCGCGATGAGCTGGGAGTACTGCGCGAGCGCCTCCCCCTGGCCGGTGCCCAGGTAGCGACCCAGCCCCAGGTCGATCTCGTCCCACATCGCGGTCCCGACGATCCCGGGGCAGTAGGCGTTCACGGTGATCCCGTGCGGCGCCAGCTCCTTCGCCGCGGCCTGGGTGAGCGCCCGGACGGCGAACTTCGAGGCCGAGTAGTGCCCGAGGTGGTCGAACCCCTGGTGCCCGGCGATGGACGACGCCGAGATGATCTTACCGCCGCGGCCCCGCTCGATCATCGCCTCGGCGGCGGCCTGCAGGCACCACAGCACCCCGCCGACGTTCACCCCGAGCATGTGCTCCAGGTCCGCTGGCGAGACCTCCAGCAGCGTCTTGACCTGGGCGATGCCGGCGTTGGAGACCATCACGTCGAGGCCGCCGAGCTCCTCGCGGGCCTCGGCGACGAGCGCGAAGCAGGCCTCCCGGTCGGCGACGTCCGCGACCTGCGACTCGGCCCGCCCGCCGGCGTCGCTGATCGCCTTCGCGGTCTCGGCGGCGGTCCGGACGTCGACGTCGGAGACCATGACGGCGAACCCGTCCGCGGCCAGGCGCTTCGCGATCGCCGCGCCGATCCCGCGGCCGGCGCCGGTGACCACCGCGACCCGCTGCTGTGTTCTCTCCCGACCCGCCCGGCTCACGGCTGCACCAGGATCTTGACGTTGGACTCCTTGTGGTCGATGAGCTCGCGGAAGCCCCGGTCGACGATGTCATCCAGCCCGATGCGCCCGGTGATGAACTGGTCCACGTCGACGGTCCCGGAGCGGATCAGCTCGATGACCTCCTCGTGCCGGTTCGCGTAGGCCAGCGAGCCGACCAGGGAGACCTCGGAGAACACGAGCGAGTTCACGTCGAAGGTCGCGGGGTGGCCCCAGATCGAGACGTTGACGCACGTGCCGCCGGGCCGGGTGCTGGCGACGGCGGCCGCGAGCACCTCGTCCACCCCGGCGCACTCGAAGGTCACGTCCGCGCCGCGGCCGTCGGTGAGCTCCCGGATCGCGTCGGGGACGTCGACCTCGGTGGGGTCGAGCACATGGTCGGCGCCGGCGCCGGGGGCCTTCGCCTTCCGGGCCTCGGCGGGTTCGACGACGATGACCTGGCCGGCCCCGGTGGCGCGCAGCGCGGCCGCGGTGACCAGACCGATCGGGCCGGAGCCGAAGACGGCGGCCGACCCGCCCTCCCGCAGGCCCGACAGCCTCGTCGCGTGGTAGCCGACGGCCAGCGGCTCGACGAGCGCGCCCTGCTCGGGGGTCAGGCCGTCGATGTTGTGGACCCAGCGCTGGTCGACGACCATCCGCTCGGCGAACCCGCCCTGGTCCCCGTCGAGGCCGACGAACCCGAGCTTGCGGCAGATGTTGTAGCGGCCGTCGCGGCAGGCGCTGCACTCGCCGCACACGTCGTAGGGCTCGACGACGACGCGGTCGCCCTCCGACAGCCCGGTCACGCCCTGCCCGAGCTCGGCGACCACCCCGGAGAACTCGTGCCCCAGCGTGATGGGCACCCCACCGCCGGTCAGCGGGTGCGGGTTCGCGGGGGTCGGCGCGAAGATCGGGCCGTCGAGGAACTCGTGCAGGTCGGTGCCGCAGATCCCGCACCACGCGACGGCGATCTGCACCTGCCCCGAGCTCGGATGGGGCTCGGGGAGTTCCTCGACGCGGACGTCACCCCGTCCGTGGAAGCGCGCGGCCTTCATGGGTCCTCCCTGGGCTGTGAGGACCCCATCCCACGGGAGTGACCGCGGTCACGGCCAGGGTTGCAGCGGTGTTGCAGACCCGAGCAGACGCGTGAGCACCTCGCGGCCGGGCGGCACGGCCTCGACTCCGGGCGCGATCCGGTAGGGGCGCGCGGCGATCAGCCCGCCGAGGACCCGCCGCAGCCGGGAGAGCTCGGCGCGGACGGTGACGAGGTGGTCGGCGTCGTCGTAGAGCGCGCGGGAGAGCGACGCGGCGTCGAGGCCCGCGGCGCCGGCGCACAGGAGGAGGGCGAGGATCTGCTGGTGGCGCAGCGACAGGGCGTGGCGCCACTGCTCGCGGGCCTCGACGACCGCACCGGGCGGGTCGCCGTCGGGGTCCAGGCGTAGCCGGGTGACGCCCTCGTCCGCGCCGCGGGGACGCAGCATCCAGCCGCCGGGCACGCGCTCGGGCAGGCAGGCCCCGAGCCCGTGCACCAACAGTGCCTCCCCCGCGCTCGGCACTGCCACCCGCTCGCGGGGCGCCAGCCCGGTGGCCGCGGCCACCCAGCCGTGGTCGTCGACGACGAGGGCCGGACCGCGCTCGCGGGCCAGCAGCGGCGCGGCGACGGCGCGCAACCCGTCGAGGCGGGCCTCGTGCTGCGTCCAGAGCCCCGACTCGGCCAGCCGCACGGCGGTCTGCACCAGCGCGACCGTGGTCGGGTGCACCGTCGGGGCCGGGCCGGAGAGGTCGACGACGCCGAGCATCTCGCCGGTCCGCGGGTCGTGGATCGGGCTGGCGGTGCAGGTCCACGGGTGCTGGGCGCGCACGAAGTGCTCGGCGGAGAAGAGCTGCACCGAGGCGTGCTCGGCGAGCGCGGTGCCGATGGCGTTGGTCCCGACGGAGGCCTCGGTCCAGTCGGCCCCGGGGAGGAACCCCAGGTCGTCGGCCAGCCGCCCGACCCGCAGGGCGCCCTCGCGCCACAGTACGAACCCGTCGGCCGCGGTGACGACCATGATGTGCTCGGCGTCCTCGGCCACCGCGGTGAGGCTCGCGCGCAGCTGGGGCAGCACCTTCGCGATCGGCGACTTGGCGCGCCGCCGTTCGACGACATCGGGGCGGGCCGGGTCGTCGAGGGTCCGCCCGTCGGGGGCGACGCCGTAGGACAGCACCCGGTCCCAGGAGCGGCTGACCACCCGACGCAGCGGCGCCTGGGCGCGTGAGCCGGAGAGCCGGGCGTCGTGCGCCTGGTGGAGCAGGCGTGCGTGCCGGCGCAGGTCCGTCGTCCGCGTCACCGCGCAGACGTCGTCGTCCACCACGCGCACCTCCGCCAGGGACGGCCGAGTCCCTGTGACGGGGAGCATAACCGCCGGGCGGGGCGTGGAGGAGGTTCGCAGCGGTGGGCCCGCGGCCCCGAGTGGACCCCGACGGCTCCCCCCGCAGCCCTACGGGTCCACTCGGCCGGCGGGTCGGCAGGGGTGCGCCGAGGACGTGACGGGCAACCCCGGCCGGTGACCGAACCGCTCGACCTCTTCTCCACCACCGACGAGCCCGACGCCCCGGCCGCCCCCACCGAGGCCCCCGACCTCGACACGCTGCGCGAGCGCGCCGCCGGCTGCACCGCGTGCGAGCTCTACGAGGGCGCGACCGGCACCGTCTTCGGGGTCGGCCCCGCCCCCGCGCGGGTGATGCTCGTCGGGGAGCAGCCGGGCGACCAGGAGGACCGGAAGCTCGAGCCGTTCGTGGGGCCGGCCGGGCGCCTGCTCGACGAGGCGCTGGTGGAGGCCGGGATCGCCCGCGAGGACGCCTACGTCACGAACGCGGTGAAGCACTTCTCGTTCCGCCGCCAGGGCAACCGCCGCATCCACCAGACGCCGAAGGCCGGGCACATCCGCGCCTGCCGGCCCTGGCTCGACGGCGAGCTCGCCCTGGTGCGTCCGCACGTGCTGGTCACCCTCGGCGCGATCGCGGGCAAGGCGCTGCTCGGCTCCTCGTTCCGGATCACCGCCGAGCGCGGGCAGCCCCGGCCGTGGCAGGACTCGACGCTGGTGCCGACGATCCACCCGTCGGCCATCCTGCGCGCGGACCCCGACCGCGGGCAGGACGCCGACGAGATGCGCGCAGGCTTCGTCGAGGACCTCCGTACGGCCGCGCAGCTCCTCGACTGAGCCTGCCGGGCCGGGCCGCCGCCTCAGCTGACGCCGGCCGCGTCCATCCCGCGCATCTCCTTCTTGAGGTCGGCGATCTCGTCGCGCAGCCGCCCGGCGAGCTCGAACTGCAGGTCGCGGGCCGCCGCCATCATCTGGTCGGTGAGCTGCTGGATGAGGTCGGCCAGCTCCGCGCGCGCCATACCCGCGGTGTCGCGGTGCTCCACCACCCCCGAGTGACCCCGGGTGCCGCCCGCCTCGCCGGCCGCGCGCCGCCCGCGGGAGGCGTTGCGACCCGACCCACCGATCTCGACCTCGGTGTCCTCGGCCTCGCGGTAGACGCGGTCGAGGATGTCGTTGATGTTCTTGCGCAGCGGCTGCGGGTCGACTCCGCGCTCGGTGTTGTAGGCGATCTGCTTCTCGCGGCGGCGGTTGGTCTCGTCGATCGCGTACTGCATCGACTCGGTCACCTTGTCCGCGTACATGTGCACCTCGCCCGACACATTGCGGGCGGCGCGGCCGATCGTCTGGATCAGCGACCGCTCGCTGCGCAGGAAGCCCTCCTTGTCCGCATCGAGGATCGCCACCAGCGACACCTCGGGCAGGTCGAGACCCTCGCGGAGCAGGTTGATGCCGACCAGCACGTCGTACTCCCCCGACCGCAGCTGACGCAGCAGCTCGACACGGCGCAGCGTGTCGACCTCGGAGTGCAGGTACCGGACCTTGATCCCCAGCTCGAGCAGGTAGTCGGTGAGGTCCTCGGCCATCTTCTTGGTCAGCGTGGTGACCAGGGTGCGCTCGTCCTTCTCGACCCGCGCCCGGATCTCGGCCACCAGGTCGTCGATCTGGCCCTTGGTCGGCTTGACGACGACCTCCGGGTCGACCAGGCCGGTCGGCCGGATCACCTGCTCGACGAACTCGCCGCCCGCCTGGCGCATCTCGTAGTCGCCCGGCGTCGCCGAGAGGTACACCGTCTGCCCGATGCGGTCGGCGAACTCCTCCCAGGTCAGCGGACGGTTGTCCGTGGCGGAGGGCAGCCGGAAGCCGTACTCCACGAGGTTGCGCTTGCGCGACATGTCGCCCTCGTACATCCCGCCGATCTGCGGGACCGTCACGTGCGACTCGTCGATCACCAGCAGGAAGTCGTTCGGGAAGTAGTCGATGAGCGTGGCGGGGGCGGTGCCCGGGCCACGGCCGTCGATGTGGCGCGAGTAGTTCTCGATCCCCGAGCAGAACCCGACCTGGCGCATCATCTCGATGTCGTAGCTGGTGCGCATGCGCAGCCGCTGGGCCTCGAGCAGCTTGCCCTGGTTCTCCAGCTCGGCCAGGCGCTCCTCGAGCTCCTGCTCGATGCCCTTGATGGCCTTCTCCATGCGCTCCGGCCCGGCGACGTAGTGCGTCGCCGGGAAGATCCGCACGTCCTCCACCTGGTTGACGACGTCGCCCGTGAGCGGGTTGAGGTAGTAGAGCGCCTCGATCTCGTCCCCGAAGAACTCGATCCGGATCGCGAGCTCCTCGTACGCCGGGATGATCTCCACGGTGTCGCCGCGGACCCGGAACGTGCCGCGGGCGAAGGCCATGTCGTTGCGGGTGTACTGCACGTCGACCAGGGCCCGCAGCAGCGTGTCGCGGTCGATCTCCTCGCCGACCTCGAGCTTCACCGATCGGTCCAGGTACGACTGCGGCGTGCCGAGGCCGTAGATGCACGACACCGAGGCGACCACGACGGTGTACCGTCGCAGCAGCAGGTTGGACGTGGCCGAGTGCCGCAGCCGCTCGACGTCCTCGTTGATCGAGGAGTCCTTCTCGATATAGGTGTCGGTCTGCGCGATGTACGCCTCGGGCTGGTAGTAGTCGTAGTACGAGACGAAGTATTCGACGGAGTTGTTCGGCAGTAGCTCGCGCAGCTCGTTCGCCAGCTGGGCGGCCAGCGTCTTGTTCGGCGCCATCACCAGCGTGGGGCGCTGCACCCGCTCGATGAGCCAGGCCGCCGTGGCCGACTTGCCCGTGCCGGTGGCGCCGAGCA
>NZ_DASXJD010000055.1:0-4687 GCF_036497585.1 Actinomycetospora sp. | reverse complement strand
AGGTCGATGGCCTTGTCGGGCAGGAACCGGTCGGAGATGTAGCGGTGCGACAGGGTCACCGCGGCGATCACGGCGCCGTCCTGGATCTTGACGCCGTGGAAGATCTCGAGGCGCTCCCGCAGCCCGCGCAGGATCGAGATCGCATCCTCCACGGACGGCTCGTCAACGAGCACCGGTTGGAAGCGCCGTTCGAGGGCGGCGTCCTTCTCGACGTGCTTGCGATATTCGTCGAGGGTGGTGGCGCCGATCATGTGCAGCTCACCGCGGGCGAGCATCGGTTTGAGCATGTTCCCGGCGTCCATGGCCCCCTCGGCCGCGCCGGCACCGACGACTGTGTGCAGTTCGTCGACGAAGAGCAGGATCCGCCCCTCCGCGGCGCGCACCTCGTTGAGCACCGCCTTGAGGCGCTCCTCGAACTCCCCGCGGTACTTCGCGCCCGCCACCAGGGAACCCATGTCGAGGGCGAAGACCGTCTTGCCGCGCAGCCCCTCCGGGATGTCGCCGCGGGCGATGCGCTGGGCCAGGCCCTCGACGATCGCGGTCTTGCCGACTCCGGGGTCGCCGATGAGGACGGGGTTGTTCTTGGTCTTGCGGGACAGGATCTGGATCACCCGACGGATTTCGCTGTCCCGGCCGATGACGGGGTCGAGCTTGGCGGCCGCCGCGTCGGCGACCAGATCGCGGCCGTACTTCTCCAACGCCTCGTACGCGACCTCGGGCATGGCCGAGGTGACCCGCTGGTTGCCCCGGACCGCGGTGAGGGCCTGCAAGAACCGGTCCCGGGTCAGCCCTTCCTCGTGCAGCAGCCGCCCCGCCGCGGTGCCGCTGCCCTCGTCGACGAGCGCGGCCACCAGGTGCTCCACCGACACGTACTCGTCCTTGAGTCGCTTGGCCTCCCGCTCGGCGGTGTCCAGCAGCCGGCTCAAGCGCTGGGTGACGTGGATCTGTCCGGGCGCCGCCCCCGGCCCGCTCACGCCCGGGCGTCGTCCCAGCTCCGCCTCCAACCCGGCCCGCAGCCGGTCGGGATCGGCGCCGGCCTGGGACAGCAGCCGCGACCCGAGCCCCTGTTCCTGGTCGAGCAGGGCAAGCAGCAGATGCTCCCCGTCGACCTCGGTGTGCCGGAAGCGCAGCGCCTTGGTCTGGGCGTCGTGCAGCGCCTCCTGGGACTTCTGCGTGAGACGGTTCGGGTCCACGTCAGCCTCCGATGGGTCGGGTCGATGTCCGGGGGGTCTCGCGCGGCAGGAACCGGGTCTGAAGTCGGGACTCCCGCAGGGCGCACTCCAGCACGGCCACTCGATCGAGCAGGTCCACGACCAGGCCGAGCGCCGCGTAATTCAGGCCGAACCCGGCGCGCAGGCGTTGGATCCGCGCGACGGTGGCCAGGTCCGACCGCGAGAACCACAGCGCCCCGTCGGCGTCGCGGTGCGGCTCCAGCAGCCCAAGTGCCACCAGGCGCCGAACGAGATCGGGATGCAGGCCGGCGGCCCGCGAGAACTGGTCGAGGTCGAGCCGCGCGGCCTCGGCCCGGCCCGCGGCTCGGACCAGCAGGTAGGTCATCGTGTCCTCCTCGGGTCGAAGGTGGACGCGGCGGCGAGCTCCTGGAACAGCCGCCTCTCCTCGGCGGAGAGCCGCGACGGCACCGTGATCTTGGCCTCGGCGTAGAGGTCGCCGGGGGTGCCCCGTGGGTTGGGCAGGCCCCGACCGCGCAGCCGTAACCGCCGACCGCTGGACGTCCCCGGCAGGACCTTCACCTTGGCCTCACCCGCCGGTGTATCGACCGCGACGGACGCCCCGAGCGCCGCCTCCCACGGCGTCAGCGGCAGGTCCACGTGCAGGTCGCGGCCCTGGACGCGGTAGCGCGGATGCGGCGCGATGCGCACGACGAGGTACAGGTCGCCGGCCGGTGCGCCCTCGCTGCCCCCGCCGCCCTGCCCGGCCAGCCTGATCCGCTGCCCCTCGGCGACCCCGGCGGGGATCGTGACGTCCAGGGTCCGTCGCCCGCCGGGCCCGCCCACGGTCAGCGAGCGGCGCCCACCTGCATAGGCCTCCTCGAGGGTGACCTCCAGTTCGGCCTCCTGGTCGGCGCCTGGGATCGGGCCCCACCCCGACCGTCCGCGGCCGGCCGCCCCGAACAGGTCGCCGAAGACGTCCTCGAGGTCGATGCCCTCGGCCCCCGGGCCGCTCGTGCTGAACCAGACGCCCTCGTCGCCGGTGCCGGTCCAGCCGCGCCGGGCGCCGGCACCAGCCGCTCCCCGCCCCGCCCGGGCCCGGGCCCAGGTCTCGGGGTCCACACCCTCCGGTACCTGGCGGAAGTCCGGCCCGAACGCGTCGTAACGGCGGCGCAGCTCCGGATCGGACAGGACGTCGTAGGCGGCGGAGATCTCCTTGAAGCGCTCCTCCGCCTCCGGATCCGAGTTGACGTCCGGGTGGTAGGCACGCGCGAGCTTGCGGTACGCGCGCTGGATCTCGCCCTGGCCGGCGGTCCGCGCCACCCCCAGGACCTCGTAGAGATCACGTCCGGCCGCCATCACCCGTGACCCGCCGCGACCACCACGGCAGCGGGGCGCAGCTGGTGCTCATCGGCGCCGTAGCCCGGCCGCACGACCCGCAGGACGGTGCCCGGCTTGGTGCCCGGGACGGGAACGGCGGCCACCGCCTCGTGCCGCGCCGGGTCGAAGGCGGCGCCCTCCTCGTCCCGCCGCGGGAAGCCGAGCCGGGCCAGCACTGCAACGGCCTGGTCCCGTACGGCCCGGACCCCCGCCACGATCGCCTCCGAGCCGGACCCGGCGTGTTCCAGGGCGAGGTCGAGGTTGTCCAGCACCGGCAGCCACTCCGCCGCTACCCGAGCCCGTTCCTCGGTCCGCACCCGCTCGGCGTCGCGGGCCGCCCGCTTGCGAAGGTTGTCCAGGTCGGCCACCGCGCGTCGCCACTGGTCCTCGGCGTGGTCGAGCCGCTCCCGCACCTCGGCGAGGGTCGCCTGCGCCTCCTTGGCGGGGTCGGTCTCCGCCGCCGCGGTCGCGGCGCCCTTGCCCGCGCTACCGACGGGCTGCTCGGCCACGTCCGCTCACCCCGTGGTGAACTCGGCGTCGATCACGTCGTCTTCCCCGCCGCCCGGCCGGCCCGGGCTGCCGGAGCCGGCGGGCCCGCCCGTGGCGCCCAGGCCGTGGAAGACCTGCTGGAGCTCGGCGGTCATCGAGCGCAACTGCTCGAGCGGCGCCTCACTCTTCAACGCCTGTTCCGCCTCGGCCACCAGCATCTCGGCCCGGGCCCGCTCGTGGGCGGGAACGGCGTCGCCCAGCTCGGCGAGCCGCCCCTGCGTCTGGTAGGCGGCCGCGTCGAGGGAATTGCGGGCGTCGACGAGCTCACGCAGCCGGGCGTCCTCGCCACGGTGCTGCTCGGCGTCGGTGACCATGCGTTGGATCTCCGCCTGGTCCAGGTTGGAGGATTGGGTGATCGTGATGCTCTGCTTCGCGTCGGTGTCCTTGTCGCGTGCGGAGACGTTGAGGATCCCGTTGGCGTCGATGTCGAAGGTGACCTCGACCTGCGGGACCCCGCGCGGGGCCGGGCGAATGTTCTCCAGCCGGAACCGCCCGAGCACCCGGTTGTCCGCGGCCCGTTCGCGCTCACCCTGCAGGACCACGATGTCCACGGCCGATTGGTTGTCCTCGGCAGTGCTGAAGATCTCTGTGCGCCGCGCCGGGATCGTGGTGTTGCGCTCCATGACCTTCGTCATCAGCCCGCCCATCGTCTCCACACCCAGGGAGAGCGGGGTGACGTCGAGCAGCAGCACGTCTTTGCGCTCCCCCTTGATGACTGCGGCCTGGATCGCGGCGCCCATGGCGACGACCTCGTCGGGGTTCACCGTCATGTTGGGGTCCTTGCCGCCGGTCAGCCGGCGGACGAGGTTCTGCACGGCGGGGATGCGGGTCGACCCGCCGACGAGGATCACCTCGTCGATGTCATCGGCGGTGATCTTGGCGTCCGCCATGGCCTGCTCGACCGGACCGCGGGTCCGCTCGACGAGGTCGGCGGTGATCTGGTCGAAGGTGGAGCGCATCAGGGTGGTGCTCAGATGCTTGGGCCCGTTGGCGTCCGCGGTGATGAACGGCAGGCTGATCGAGGTTTGGGTCACCGAGGACAGCTCAACCTTGGCCTTCTCCGCGGCCTCGAACAGCCGCTGCAACGCCTGGGGGTCGCGGCGCAGGTCGACGCCCTCGTTGCGCTGGAACTCGTCCGCGAGGTGGTCGACCACGCGGCGATCGAAGTCGTCGCCGCCCAGATGCGTGTCACCGGCCGTCGCGCGTACCTCCACGACGCCGTCCCCGACGTCCAGCAGGCTGACGTCGAACGTTCCCCCGCCCAGGTCGAACACCAGAACCGTCTCGTTCTGCCGTTTGTCCAGCCCGTAGGAGAGCGCCGCCGCGGTCGGCTCGTTGATGATGCGCAGCACTTCCAGACCCGCGATCCGCCCCGCGTCCTTGGTGGCCTGGCGCTGCGCGTCGTTGAAGTACGCCGGCACCGTGATTACCGCCTCGGTCACCTTCTCGCCCAGGAACTTGCTCGCGTCCTCGACGAGCTTGCGCAACACCAGCGCCGCGATCTCCTCCGGGGCGTAGAGCTTGCCCCGCACGTCGATCCGCGCGGCCCCCTCCGGGCCCGCCACGACGTCGAAGGTCACCGCGTTCAG
>NZ_DASXJD010000054.1:0-1530 GCF_036497585.1 Actinomycetospora sp. | reverse complement strand
GATCCCCTCACACGGCGAGCGCCGCGAGCCTCGCCACCGCCGGATCGGTGGCGTCGCGACGCCACACCAGACGGTGCTCGACCAGGAGCGGCGGCTCCCCGGCCAGCGGCCGCGCCACCACTCCCGGAGGCACACCGCCTGCCAGAGACCGGCCCTGGGTGATCCCGAAGGCCGCCCCCGCCAGCACGAGGGGCACCAGCCGGTCGAGGCGCACCGCGTCGTAGGTGGCGGTGACGTCCGCGCCGCGCTCACGCAGACCGGCCACGAACCGGTCGTGCAACCACGGGTTCACCTCGCGCGGGACCACCGCGAGCGGGCGCCCGGACAGCGCCGCCGGTTCGAGCTCGTCCCCCGCGGCCAGCGGGTCGTCCGCGGCCAGCACGATCACCGCGAGTTCCCGCCCGACGAGCGCGGAGTCCAGCTCCGGACCCAGCGCGGGCTCCCACACCCACCCGGCGTCCAGACGCCCCTCGACGACGGCCGCCAGCTGCTCGGGGCTCGACAGCGGCACCGGGACGACGCGCACCGGCGGATGCGCCGCGGCGGCCCGCGCGAACAGGTCGGTACCCAGGTCCTCGGCGTACCCGACGCGTACCCCGGCCGGCCCGTCCGCACCTGCCCGGCGCGCGGTGTCCCGGGCGCGGTGCGCGGCGGCAACGGTCGCGCGGGCCTCGGGCAGGAACGCCTCGCCGACCGGCGTCAGCTGCACGCGGCGGCTGGTGCGGGCGAACAACGGAGCGCCGAGCTCGCGCTCGAGGCGGCGGATCTGCTCGCTCACCGACTGCTGGCGCACGTGCATCCGGGTGGCCGCCCGCCCGAAGTGACGTTCCTCGGCCACCGCGATCACGTACTCCAGCTGACGCAGCTCCACCCGCCCTCCCTCACCGACAGGCTCAGCCTGTCACAGCGGGGCGGAGACCGTCGTTGATCGTCGACGGTCGTGGGAGCGCAATGGAGTCATGACTGTCAGAGGACCGAGGACCTGGTTCGTCACCGGCGCGTCCCGCGGGTTCGGGCGGGAGCTGACCGAACAGCTCCTGGCCCGCGGGGACCGCGTCGCCGCCACGCTGCGCCGTCCCGAGGCGCTCGACGACCTCACCGGGACCCACGGCGACCGACTCTGGCGCGCAGCCCTGGACGTGGCCGACACCGACCGGCTCCGCGTCGTCGTCGGTGCCGCGTTCGCCGAGCTCGGACCCATCGACGTCGTCGTCTCCAACGCCGGCTCCGGCGTCTTCGGCGCGGCCGAGGAGCTCACCGACACCCAGGTGGAGGGGATGCTCGCCGTCAATCTGACCGCGTCCATCCACCTCGCCCGCGCCGCCGTCCCACACCTGCGCGAGCAGGGCGGCGGACTGCTCATGCAGGTCTCGAGCATGGGCGGGCAGATGTCGTTCCCGGCGTTCTCGCTCTACCACGCGTCGAAGTGGGGCATCGAGGGCTTCTACGAGGCGCTCGCCCCCGAGGTCGCGCCGTTCGGGATCCGGACCACGCTCGTCGAACCGGGCATGATCCGCACCTCGTTCTTCG
>NZ_DASXJD010000053.1:0-4578 GCF_036497585.1 Actinomycetospora sp. | reverse complement strand
GCGCGCCGTCGCTCCCGAGGAGGCGTTGCCGGGCGAGCCGTTCGACGAGCTCGGGGAGGGCGCCCGGCGGGGCTCCGGTCAGGTCGCGGCGGCAGGCCACGACGAGGGGCTCGATGGCTGCCGGGCGGCTGCCGAACTCGGCGGTGAGCCGGGCGACGGCGGCGACGACGGATTCGTCGGGCGCGTAGGCCGGGGGCAGGGGCATGGACGTCCTCTCGGTTCCTCGACGGCGGTGACCGGCGGCCACCGTCGCCCACCGGCCCCGCGGTCGAGAAGGGTCGAACGTCCCGAGCCGGTCGTGCCGCGGCCGATCGGCACCGGATGGGAGACCTTCGCCCCTGTCGGGTGCCGGGCCGCGCGCCGAGCCTGACGAACTCCCGGTGGCATCTGGAGGCTGACCATGGCCCACTCGACCGACCCCCTGGCCCACGCCCACGGCACCGCCGCGGAGTGGTTGCGCGTGGTCTCCGACGTCCTGGACACCGAGGACCGCCCGTTCACCCACCGCGTGCTGCGCGCCTGGCTGCACGTGGTGCGCGACCGGCTCCCAGTGGACGGCGCCGCTCACCTCGCCGCGCAGCTGCCCGAGTTCCTCCGCGGCGTCTTCTACGAGGGCTGGACGCCGAGCCGGGTCCCGGTCGCGCACGACGCCGACCTCTTCCGCCGGGCGTTCGCGCACGAGGCCGGCGTCGGTGTCGCCGAGGTCCCGGACCTGGCGGGCCGGGTGTTCGAGGCCCTCGACTCCCTGTTCTCGCCCGGGCAGCTCGACCACGTGCTGGACGCGTTCCCCACGCGACTGTGCGACGAGCTCACCGGCCGGGCCGCCGACGACGAGGGCGACGTCGAGGTACCGGCTCCGGCCCCCTCCGACGACGCGCGCCTCGCCGCGCTCGAGGACTCGGTGCGCTCCCTGACCGACGCCCTCGCGGTCCTGGCCCGCGGCCTGGAGGACCTCCCGACGCGGGTCCGCGCCGAGGACGGGACGGCTCGCGCCGCGCAGGAGGCCCACCGCATCCTGCTGGCCCGCGGCGTCGGGGTGCACTGAGCGATCCGGAGGAGGACCCGATGACCGAGGAACCCCGGCAGGACCAGGTCCTGGCGCGGCTCGACGAGCTGGTCGCGCTCCTGCGCCGCGTCGACCGGCTGGAGGAGCTCGTCGAGGTCCAGGGCCGGGCGGGGCGTCCTCGACCGCTGGTGGGTGGCGACCAGGATCTCGCCGCCAGCCCCCGCCGGTGGGACCGCCCGCTCGACCTGGACCGCGAGGACGTGCCGGGCTGCGCGATCCGGCAGCTGCCGGACCCCCGGGAGTCCGACGCGGAGCGCCTGCTCGGGCTCCGACGAGCCGACGACGCCGAGTGACCGGGGGAGGAGGACGGGATGCTGTTCACCGACCGCGCGGACGCCGGGCGGCGCCTGGCCGTGCGCCTGGAGCACCTGCGGGACGACGACGTCGTCGTCCTCGGCCTGCCTCGGGGCGGGGTGCCCGTCGCGGCGGAGGTGGCCGCGGCGCTCGACGCGCCCCTCGACGTGATCCTTGTGCGCAAGCTCGGTCTGCCGTTCCGGTCCGAGCTCGCCATGGGGGCGGTCGGGGAGGGCGACGTGCTCGTCCTCGACGAGGACCTGGTGCGCCGGGCCCACGTGGGCGACCGCGAGCTCGCCGAGATCGAGCGCCGGGCGCGCGAGGAGATCGAGCGACGCGCGGAGTCCTTCCGCCGCGGCCGGACCCGGACCCCTGTGACCGGGCGGACCGCCGTGCTGGTCGACGACGGCATCGCCACCGGGGCGACCGCCGTCGCCGCGTGCCGGGTCGCCCGGGCCCAGGGCGCCGCGCACGTCGTGCTCGCGGCGCCGGTGTGCGCCCCCGACGTCGCCTCCTGGCTGGCCGAGGAGGTCGACGAGCTGGTCTGCCTCGAGGCCCCGGAGCACTTCCGGGCCGTGGGGCAGGCCTACGCCGACTTCCACCAGGTCCCCGACGACGTCGTCGTCGACCTCGTCAGCCGACGAGTGCCTTGACCGACTGCGCGGTGACACCGACCGCGACGAGCAGCACGAGGACCGCGAAGCCGCGGCGGAGCGCAGTGGCGGGGATGTGGCGGGCGAGCCGTCCGGCGGGTAGCGATATCGCGATCGCGGCGAGGGCGAACAGGCCGATGACGGGCCAGTTCATCGCGCTGGCGACGTGCCCGGCCACGACGTAGGGCACCAGGCCCGCGGCCGAGTTCACCACGATCACCACCAACGAGGTGGCGACGGCGACCGGGGCGCGCAGCCCGAGGGCGACCACGAGCGCCGGGACGAGCAGGAAGCCGCCGCCGACCCCGAGCAGCCCGGTGAGGAACCCGACGCCCAGCCGGGTGACCACCGCCCGGGGCAGGCAGCGCCGGCAGGCGACGCCGCCGCCGGGGAGGTCGCACACGCCGCCGGACTCCGCGGTGGGCAGCAGCATCCTCACCCCGGCGGCGACCATGATCCCGGCGAAGGCCAGCAGGAGGACGCGCTGGTCGAGGTGGTGGTTGACGACGCCGCCGAGCAGCGCGGTGGGGATCCCGGCCGCGGCGACCACGCCGGCGACGCGCCAGGAGACCTCGCGGCGGGCGCGGGGAGCGACGGCGACGGCCGAGGCGAGGCCGACGACCGCCAGCGAGCCCGGGACCGCCGCGGACAACGGCAGACCGAGCCCGTAGACGAGGGCGGGCACGGCCAGGATCCCGCCGCCGCCCCCGACCAGACCCAGTAGGGCGCCGACGACGAGGCCGAAGGCGACCCCGAGGGCGAGCACGACGGTGTCAGGCGGCGTCGGCGCCGCGAGCGGCCGCGTCAGTGACGGGCAACCCCGCGGCCGTGGCCTCGGCGAAGTCCTCGTCCACGACGACGAGGTCGCGTGCGACGCCGCTGTCGGTGGCGAGCAGGGACGCGGCGACCGCGGCGCGGTAGCCGGACCCGCAATAGATCCAGACCTCCCCGGCGGGGATCTCCGAACGACGCCGGGGGAGCTCGTGCAGGGCGATGTGCAGGGAGCCGGCGACGCCGCCCGCGGCCCGCTCGATCGCGGTGCGGGCGTCGACGACGACGACCGCGGCCGGGTCGCGCCGGGCCAGCGCAGCGAAGTCGGCGACCCGGTAGGAGCCGAGCCCGCCGTCACCGGCGAGGCCCTCGACGGGCCCGGTGGCGGCGCCGGCGAGCCGGTCGATCCCGATGCGGACCAGCTCGCGCCGGGCGTCGGCGACCTGCTCGGCACTCTCGCCGACCAGGGTGAGCTCGGCGTCGTCGGGCAGCAGCCAACCGAGGTAGGTCACGAACGGCTGGCTCAGCTCGAACGACAGCGAGCCGTGCAGGTGCCGCCCGGCGAACGCGACCCGATCGCGCAGGTCGACCACCCACTGCCCCGCGGCGATCCCGGCCGCGAGGCGGGCCCGGAGCTCGACGGGCTCGACGGCTTCCGGTGCGGAGAGATCCACGGGGGCCGGGCCGGCGCTGTTGGTGGGGCCCATCCGCGCGTAGTAGGCGGGGTAGGCGCCGAGCCCGGCGATCAGGGTGTCGACGAAGTCCTGCTCGTCCCGGGTGAGCGCGGGATTCGTGATGAGCTGGTCGCCGACGGTGGAGGCGTCCCCGGTGGGCGGGGTCGCCGAGCAGAAGCTGCCGAAGCCGTGGGTCGGGAGGACGACGGCCGCGGCCGGCAGTTCCCGGGCCAGCCGGCGCACGGAGTGGTACTGGGCGTGGGTGAGCGCGACGGTGTCGGCGGGAGAGACCAGGTCGGTGCGCCCGGTGGTGCCGTAGAGCATCGACCCGCCGGTGAACACCGCCTGCACCGCGCCGTCCGCGTCGGCGAGCGCGTAGGAGAGGTGGTGGTGGGTGTGGCCGGGGGTCGCGAGCGGCCGTAGCCGCATCGCGCCGACCGCGATGTCGTCGCCCTCGCGCGCCGCGGTGCGCTCGAATGCGACGTCGTCGCGGGCGTCGACCAGGTAGGTGGCGCCGGTGACCCGGGCGAGCTCGAGGCCGCCGGAGACATAGTCGTTGTGGATGTGGGTCTCGGCGACGTGGGTGATCCGCACCCCGAGCTCGTCGGCCAGGACGAGGACCCGGTCGATGTCGCGCTGGGGGTCGATGACCGCGGCGACCTCGCCGTCGTGGGCGAGGTAGCTCCGGTCGCCGAGGCTCGAGGTGGGGACGGCCCGGACGTCGAACATCGCGTGCTCCTGTGTCGCTAATGTCCGGACATTATGACACCACTGCAGTGCCAGCGCACCCTCCTATGTACGTACATTTCCCTGCCATCGGAGACGGGCCGGACGTCGTGCCCCGGCGGGACCTCGTGGCACTGGTCGGCGCCTCCGCAGCCCGCGAAGCTCTTGGCGGCCCGCGCGCGGCCGGGGTGGGGAGGAGCCGAGGTGGACACGGTCACCGCGCTGGCGCACGCCGGGACGGCGCTCGCCATCGGTCTGATGATCGGGCTGGAGCGTGAGCGCAGCGGCCGGGAGACCCGGCCGAAGCTGACCGCCGGCGCGCGGACCTTCGCGCTCATCGCCCTGGTGGGCGCGGTCGCCGCCGCCCTCGGCACGGCCGCGCTGGTGGTCGCCC
>NZ_DASXJD010000052.1:0-16684 GCF_036497585.1 Actinomycetospora sp. | reverse complement strand
GGTCGGGGACCGGACGCCCCCGCCGCACTGCGTGCTGCCGATCATTCTTCTTCGCCTCGCCGATGACCATCCCAGCCGGTGGGGGCCGGCGGCCTCGATCTGGTAGGCCGAAAACGTGGCCCGCCCCTCGTGCCGCAAGGCCACCCCGCCGCCCATCCCTGGTGATCGACAAGACACCGAGCGAGGTCGAGGCGTTCCCGGACTGGGGGCCCGGCGATCCGGGATCGGGCCCGATACAGGCGAAGCGAGCGGTTCCGTCGGGCAGACACCGCCCGCGCCCGCGCCGACGGCGGCAGCGGCCTCGGGGACGGACGCGTCGTCCGACACGGCTCGGACGGTCCCGTCAGCGACGGCCTGGGCCTGGGACCCGACCTCGGGGGTTGCGGTGTCGGCACCCACCCGGTCGTCGAACTGGGAGCCGGCAGCCCCGACCTCACCCCGACGGCGGGAAGCGGCTTGGTGGACGACCCAGGCCGGATCGATTCGCATGGGCCGTGCCCGGAGTCCGCACCCGTCGGGATCGCGGACGGCCCAGTCCACCAGGACTCCGAGATCCTCCCGGGAGCGGGCCCATGGCACAGCGCCCGCGGCGTGCAGCGCGGCCGCGTTCGCCTCGCCGCGTCCGGGCAGCAGGCGGTAGCTCACCACCGGCCGTCGTGCGGCGAGTGCTTCCCAGCAGGCCAGGCCCCCGGCGTTGTGGACGACGACGTCGGCCGCGGCCAGGAGTCGGGGAACGTCGTCGATCCAGCCGACGGCGGACCTCGCCCACTGGGGAGCCTGGCCCGTGGTGCTCTGCGCCCACGCCGGGCCGGTGCCTCCCGACCCGGCGATGACCAAGGCCAGGGTGCTCCCGCCGGGACACCGAGATCGGCCCGCACGGCCGCGGCATCGTCCCGGCGGTTCGCGTTCGTGACGGCAGCCGCCACCGGGTGCGGCGCGAGCACCAGGTCAACCCCGGGATGCCACCAGGCCGCGGCGTGCGGGGTCTCCCCGATCAACGTCGCGGTGCGCTCGGTGAGCCCGTCGAGCCATGCTCGAGCGGCCCGGGCGCCCAGACCGTCCGCGAAGGAGTCGAGCACCGGGCCCCACAGGTCCGGCGTGTGACGCATACCGCCCAGGTAGAGGCGTCGCAGGGCCCACCCGAGTCCGTGGGGCGGGATCTCGAGCCCGTCGGGCCGGTCCACCCACCAGCCCCGGCGCTGCAGGCGACGGCCGAGCTCGTCGGCGGGCCCGTCGTGCCTGGCGCCGACCGAGGCCGAGATGATCACGATGCGGGCGTTCACTGTCCCACCGACACCGCAGTGCCCGACCGCGGGACCTGCTCGACCCGCCGCGGCCTCAGGATCCGGGCGGCCTCGCCCGTCCGCGCTGTTGCGGCGGGCCGGAGACGGGATGACGGCGTGCCGCCGGTGACGCCGCGACGTCGGCGGGGGACCGCAGGTCGAAGGAGAGGAAGTCCCGGCTCGAGGTCTGAAGGTAGTGCTGGGTCCCGATCTGCTCGTCGGGGAACAGGCGGAACGCGTCGGGGTGGGGACGGCCGTCGGGGTGGAAGTACACCCCTGAGACCCATGCGGGGTTGATGTCGAGCTCCATGCCCCGAACGGCGCCGGCCGATCGCAGTAGGTCGCCGAGGGTGCACACCGACAGGGCCGGCCCGCCGACGTAGATCATCGCCCCGGTAGGCGTGACCCCGAACGCCGAGCGGTGGATGTACGCGGCCTGACCGACGGTGGAGCCCCATTCCGCGGTACCGCCAGTGGCACACGTCGGGTTGACCGCGCCGTCGTCGACGAGGGGGACGAGGTTCTGGCGTACAGATGTCACGTCCGGGGTCATGTGCACCTCGCCCGTGGTGGGGGTGGCTCCCCAGGTGCCGACGTCGGTGGTGCCGTCGCGGCGGATGACCAGGCTGGCGGCGCCGGGGACGAGCCGACGGGCCTCGCGGCCCTCGGAGTACCACCCGCCGTGGCTATCGCCCTGCAGGCGGAAGCCCGCCGAGAACGCGGTGACCACGCTGCGCTGCTCGGCGGCGTCGACCGAGGTCGGTGTCGACCAGTGCCCTCCGGGGTCCACGGTGCCTGGGTGCAGCACGCCGCGGACGAGCGCGGGGTCCATCCAGATCACGCCGACGACGAACGAGGTGTGTTGGGCGTCGGGACGCACCGACGCGATGCGCACGGCGTCGCCGTGCGGCGTGGCGACCACCGTCTGCCACCGGCCCTCGCCCGGGAGCGGCGACAGACCCCCCGGAGGCGGGAGGTCGGGCGGCGCGGGCCGGGCGCCGGGCCGGTCCGGCTCCGCCCCGGCCGCGAGCGGGATTCCGCCGGGCGGCGCCCCACCGGTGGGCGGCTGGTGCAGGTCGTACTGACGTGCTTCGAGCCAGGTCACGACGGGCCCGAGCTCGTGATCCCGGCCCCACTCGGCCAGGCGCGCCGCCACACTGTCGCTGCCCGGACGGGTCAGGGCGTGGGTGAGCGACGGCGCGGTCAGGACGACGAGGAGCAGGATGATCGCCACGAGGACCACCGCGACGCGCCACCGACGGCGCCGCGGCCACCAGCGTGGTCCCCGCTTCGGCGGTGGCGGGCGGTGCCGCGAGCCGTCGCTCGCTTCGCCGGTCCGGGCCCGGAGGGTCGGTTTCATGTTCGCACGAGCCTTTGATGCTGCGGGCGGTGGTCGGTCGAGGCTTACGACGCCGGCGTCATGGACCACCGTTCGCGGCCGCTGGTACCCGGCACGGGCTGCCGGGACGAGGCTCGGCGGGGCGGCGGCATCTCCTCGGCAGGGTTGCCGAGCCAGCGCGCGCCCGGAGCGACCCGCTGGCCCTTGGTGAGGAAGGCGCTGGCGCCGAGCACGGCGCCGACCCCGATCACCGTGTCGTAGTGGACGAAGGCGGTCGGGGCGAGCTCGGCCCCGGAGTCCACCAGGATCGGGGCGGCCTTGAACACACCGTCCTCCATGGAGTGGGGCTGGAGCACGACGCCGCGGTTGAGCGTCACGTCGTCTCCGAGGGCGACCAGCGACTTCTCGCTGATGCTGGCGCCGTCGTCGAAGAGCCGACGACCGACGCGGACCCCGAGCAGACGCCAGACCACGCTCTTCCACGGGGTCCCGTCGAGCAGGCCGGGCTGGGTGCTGAACTTCCAGAATCGTTCGTGACGCCAGAAGTAGGGGTCGTAGATCGAGCAGTACTGCGGGCGCAGCGGGCCGAAGCGGGTGCTCATCCGCTCGAGCAGCACGCCGTAGGCGAGGTCGAGTGGACCGGCGAGGAGCACAGCGGCGGCGACGACGGACACCCCGACGCGGTTGCCGAGGTTGATCGCCACCAGCCCCAGGATCGCGAGGAGCGCGACGCGGACCCACTGGGCGAGCAGGAACAGCGCGATGGTGCGCAGGTTGTGGGCGTTCTTGGCGCCCAGGCGGCGGCGGAGGTCAGTGCGGCTCAGCGCGAACTCCGCCTCGTCGGCCCGACGCCGTGGGATTTCGAACGCCGGTGAGCCGAGCAGCCCGACCCCGCTGCGCGGGCGACCGTCGGCCGGGATCATGGTCTTGGTACCGATGAACACGTCGTCGCCCAGCACGGCCCCCGGTGGCACGGAGATGACGTTGCCGAGGAAGCACCGTCCGCCGATCGCGAGGTGCTCGGTGCGGAACGCGGTCGCGGATATCTCGGCGTTCACGAGGTCGACGCCGTCGGAGAGCATGGTGCCGGGCCCCACGGTGATCGTGTAGGGGTTCTCGTGGTGCAGCTCGGCCCCGACGTTCGAGCCGGTCTGACCCGCGTCGGCCATCGCGTAGCCGAGAGCACGCAGGTAGGTGACGACGTAGGAGCTGTCGCCGAGCAGCTGCACGAAGAACGGCACATTGGTCACGCGGGTGAGCACCCGGTGGCACAGGTGCGCGGGCCCGTGGAGCGGGTGGACCCGGCCGGGGCGCAGGAGGCCGCGCAGGAGCCGGGGCAGGGTGCACACCGCGAGGAGTCCGACGGCGACGGCGCCGACGTAGAGGACCGCCGAGGCGGCGAGCGTGCGCAGGTAGAACACCGGGTCGGCGAGCTCCGCCGCCCCGGGCAGGACCGCGTCCCCGAGCGCGGGCACCCGGTCGGACACCCACACGATGCCTGCCACGAGGAGGCCGGCGGCGAGCCATAGGGCGAGCAGTTCGACGACGGCGGCGATCGCCCGCCGCCACCGCGGACACCGCGCGTTCGGGAGGGCCGGCGCGGGATGGTCAGCCGGACGGGCGGGGGAACCGTGCCAGTGCCGACCGCCGGGCACCCGTTGCCCGGTGTGCAGCGAGGACGCGTGCGCGAGCCGCGCGCCGTCGCCGATCTCGGTGTCGATCTCGACGAGCGATCCTTCACCGATCACCGCCCCGGCGCCGACGCGCACCGGTCCGGTCCGGATCGCCCCGGCGCGGGCCTGGTAGCCGGTGAGCGACACCCCGCGCCGAACCACGGCACCCGCACCGATCTGGATCAGGTCGGTACAGACCGGGACCGTGGTGGAGAGGATCACCGCCCCCGGCCCGATCCGGGCCCCGAGCGCCCGGAGGTAGAGCACGTGAAGGGGTGATCCGGTGAGCCGGGCGAGCGGGGAGGTGCGGATCAGCGTGGCGACCGTCCAGAACCGGACGTAGTCGGAGCTCCAGAACCGGATCGTGCGCGGGCGCCAGCGTCCGACGAGCAGCCACTTGGCCGCGATCGGAAGCACGCAGACCACCGCGGCGCTGGCCGCGAGCGCGGTGAGCACCCGCAGGAGGAGCTCGTCGAAGGCCTGGGTGGCACCGACCCACTCCACGTCGACGTCGGCCAGCAGGACCCCGCCGAGGGCGAGCCCGGCCAGGACCAGCAGCTGGAGCGCCGCGCAGAGGCGGTGGGTCCAGGCCGCGACCCGTGGCTCGGGCGGCTCTTGGGGCAGGGTCAGCGCGGGCACGGCGGCGGCCTGCCGGTCGGCGCCGGTGAGCGCCTCGGCCAGGGACCGGACGGTCGGGTGGGCGTACATGAGTCGGATCGGCACGGGCGGCAGGTCGGTGTCCTGCCGTAGCCGGGTCGCGACGCGCGCCAGGGTCAGCGAGTTCGCGCCGAGGTCGTCAACGAGGTGGCTCGTGACCGAGACCCGGTCGAACTCGAGCACCTCGCCGACCGCGGCGGCGAGCGCCTCCTCGGTCGGGGTGCGCGGCGCGACGACCTCCCCGGTCGCCGCGCCGCGGCGCGCGGACGGCGGCGGCAGGGCCGCACGGTCCACTTTTCCGCTGGTCATGGTGGGAAAGGTGGCGAGACGCTGGAAGTACGCCGGGACCATGTGGGCGGGCAGCGCGCTGCGCAGCCGCGCGACGAGCGAGGCCTCGTCGAGCGCGACGCCGTCCTCGAGGCGGTAGTAGCCGACGAGTTCGGTGATCCCCGACGACGGAGTGTGGCTCGTGACCGCGGCCTGCCGGACGCCGGGCACCGCGGCGAGCACCGCCTCGATCTCACCGAGCTCCACCCGGAACCCGCGGATCTTCACCTGCGAGTCCGCGCGCCCGAGGTAGACGAGGCCCTCGGGCTCCGCGCGCACCAGGTCGCCGCTGCGGTAGGCCCGGCTCCAGCCGAGGGCGGGCAGGGGGCGGAAGGCGACGGCGTCCTTCTCGGGGTCGAGGTAGCGGGCGGTGCCGACACCGGCGATGACGAGCTCGCCGACCTCGCCCGGGCGGACCGGGCACGCGTGCTCCGGGTCGACGACGGCGAGTTGCCACCCGGCGAGCGGCAGGCCGATGCGGACCGGCTCGTCCGGGCGCAGCCGGGCGGCACAGGCGACCACCGTGGTCTCGGTCGGCCCGTAGGTGTTCCAGACCTCGTCGCACACCGCCGCCAGACGGTGGGCCAGCCCGTCCGGGCACGCCTCGCCGCCCAGGATCAGCAGGCGGATGCCGCGGCACTGCTCGGCACTCCAGAGCCCGGCGAGGGTGGGGACCGTCGACACGACCGTGATCCCGCGGGCGGCGAGCCAGTCGCCGACCTCCGCCCCGGAGCGGACGAGCGAGCGGGGCGCGGGCACGAGGCACGCGCCGTGACGCCACGCCAGCCACATCTCCTCACAGGACGCGTCGAAGGCCACCGACAGCGAGGCCATCACCCGGTCGCCCGGTCCGAGTGGGCGGTGCTGCAGGAAGAGCCGCGCCTCGGCGTCGACGAAGGCCGCGGCGCTCCGGTGGGTGACCGCGACGCCTTTGGGGCTGCCGGTGGTCCCCGACGTGAAGATGACCCAGGCATCGTCCGACGGCAGCGGTCGGGTCGGGGGCGCGGCGGACGGGACGGCCCGGTGGGGCTCGTAGGTCTGCCGCCCGGTGAGCACGCCGCGCACCGCGGCGCGGGAGAACACCTGGGCCGCGCGGTCGGGCGGGTCGTCGGCGTCGACGGGGACGTAGGCCGCCCCGACCGCGAGCACGCCCAGGACGGCGACGTACAGGTCGGCCGACCCTGAGGCGATCCGGATGCCGACCCGGTCACCGTGCCCGACTCCGCGGGCAGCCAGCAGGCTGGCCACCCGATTCGCTTCGTCCCGCAGTGCCGCATAGTCCAGTACCCGCGTGCCGTCGTCGATCGCCGGGCGAGCGGAGTGCGCCGCCGCGGCGGCGGCGAGGACGTCGAGCAGGGTGCGTGGGGGCGCGGAGCTGCCCCCGAGGAGCACCGGCCCCGCCGCGGGCACGATCGGGCGCGATGGCGTGGGAGAGATCGGACCCGGGGCCGACGTCGGGCCGAGGGGGCCGGCTCCTGCGGGATGCACGCCGAGTCCTCCTGGGTAGGTGTCGTGGTCTTGCGGTCGAGGGCGCGCGAACGCTAGTGAGGCAGTCGCGGACAGCCCGGAACGTCTGAGGGCGCACCGGTCGAGTAAGCGACGAACGGCCGGTCCGCCGCGACGAGGACCGTTCGGACCGGCGTGTCCCTCATTCGCGTGAGGACCGCGTGAGGGGCTGGGAGTCGATGTCACGCGCCCGGTCGGCGCCGCGGAGCAGGATCGCGACGAGGACAGATCGGCCCGGTGGGTCGAGCCGCCGTCCGACAGGACGGCGTGGCGGTCAGATCCAGTGCTTGCGTTTGAAGCTGAGGTACAGCGCTCCGGCGATGAGGACCATGAGCACGAGGCTGGTGAGGAACCCCCAGCCCTGTTGGAAGCCGGGATAGGGAACGTTCTGGCCGTAGAAGCCGGTTACCGCGGTCGGCACCGCGATGATCGCCGCCCAGCAGGTCAGCTGGCGCATGATCTCGTTGAGCCGATTGCCTTGGATCGTCAGGCGGGTCTCGAGGATGGTGGTGACCAGGTCGCGCAGGCTCTCGGTCCACTCGGTGGCTCGCAGCACGTGGTCGTAGACGTCCTGGTAGTACGGGCCCATGGCCTCGTCGACGACGTGCAGGTCGCGGCGCATCAGGGTGTTGAGCACGTCGCGCATCGGGAGCACCACGCGCCGGATCAGTACAAGGGAGCGGCGGAGCTCGAAGCTGCGTCGCTGCAGCTGTTGGCCGGGGTCGGTGTCGGCGAAGAGCTGGTCCTGGACCTCTTCGATGGCGTCGTCGAGGACCTGCACCGCCTTGAAGTGTCCGTCGACGATCTGATCGAGCAGGCCGTGCAGCAAGAACGACACGCCGTTGACAGCGAGCTCGCTCGAGGAATCCCAGCGGGAGATGAGCGCGTCGGGGTCGAACCCGTCGTCCTTGCGCACAGTGATCAGCGCCCGGTCGGTGATGAACGCGGCCAGCTCGCTGTTCGCGATCTCGCCGGTGTCCTGGTCGAGCGCCACCGCGTACGCCGCGAGGAAAAGGTGGTCTTGGTAGCGGTCGAGCTTGGGGCGCTGGTGCTCGTGCACTGCGTCCTCGACGGCGAGCGGGTGCAGCCCGACTTCCTCGGTGAGCACCGCGAGGTCGGCGAGGTCAGGGTCGTGCAGGTCCAGCCACACCACGGCGCCCGGGTCGGCGTCGAGATGGTCGGACAGTTCAGCGACGGGGAAGCCCTCGGCCACCAGCTCGCCGTAGCGCCACGCCCGGGTCCGCGCCGGGCATCGTGTCGGAGACTCGCGGGTCAGCGCACGGGCCGCCGCCCGCGCCGGGTCCTGACCTGCAAAGGTCTCTCCCGGCACCGGCCGGGCGCGCAGCCCTCCGCCCACCGCCGACTCGTCGAGATCGCGAGCGTCGTCTTGCGGGTGCGCTCCGCCGGTGGACCTCGCCCCGTCGTGCTCCGCGCGTGCCGTCATCCCCGGCCTCATGCTGGTCAAGCTCGACCTCCGATCCTCACGAGCCCACGTAGCCCGCTCTGGACGGCCATGGTCGTGACTTCGGGCAAGAGCGCGGTAAACAGGGTCGTCCGGAGCGGAGTCACCGCGCAGCGGGGCGGCGTTCCGTCCCGGATTCGTGAGGCACAGGGAAGCGCTGCGGTGCTCGGCGGCGACCGCGAACCGGGGCAGGCTACCCAGCGGGCGGCCCTTCCAGGTCGCGACGCCGAGCGCCACCACCACGGTGAGCATGAGCAGGGAGACCACGCCGGTGGCGCGGCCGAGGACCCACAGTGCCTCGGTCACGCCGCCTCCAGTCCGAGGGGCCAGGCGCCGCTGGTGACGACGGCGCCGTGCGCGGTGACGAGCCGCGCGGTGACGTCGAGCAGGACCGCCTCGGTGACGGCGAGTAGGTCCGCGAGGTAGAGATCGACTTGGAACCCAATGTTCGGCTGGGGGAGGCAGCGATCCGGGCGGTCGGTCGTCGCCGATCGCCCGAGGCTGGTCGGGATTGGTCCTCTCGGCGCCCGCCGAGGCCGTGAGGCGTCCGAGCCGCCGCCGACAGCGTGGCCGAGCCGGGCTGCTGACCGTGCACCTTGGGGAGTTGAGTGGAACGCCCGTACCCTCGCGCTACAGGTCGAGCGCGCGAACCACCAAGTCCTTGACCTCGGCGAGGTTGTCCTCGATGGCTCGCACGCGAGTGCCGGTGTCGTCGAGCTTCGACTCCACCCCGCCCAACGCGGTCTCCACCGAGCCCAGCCGGGTCTCAACAGCCTCGATTCGCTCGCTGTGGGTGCGCTGGTTCTCCCCGAGGGCATTGATCGCTGCCAGCACGGCCCGATAGTCGGCACGCTCGGCTTCGAGTGCGGCGATCCGCGCTTCGAGGTCGGCCAGCGTGGAGGGCATCGCCACGATGCTAGCGGCGGCCAGACCGCTGCGGCGACCTAGCCGGGCAGGCGCCCCGCCCCCTTCACTGTCCGTGATGCTGAGGCGACCGCCCGCGAGGCGGCCAGCACAGACGACGCAACACACGGAGCAGCGGATCACCGCACTCGAAGGGATCGGGACCGGTAGGGCCGGTCCCGGGAGGCCAGTATGGGCGTGACGGAGGTCGGACCGAGAAGTCGCATCGCGCCCTGACTGATGTCACAGCGGCGGAGAGTCGTACCTCGATAGTCCGAATGGCGCCGTTGCCGGGGACGAGTTGGGGTCCCTATCGTGCCAAGGTCCAGAGACCTGAAGCAATGAGGGATGGCGTGGTCGTAGAAGCGACATCTGCCGCGGATAACACCGCGCGCGGGGCCGAGCCGAGCGCAGCCGAGCGGTACGTGCAGGCGCTCGCTGCTCTACCCGGGGCGGAGCACGTTGCGGTCGTGGACGTTGCGGGCGAGCGGGTCCTGGGGGAGTGGGGCGGACCGCCGGGGTCGGCGCGCGCGGTGCTCGATCGGGCCCACCGGGCCGCGGATCCGTCCCACCATGGTCGCCGCGAGTTCGAGGACGTCGTGGCGACCACCGGATCTGCGTTCCACCTCTCGCGACTGGTCCTCGCGGGTCCCGGCCATCCGGAGTCGGTCTGGGTGGCCGTGCGGATCAATCGCGTGCGGGGGAACCTGACGTGGTCGAGGGGGGTACTCGCCGGGCTGGCCGGACCGGCGGGGGCCGCAGCTCGACCGGCCACACCGGCGCGCGAGGTGGACCGCGCCCAGTCCGAGACGGCCGACGACGCGCCCCGCGGGCCGCACGCAGAGGGCGCTGCGTCGGCTTCGCGCGCTCCGGCGGTCGTGGCACCGCCGCCCCCGATACGGGCACCAGCGACGTCGCAATCAGCTGTCCCGATCGCGCCTCCGGCTGCCCCGAAGGCGCAGGTTGCCCTCAACGCGACGGCCGCGCCGAAGGGCCCGGTCGCCCCGACGCCAAGCGCCGGCGCCGATACGAGCACCTCAGTGGCAGTCCCTGCGTCGATCAGCGTGTGGACGGCGACCCGGGAACCGAGTACTACGCGGTCGGAGACTGGGGAATCGAGAACCGCGGAGACCGCGATTCCCGAGACGGCGGCGACCCTTGAGCTGGCGGCCTCCGAGCTGGCCGTGCCCGCCGCGCGGACGTCGCCGGAGAACCGGCCTGATCCCTCGTCAGGCGGCCCGGACCAGCGCAGCTCCTTCGCCCCGGTCATGGTCGTGCCGCCACCCCCTTCTCCGGTCCCGGACGACGGCAGAAGCGAAGAACCGGCGCCGATGCCCGCCCCGATCATCACCGCGCCTCCTTTGCTTTCCGACGGGCGCGGGGTCGAGGGCGAACCCGCGGTCGGCTTCAGCCCGGAAGAATCAGGCGATGGCAGAGCCCCGGATGACGACCGCCCTCGGCTCCCGCTCCGCGCGCCCGGCGTTCAGCTGGTGCCACGGCCCCCGAGCCATACGGCCGTGACGCCGACCCGTCCGGCGACCTCGGGGACAGACGCGACCGCCGAGCCGTCCGTGCTGAGGCGGTTGATCAGCGGCCTGCGCCGCCCGTCCTGAGGTCGCCGATCGGCCGATCCTTGGTGGAACGATGGCCCAAGGACGGCCGGCGCATCGAGGAACCCGGTGACCAGTAGGGCGGTGCCGGCGAGGTACACCGGCAGACGGCGGTCCGGAACCTCATAGGGCGAACGGGCGAGGTGGGGCCGCTCGGTAGACGGTCAGCGCGCGACGCAGTGTCGTGAACTCCAGGGTGGCCGGGCCGGGTCCGATCTCGCCGTCACGCGCGAGCAGGCCGGGACCGTCCGGTCGGGAGACGAGCAGGTCCGCCGGGTCGTCCTCGACGTAGAGCCGGCTGCGACCCAGACGGCCGGTGAGCAGGGACAGGACCAGGCGCAAGAGCGGGAGCCGTCCCTCGACGGTGACCATGCGTAGGTCCAGCCGTCCGTCGTCCAGGCGGGGACGCCAGGCGGGGGCGAAGCCGTACGGCTGGTATCGGCTGTTGCCGACGAACATCATCGCGACGAGCCGTTCCTGCCCGTCGACCTCGAGGCGCAGCGGGTGCTCCCGGCGCACCGCGACCAGCAGTGCGACTGCCGCCGCGAGCGGCTTGCGGAGTCTGCTCTCCCAGCGCTCGCGCACGGCCACGAAGGCCGGATAGCTGCCGAGGCTCGCGGTGTTGACGAACAGTTGTCCGTCGACCTGGCCGACGTCGACCCGGATCGCGCTCCCGTCGCGCAGCGCGGCCACCGCGTCGGCGACGCGTTCGACACCGAGGTCGGCGGCGAAGTGGTTGAACGTGCCGCCGGGGATCACCAGCAGTGGGACCTGCGCGTCGATGGCGGCACTGGCTGCGGTGGCGACGGTCCCGTCCCCGCCGCAGACCCCGAGAACACCGGCGCGGCCCGCGGCCTCGCTCATCGCGGTGGCTACATCGGCGCCGGCTTCGAGCCTGACGATCTCCGCGGCCGGCAGGGCGCGTCGTGCGGTGTCCGCGAGCCGGCCGCCGCGACCCCGGCCCGAGCGGGGGTTCACCACGATCACCACGCCCGCGCCGTCCGGCCGTGGGGGCTGCGGACTGTGGCGGGGCGGGACGACGCGCAGCGGGGTGGGGGTGCGGGCGGGGGCCAGTCGGTTGCCGGCAAGTGCCACCGCCACTCCCAGAGTGGCGCCGGCGAGGAGCTCGTCCGCGCGTGCGTCGGGAACCCGCCCGCCGGTGACGGCGGCTGCGAACCCGGTGACGGGCAGCGTGAGGGCGGGTTCTGCGGTGACCACCCCGACGGCGAATGCCGCGGCGGCCGCGGCCCGGCGGGAAGGTTGAGCGGGCCGGTCCGCGCGACGACGCAGCAGGACGTCGGGCGCGGAGCGCCCCGCGGGTGGCCGGACCCGCCGGACCAGCCCGTCCGCCGCCGCGGCGGCGGCGAGACCCCGCAGCGCCGCGCGACGTCCGCGCCGGCGGCCGCCGGCGGCGAGCAGGGCGCTCGCCGCGGCCCACGGAGCGAGCTCGGCCAGTCGGCCACCGACGGCCCCGGTCCTGGGACCGGGCCGGGACCGGACGGTGCGGGAGGACGGTGTCATGGGAGGAGCACCTCGTTGCGGGAGAAGGACGGCGGCGCCGCGACCGTCTCGACGGGTCACGCGCTGTCGAGGCGGGGGTAGACCACCTCGCGGAGGATCACCAGCGCCGCTGCTGACACGGGGATCGCGAGGAAGGCTCCGACGAGGCCGAGCAGGACGCCGCCGATCAGGACGGCGACCACCGTCAGCCAGGCCGGGATCTGCACCGCACGGCTCATGACCCGCGGCCAGAGCAGGTAGTCCTCGAAGAGCTTGTAGACGACGTAGAACACGATCGTGGCCACGGCGGTGGGCCAGGAGACCGCTGCGGCCGCGAGAACCACGAGGGCTCCCGCGATGATCGCGCCGACGGTCGGGACGAGATCCAGCAGCCCGACGAGCACCGCGAGGGAGAGCGCGTAGGGCACCCGCATCGAGATCAGCCAGACGAAGCTCACCACGGCGATGACCACCGAGGTGAACAGGTTGGCCAGCAGGTAGGCGCCGACCTGGGCGAGGATGCTGTCGCCGACGAGGATCACCCGGGGGCGACGGGAGTGCGGCGCCAGGCGGTAGACGCCGACGCGCAGGCTCGGAAAAGCCGCGAGGAAGTACACCGTCAGCACCAGGACGACCACCGCGCCGCCGACCGCGCCGACCACCTGGGCCCCGAATCCGACGAGCCCCTGCGCGATCGAGCTGCCGTTGGTGTCGACGTACTGGGCCACGCGCTCCTGCAGGTGCAGCTGCCCCGCCCACCGACCCCAGGGCGAGTTCTGGGTCTGCAGCTCGCCGAGGACCCGTCGGACCTCCGTCGACAGGGAGCCGGCCTGGGTGACCAGGGGCGGGATGACGATGGCGAAGAACCCCGCGGACAGGAGGGCGAGCCCGACGCAGACGGTGGTGACCGCGACCGGACGTCGCCATCCGCGGCCCACCATGCCCGAGACCGCGGGCTCCAGCCCGAGCGCGAGCACCAGCGCCAGACCGATCAGGACGAGCACATCGATCGCGAGCCAGGCCAGGACACCTACTCCGATCGCCACCAGCGCTCCTGCCGCCGCGAGCAAACCGACGGTGAACGGCGCGCGCCTGTCCATCGGGGCACCGGCCGATCCCATCGGGTGGTCCGGTGTCACCTCCGCCGCGGCCGTCGCCTCGGCGGCGGCGATCGCCCCCTCGTCGGTACGGTGCGGCTGAGCCACCAGGCGGTGGTGGCCGGACCACCGCCCGGACTCCTCCCGCGCCGCGTCGGCCTCCCGGCCGTTCCGCGCTCTGCTCACCATGAGTCGCCATCGGCCCCGCGTAGCCATGATCGTCGTTTCCGTTCCTCGGCGGGCGTCGCCGGACTCTGTCGCGGCGCGTCGTGCGGACGACGGGCCGAAGGGTCCGCGGCGCGGGGCCGTCCGGCCCTGCCGCGTCGTCGTCGGTCACCGCGTCGTCACGGGGCGAAGGCACTGGTCCCGGTGATCTCGCGGCCACCGATGAGGGTCTGCATGGTGTCGCGCGCCCAGACGACGATGACGTCGGCGATGGTGCCGTTGCCGATCCATTTCTTCCGGCCGTCGAGGACCCACGAGTCCCCGTCGCGGCGGGCCGTGGTCTCCAACGAGACCGAGTCCGACCAGCAGCGGGGCAGACTCTGCTCGCCACCCTGATCGACTTGCTCCGCACGGCCTGTACGCCGGTCTCGAGGAACTCGCCCAGCTCGAGCGGACCCTGCGGCGCCCCGGACGACGCCCTCGCCTACCTTCTTCTCACCGAGCCTCGAACAGGCCCACCGAGGCGATCGACGGCCGCCTTGAAGCACTACGCCGCAACACCCTCGGGTTCCTCAACCTGATCAACTACCGGTCAGGTCGCTGCGGCACCGCGGAGCACTCGCACTGACCCGAAAATCCGAGCCGGGAACGGCAGGCCGAAGGCACCCCGCGTAGCGGGGTAAGAGGTCTGGCTGGTCGTGAGGTCAGGCGGCCGGGGTGATGGTGACGGTGTAGCCGAGGGCTTCGAGCTGCTGGATGTGGGCTCGCTTCTTGCGTTCGGGATCGGCGCGGCGGTCATGGAAGTCCGGCCCGAGCTCGGTGTAGCGAGCCTCGGGATCGGCGAGCAGGTGCCAGATGATCACCAGGATGGATCGGCCGACGGCGACGATGGCCTTCTTCTTGCCCCGCCGACGCGCGATGCGCCGATAGCGTTCGCCGAGGAAGGTGTTGGTGCGTCCCGCGCAGACCGCGGCCTCGCCGAGGACCTTGGCCAGATAGCGGTTGCCGTGCCCGGTGGAGCCTCTGCCCGTGGTCTTGCCGGCGGACTGCTTGGTCTGGGGGGTGAACTTCGCCCAGGAGGCCAGGTGCCCGGCGGTGGGGAACCGGGACATGTCCAGCCCGACCTCGGAGACGATCACGGCCGCGCCGACCGGCCCCACATCGGGGATCTCATCGAGGCGGGTGATCGTCTCGGCGAAAGGGGCGACCATCTCCTCGAGAGTGGCCTCCAGCTCGGTGATGTCCGTGCTCAACGCGTCGATACGGGTGAGCATCTTGGCCAGCAACAAGGCGTGATGGTCGGTGAAGTAGCCGGTGAACGCCTCTTCCAGGGTGACGATCTTGGTGCGCATGCGGCCGCGGGCCAGCTGCGCGAGCATCTTGGGGTCGCGTTGGCCGGCGATGAGGTGGGCCATCATGTCCCGCCCAGAGACCCCGAAGATGTCCGAGGCGACCACCGAGAGCTTGATCTGGGCGTCCTCGAGCAGCTTCTCCACCCGCTGTTTCTCCGCGGTACGCACCTCGACGAGGTCACAGCGATACCGCGCGACGTCGCGCAACCGGCGGATCTCCGGTGGGGGCACGAAGCTGGGGCGCAGCATCTGGCGTTCGGCGACCTTGGCCAGCCACACCGCATCCAGCTTGTCGGTCTTCGGTCGCCCCGGCAGGTGCTTGACGTCGCGGGCGTTGACCAGCCAAGTCTCGAACCCGTGCGCCTCGAGCAGGTAGAACACCGGCTTCCAGTAGTCCGAGGTGGCCTCCATGACCACCCGGGTGACCCCGGCGCAGCGCAGGTGATCGGCCATCCCCAGCAGCGAGCGGGTCATCGTCGACCACGTCGTCACCTCCTGCAGCCGTCGCCCCGGGCGGTCCTCGTTCGGGATGCGGGCGCAGCACACCACCTCGGCCTTGCCGATGTCGCACGCCGCGACCCGCGCGATGATCTCTTCGTTCTCGGGGTCTTCTTCGAGCATCACCGGCCTCCTCACCTTGCACCGAACCCGAGGGGCCGCCCGCACGGGCCGCGCGGGACGGCGGAAATCTGACCCGCGTGCTCGAAGCAACACTGAAGCGCCCAGGCGCGACCCTCTCCACCCTGCTGATTCACGACCTCGAAGATCACAGAGCAACGGCGTCAGGCGGGCGACCCACCCGAGATTTTCAGCGCGGAACGCGCGGCCCGCCAGGGGCAACCACGCTGATTCCGGAAGAGCCGGTAAATCCGGTCGAGGTGATTCGCCCACAGCGGACGCACTGCGCGGTGTCGCCCGTCGGGGTCAGTCCTCGGTACGTTCGTCGAGGTAGGCGGCGAGCTGGCGGCTCAGGTCGTGCCAGTTCCACCAGAGGCTGCCGTTGTCCTCGGCACGGGCCGGGGCAGCCGGGAGGCCGCCATCCGCTCGAGAGTGGCCGGCTCCAATCGCAGCGCCTCGGCTACCGAGTCGGTGTCGATCAGGACGGGCCCATTCGCACGCAGGCGACGAGCGCCGCTCACCGGGTCGGAGCAGAGCCTGGGGTCGGCGAGACGATGGCGTCGTTGCCCTCGCCCCAGGTGAGCGCGGCGACTTCGTCGATGTTCACCAGGCAGAAGCCGTCGCCGAACACCAGCAAACGCTCCTGCGAGTGCGCGCGCACCCTCGCGACGAACTGGTCCTCTAGCTCGCGGAAATCTGTTTCGTTCAGCATCTGCTCAAGGATCACGCCGCTGCGGAGCACCAGTCGGACCGTGTGGGACGTCATGCACCACATCCTGGCCTCTTCGCTGAACACGTCCAACAGCACAGTCCCGCGAGCGGTCGTGCAGTTCAAGACCGGGTCGTACCGCTGCGTCGAGGTCGGGCCGGCGTGCTCGAGGAAATGCCTGCAGGCCCCAAGGATCGGCGTCGGGACGAAACGCCCGCCGTACACCTCGGCCAGCTCGCGCTCGGTCGTCGGCGCCACCGTCGCGGTATTGACGACGAGCCGGTCGCCCCACGCCCCGCGCGCCCGCCCGTCGGGACGTCCGACGGCGGTGACGCTCGCATCGTCGGCGAGGCTCGGCACGACGGCCTCGGCGTTGACCGCGTCGGGGGTCTCGAGGACCCGGGCGGGGTGCTCGAACGGGGCCGCACGCCCCGGCGACCGGTTCCAGACCTCGAGCTCATGGCCCTGGTCGAGCAGCCGCTC
>NZ_DASXJD010000051.1:0-4432 GCF_036497585.1 Actinomycetospora sp. | reverse complement strand
TCCCAGGCATGACCGGCCCGCTCGCGCACCGCGGTGCCGATCTCGCCGGCCTGCCCGGTCCACTGCTCCCGGGCCTGGGTCAACGTCGCGTTCCCGCGACGCGTGATCGCGGAGAACTGCTCGGCGGGCGTGGGCCCGTCGGTCGTCTGGGTCGTCGGCGGCGTCGGTTCGGACATGGTGCTCGACTCCTCGGGTGGGGTTCACGGTGCGGTCGACCCGCCCCCCGTTGGACCGTCGATCAACCCGGCGATCTTGGTATCAACCCGTGCCGGGGACAGGAACTCCGTCGTGATCGGCAACGCCCGTGGGGTCACTCACAGTTCCCGGACGATGGCGCTGCGTCAGAAGCCGAGCCCGCACGGTCGCCAGGCGTGGTGCCGGCGAGACCGCCCCATGGGGAGAGCCGAGATCCGATCACCCGAACGGACGCTAACGCTGCTCCGAAAGACCGCGATCTGTGGATCGTCACATCTGCGAACAAAGGATCGAGATGACCGTCGAGCAGCAGCCGCAGGGTTCCGGGCAGGGGCCTCAGATCATCTACGTCGAGCGTCCGCGCCAGGAGTGGAGCGGGATGGCGATCACGTCGTTCGTCCTGGGCCTCATCTGGTTCTGGGGTCTGGGCTCCTTGATCGCGGTGATCCTGGGTCACACCGCCGCCGATGAGTGCAAGAGCGGGGGCAGACGCGGCGACGGCCTGCGTCTGTGGGGCCTCGGCCTCGGATACGCCGGGATGGCACTGACGGCCCTCGTCGTCATCGGGCTCGCGACTTCGGCACACCAGAGCTCGACGTACACGACACCGAGCTACGGCTCCTCCTACTCGTCGTCCTACAGCTCTGGGAGCGGGTACTACGGGTCGTCCAGCAGCAACTACTGACGTGGCGGCTCTTCCCTGGACGCCGCGCCGCCGTCACCGCCGCTCCTCCCGGGCCGGCGGGGCCGGCGGGGCCAGCGATCCGCGGAGCCGGGGTGCCGACGGATCGGGCGCCGCTCCAACCGCGAGCAGGACGGTGCCGCAAACCCCACCGGCCCATGGCCGATGGCGGCTGTGGGCCGAGATCCCCGGTGTCGTCGCCCCCGACGGTCACCCTTGTTCGGTCATGGCGCGAGCCGCGAAGGTGATCAGCTCCGCGACCGCGGCGGGCGGCATGGAGGTGGAGTCGCACATCAGGTGGTAGAGCCCGGCGTCGTCGGGGTCCCGGCGGTAGAACCGCCTGACGTAGGCGGCGCGGGCGCGGTCGGCGTCGGTCATCTCCCGCTGCGCCGTGGTCGCGTCGATGCCACGCGACGCCATGGCGTGCCGCAACCGTCGATCGCACGGACCGTGCAGTCGCACGTGGAGCGCGCCCGGCCGATCGCCCAGCACGACCGCGGCGGCCCGGCCCAGGACCACCGCGCCCGTGCTGCCGACCAGCCCGCGGATCACCTTCTCGGTGTGGGCGACGAATTCCTGGTCCGACAGCAGGGGACCGACTGCGGGTCCGGTCGGCGTGACGGGCACGGTGGTGGTGACCGCGGCTACCCGGGCGGTACCGGCGAGCCACCGCGACATCCATCGGGTCTCGGCCGGTCGTCGCGAGCGAGCGACTCCTCCGTGCTGACTCCGAGCTCGCGGGCCACCTGCACCGGGATGGCGCGGTCCACGAAAGGCAGCCCGAGGGCTCGGGCCACCGCGGGCGCGATACTGCTGCCGCCGGCGCCGTACTGCGCGGAGATCGTCACCAACCGCATCGACATGCCCCTCCTGCTGCCGAGCCGACCTCAGCACCTGCTCGCGGCACGCGCAGCCCACACGGAGGTGGTCCACCTGGACGGGTGGTGCCAGGACAACGAGCCACCGACGCGACCCGTCAGCTCCCGTTCAGTGGCTGTGTCCCATGTGGTCCATCGGCGGCATCGGGGCCGGAGCCGATCCGGCCGGGACGGGCGCCGCACCCGGCTGAGCCGGAGTGCCGGGGCCACCGGCGAGGTCGAGCACGGTGATGGAGTTGTTCTCCTTGTTGGTTGCGTACGCGGTCCGACCGTCCGGGGCGACCGCCACCATCCAGGGGCTGGTGCCGAGCGGCACCGTCGCCGTGATCTGGTTCGTGGCGGTGCTGATCACCGACAGGTTGTTGGTGCCGTTGTTGACGACGTAGCTGTGCTTGCCGTCCCGGGAGAAGGCCACGCTCTGCGGGTTGATGCCCACGGGGAAGGTGGTCAGCACGGCGTTGTTCGAGGTGTCGATGATCGACATCGTGTTGCCGTCGTAGTTGACGACGTTCGTCCGCCGCCCGTCGGGCGAGACGGCGATGCTGTGCGGGGCGGTGTTCTCGCCGATCGGGATGACCCCGGCGACGGTGTTGGTCTTGGTGTCGAGCACCGTGACGACGCCGGCATGGTGGTTGGCGGCGTAGGCGAACCGACCGCTGGGCGTGAAGGCGATCCAGTGGGGGCTCGCCGGCACCTGGATCTGGGTCAGCACGGTGTTGGTCTTCGTGTCGATGACCGAGACGTCGCCGGAATCGTGGTTCGGCACGTAGACGCGGCTCCCGTCCGGCGACACCGCGAGACCGAAGGGTCGCTTCTGCCCGGTGGGGATCACCGCCGTGAACGCCCCGGCCGCGGTGTCGAGGACCGCGACGTCGTTCTGATTGGACTGCGCGTTGTAGAGCGTGACGTAGGCGTGGGCGCCGTCCTGCGCGAGCGCGATGAACTGCGGCGGACCGGGCGCTGGGATCACCGCGGACACCGCGCCCGAGGCGGTGTCGACGACGTTCACGACGTTCCCACCGGCGCTGCCCGTGACGTACGCCTTCTTGCCGTCGGCGGAGAACGCAACCGCCTCCGGGCCGTTGCCCACGCTCAGGGTGCCCCGAACCGTGGGGAGGTCGACGCTGGCGACGACGGGTGCCGGCGGCACGATGGCGACGGGGCCGCGACCGGACTGGCCGGGAGTCTGGAAGGTGGTCGCCGTGTTGTTGGAGCCGGTAGCGATCACGTTGCCTACGGCGACACCGACGCCCAGGACCAGCACGACCGCCGCCGCGGCGATCCCGATCTGTGTGCGACGCCCTGGCCGGCGAGGGTTCTGGCCGATGCTCGGCGGCAGCGGCGGAATCGGGCCGGTGGGTCCGGCAGGTCCTCGGAGGTCGGGCGGCGCGCCGTCGCGGGAACCCGCCGCCGGGGCAGACGTGCCCTCGACGGGGACCGCCGTGGCCCGGTCGAGGGTGGCCGTCGACGACGAGGACTCGGCGGCCGCCGCGGCCGGACCCGCGGTGACCGAGGACGGCGCGGCCACCGGGCCGTCGCCGTTCGCCGGCTCGTGGCCGTTGGCGGCGTGCTCCCGCCTCCCGGCCGGGACGAGGAACTCCGTCTTCCCCTCCGGCGCGACCGTCGGCGCGGGGATCGACACGGTCCCGACACCGGCAGACGGTGAGATCACGACGGTGCGCTCCATGGCCTCGAGCGCGTCCCGGGCCGCCCGGGCCAAGGCCCCGGCCGAGGGGTAACGGTCGGCGACCTCCTTGGCGAGCGCCTCGCGGACCACCCCGTCAAAAGCGGTACCCACCTCGGGATGCCGCTCGGAGGGCGCGGGTGGCTCGGAGGTGAGGTGGGCGTGCATGAGCGCCGGCAGCGTGTCCGCCAGGTAGGGCTTCGTGCCGGTGAGGCACTGGAAGAACACGCAGCCGAGGGAGTAGATGTCGATCTCCGGCCCGGCAGTGCCCGCGAACTGCTCGGGCGCCATGTAGTCCAGGCTGCCGACCAGGGCGTGGGTCGCCGTGAGGGACTGGCTGTGCCCGCCGATCGCCCGGGTGATGCCGAAGTCGGCGAGGTAGACGAAATCGTGGGCGCCCACGGTGCGGTCGAGCAGGACGTTCGAGGGCTTGATGTCGCGGTGGATCAGGCCCTCGTGGTGCGCAGCGTCGAGGGCGCTCGCGATCTGCTCCACGACGCCGACCGCTGCCCGCGGGTCAAGGGTCCCCTCGGCCTCGAGAACCTGCTCCAGGTTGGGGCCGTCGACGAACCGCATGTCGATGTAGAGCTGGTCCTCGATCGCTCCGTACTGGTGGATCGGGATGACGTGCGGGCTGCTCAGCCGGGCCGCGAGACGCGATTCTCGACGGAATCGCCGCTGGAACTCGGGGTCCTCGGCGGTGTGCGGCATCAGTCGCTTCACCGCGACGGTGCGCTCCTGGACCGAATCGTAGGCCTCGTAGACCTCGCCCATTCCCCCACGGCCCAACAGGCGCCGCAGCTCGTATGGTCCGAACTGCTCGGTCATGACGTTCTCCCCCAACGGCGACGCGGTGTCGAGGAGTATGTCGATCCCGAAGGCCGACTTGATACACCCTTCACGCAATTTCACGGTGCGCTCACGGCACGTGACGCACCGCGATGTGGATCTCGATTATCGGACGCATTCCGTCATGTAACTCCCTCGGAGAGT
>NZ_DASXJD010000050.1:0-26550 GCF_036497585.1 Actinomycetospora sp. | reverse complement strand
CGCCGCGAGCACTTCGATTCCCATCACGATCTTGCCCACCGAAGTGGCGACACCCCATCACCGGAGGGATTGGTCGGCATGAGCGGTCCTCACCCGTGGGGTCTTGGGAATCGTCGCGGGGATCGAGCTCGGGTGCGGCGGTGATGCGGCGCGGTCAGGCGGGTTCTCTGCCCAGCAAGGTGGCGCGGCGGTAGTACTCGTAGAGCCCGTCGAAGAGCGGGCCGGTGTGACGTAGGAGCGTCTCGTCGTCGCAGACCATCCCGAGCGCGCGCACGATCACGTCCACGCCGGGCGCCTCGGGAGCATCGAAACGTTCATCGTCGAGGTCTGCTTCGTGGACGAGCTCGGCGATGCGCCACAGCACCGGGTCGGTGATGTCGTAGCGGCGCAGGATGGTCTCGAAGCTGCAGCCGCCGTCGTGATGGGAGAGCTCGACGCCGCGCATGTCGAACGCGGTGGCGTCGGCGGGCACCTCGGCGGGATCGGTGACGAACACGAATCGGGCCTCGGCATCGACGACGCGGCGGATCAGGCAGGCGCAGGCCACCGAGTCGATGTGCATGTGCGCTCGTGTCGCCCACTTCATCGGCTTGCCTCCTCGGGCTCGTCGGCGGCGAGCTCGTCGACGGCGCTTCGGGCGTCGGCGCGCTCTGGCGGGGGGAAGTAGTCGCGGCGGCTGATCTTGCGCAGCTCGCCGCGCAGTCGCCGCGCGGTGCGCTGCCGGCCGCTCTCGTCGTCATGACTCGCTGAACCGGCCTGGTCGGCCACCGCGCGGTACTCAGCCGCCCTGGCCTGGCGCATGGTCGCCGCCAGGTCGCGCTCGGCGTCGTGACCACCTGGGGTGGCGTCCCAGACAAGGGCGCTGCCGCCGCCGTCGATGACCTCGTCGGCAAGCCATTCCAGGTGCTCCCGAGTTCGAGCGTCCGCGGGCAGTGCCACCACCCCATCGGCGAGCTGGGCCACCCCGAGGCGCTTGAGCTTGCGCCACAACGCCACCCGCGCGGTCGAGGGCTCGCGGGGCATCCGATAGGTCAGCGGCACCCACATTCCCGCCGCGTCACCCCTCGCCCCGGCCACCGGCGCTCGTCCGCAGGAGGGAGCCGGATGGTCACGCGGCGCGCTCGTATACGCCCCTCGGCCGTCTTGACCGTCCCGCGATGCTGAGAGGGCCTCGCCGTCGACGGCGGGTCCCCTCGACGGGTCGGAGGTGGCGACCGTGACGGTGGCTCGATCGGGCGGAGGCGGTGTTCAGCGATCCCCCCAGGGCGGCCTGGCCGAGGTCCTCGACCTCGTCCTCGACAAGGGGCTGGTCATCGACGCGTTCGTCAAGGTCTCCGTGGTCGGGATCGAGATCCTCACCATCGATGCCCGGATCGTGGTGGCCAGCGTGGATACCTACCTGCGGTTCGCCGAGGCCACCAACCGACTCGACCTGCACGCCAAGGGCGGGAAGGGACTCCCGGACCTCCTGGGCAGCGGCGGGCGCGCGGCCGCAGAGGGCGCGACCTACCGGGCCGCGAAGACCAAGACCAGCGGCGTCCTCGAGGCCGGCAAGGAGAAGTGGGACGAGATCCGCGGGCGGGATCAGCAGCCCCGCTCGACGAGGCGCCGCCGCTGAGCGGGATGTCCTCCGAGCCGCACACGCAGCCGGCCGCCACGGCCTCGGGGGAGCCGGGCCCTTCCTCGCGGCACGACGGCGCGCCACGCTGAAGCGCTCACGATCGATGCCGCCGACAGCACCGCACCGGGAGGACGCCGTTCACCTCACCCGCGTGAGCAGGAGAGTGCACGTGGACGGGCCGTTCGGACCATCCACACCAGACGGTCCGGGGGCTGTCCGCCCCGCCGCCGGGACGATCGACCTCGCCCCGGGCCGGCCTCGCTGCGGGGTCGTCCTGCGCAACGACGGCGACCAGGCGGTCTGGGTCACCTCGCACGTCCCGCTCGACCGGTTGAACCGCCCTCTGCGGGTCGCGGTCGACGACGGGCCCGATCCCGCGCACCTGCGCCTCGACATCGCTGCCGGCACGGCCCTCCGGGTGGAGGGCGGGCGACGCGGGCGGTGACCGCGGTCCGGCTCGGCGGTGCACCCCGGTGACCGCCCTGGACCGCGCCGAGTACGCCCGGCTCTACGGGCCGACCACCGGTGACCGGGTCCGTCTCTCCCCCGAGCATCTCCTCGCCAGGCTCGGTGTCGTCGGCGAGGACACGAACACCTCAGAATCACATGTGTGATCTTCGCCACCCTCGGGCACTCGAAACCACGTGGATAGGAGCAGGGCTTTCGTCGCGTCGCTGTCGGGGACATCGCTGGAGTACTACGACTTCGCCGTCTACGGCACGGCGTCGGCGCTGGTGTTCCCGCAGCTCTTCTTCCCCGGCAACGACCCGGTGACCGGACTGTTGCTCGCGTTCACGACCTTCGCGGTCGGGTACGTCTCCCGGCCGGTCGGCGGATTCGTGTTCGGGCGGCTCGGGGACACGGTCGGGCGCAAGCGTGTCCTCGTGATCACGCTGCTGCTCATCGGTCTTGCCACGCTGCTGATCGGACTGCTGCCGAGCTACGCCACGATCGGGGTCAGCGCGCCGATCGTGCTCGTGCTGCTGCGCTTCGCCCAAGGCGTCGGCGTGGGGGGCGAGTGGGGGAGCGCAGTGCTGCTCTCCGGGGAGTTCGGTGACCCCCGCCGGCGCGGCTTCTGGTCCTCGGCGGCCCAGATCGGCCCGCCCGCGGGCAACCTGCTCGCCAACGGCGTCTTCGCTGTCCTGGCCGCCGCGCTCACCTCGGACCAGCTGCTCGCGTGGGGCTGGCGGGTGGCGTTCCTGCTCTCGGCGGTGCTCGTGGCGTTCGGTCTGTGGATCCGGCTGCGGCTCGAGGACACCCCGGTATTCCGCGCGCTGCAGGCCTCCGGCTCGACGCCGGCGCACCCGATCGGGGAGGTCGTGCGGACCCAGCCCCGCGCGCTCGTCGCCGTGATCCTCTCGCGCCTGGGGCCCGACGTGGCCTACTCGCTGCTCACCGTCTACGTCCTGACCTATGCGACCCGGGCCGCCGGGTTCTCACGCGCCGAGGTGCTCTCCGCGGTGCTGATCGGCTCGGCGCTCCAGCTCGGGCTCGTCCCCGCGTTCGGGGCGCTGTCGGACAGGTGGAACCGGCGCGCGCTCTCCGTCGTCGCCGTGCTGGGCGCGGGGGTGTGGGTGTTCGTGCTGTTCCCGACGATCTCCTCGAGGTCGTTCGCACTGCTGGTGCTCGGCGTCGTGGTCGGCCTCGTCCTGCACGCGGCCGCCTACGGCCCGCAGGCCGCGTTCATCACCGAGCAGTTCTCCCCGCGGCTGCGCGCCACCGGTTCGTCGCTGGGCTACACGGTCGCCGGTGTCGTCGGCGGCGCGCTCGCTCCGCTGCTGTTGACGCAGTTCCAGGCCAGTTTCGGCTGGACCGCGGCAGCGTCCTACGTCGCCGTCGCGTGCGTCTTGTCGGCCGTCGGCCTGGCCATCGGGCGCGACCACGATCCACGAGAGGACGAGGAGCTGGCCGCGGCGATGACGGCGGAACCATCTGTCTCGCCGGCCCCCGCCGCCGGCGCCGGTGAGCCGTCACCCTGACCATGACGTCAGGCGCCGGGCCGTTCGTGAGAACCAGGGACCCGTCCGGTCCGAGGTCCTCTGCACCGGCCGCCGTGTTCGTCGCCGGTCTGCACCGCCGGGGCCCCGGACAGAGCGTGTGCCGAGGGTGATGATCTTGCCTGTCCGTGAGAGGCGAGAGGGGCGCGCCGAAGTCTCCTGAGGGCCTCTGACAGCCCTTGTTCGTCCCACGAGCCGTCCCATTCCAGCGATCCACACGGACCGCCCGCACGTGAACGAGATCCACCCGTCCGACCGTTCGGGTAGACCCGCGGCCCGCGCTGTCGTGAAGCCGACTCATCAGGACCCGCGCGATCAGGGCCCGTGGGCGGAGCAGAGCGGGCAGGAGGGATTTCATTCCTCCACCTGAGCAGGGGCCTCCGGAGGGCGATCCGGAACCCACCGAGTGAGGTCACGCCACCCGAGGTGCCGGGTGGACACCATGGGCGCGAGCTGCGTGGGCGCGGGACGACCCAGACACACGATCATCTCGGGGCTCCAGCCTTCGGGGAGCGAGAGGACGACGCTGACCGCGGCTCGACTGAACGAGCTGACCGGGCCCGCTCCGATGTCCAGGGCGTGGGCGGCGAGCAGCATCGTCGCCATGGCCGTGCCGACGTCGACGGAGGGACCGCGGGCGTCGGAGGGGAAGCCGTACCTCTGCGCGAGCGCCCGGTCCACGCAGATCGTGATCGCCGCGGTGGGGTGCTGGATCATCCCGGGCGAGACCATCCGTAGTACCCGGAGCACACCGGGATGGGTGGTGGCCACGAATCGCTGGAGGTGGCGATTCCCCGCGGTCGGCGCCCACCGCGCCGCCTCGAGAATGCGCTCCACCCGCTCCCGCGGGATCGGCTCGTCGGACATCGCCCGCACGACCCGCCGGCGGCGGATGGCGTCCAGGACGGGGTCGGTCACGACACGCCCGGCCCGTACCGCCCGACCAGATGGGCGGCGAGCTCGCGGCACACCCCGTCGAGCTCCTCGACGTAGGAGCTGCGCTCGTCGCGAGGCACGGCCAGCAGCGGCATGCGCGCCAACTGTCCCTCCAGGACCTCGGCCGTCTCGGGAGAGGCACGCGAGGTCATGACCTCGGCGAGCCGGTGCGCCGCGGTCAGCAACCGCATCGGGCCGTACTCGGCGGCCTCGTCGACCTGGGTCCGTGCTGCGGTGGTCAGGTAGGCGAGCAACTCCAACGCGTCGTCCTCGTCAAGCACCCAGGGAGAAGCCACGGTGTCCATCCTTGCGGTCGTTTGTGGAACGGGTCCATCAACCCGCGACCACGGCCGCGCGGATGTTCATCACCCGAACCGTCCGAGCCGTCGGCACCTCCGCCCGAGGCAGCAGGTCAGCGCTGCTGCCCGAGGACCAGGCGGACTTCGATGCCGACTACGAGCAGGCGCTGACCCGGGCGGGCACCAGCCGCGATCTGAATGAGCTCTTCACCGTCGAAGCACCCTGAGGTTGGCCCCCAGAGCCGGACACCGACGGTGTGGGGTCAGTGATCTTGGTTGGGGGCGGTGTGGTGGGCTTCGGTCACCGACGCTCTCGGCATGGCGATCACCCGGCGCCGCCCGGAGAATGGGGCGACGATCATGCACTCGGACCACGGTTCGCAAGGCGGAATCAACCGGTCGTCGCAACACCGTTCAGTGGCGTGAATATATCACTTCGTGGAGGGCTTCGGTTGGGGTTCTCCAATCGAGTGTCTGGCGTGGTCGCGTGTTGAGGGTATGAGCGACCGCGGCGACTTCGTCGGCTCGGTACCGGGACACGTCAGTGCCCTTGGGGAAGTACTGCCGCAGCAGGCCGTTGGTGTTCTCGTTCGTTCCACGCTGCCAGGGGCTGTGCGGGTCACAGAAGTAGACGGCCAGGCCGGTGACACGGGTGATGTCGACGTGCTCGGCCATTTCGGTGCCCCGGTCCCATGTCAGGGTCCGCCGCAGCTTCTCGGGTAAGAACCGGCTGGCTTCGATGATGGCGTTCTTGACCGCTTCTGCGCCGTGACCGGCCAGCGGAGCACCATTCCTTATGCGGGGCTGGGTGCCATAGCCTTCCATGCGGGGCAGCGGGAGAAGGATCGTGAATCGGGTCACGCGTTCGACCAAAGTTCCGATCGCGGAACGGTTCAGCCCGATGACCAGGTCCCCTTCCCAGTGCCCGGGCTGGGTGCGCTCGTTGACCTCGACCGGGCGGCGTTCGAGGGTGACCTCGGGGGTGATGAACCCGCGGTGGTTGCGGCGTTCGCGGCGGGTGCGCGCTCGCGGCACCCGCAGCGCGCGCCCGGTCCGCAGGCAGGTGTGCGCCTCGGGCGCCAGCCCGCCGCGGTGCTTGATGTAGATTCCCTGGTAGACGGCCTCGTGGGAGATCCGCATCGTCGGGTCGTCCGGGTGATCGATCCGCAGCCGCGCCGAGATCTGCTGCGGGCTCCAGGCCTGGCCCCACCGGCGGTCGGCGCGCCGGGAGGGGTTGCGCCCGGTGACTGGCACGGGAGGACCTTCGACGGTCGCGCCGCGCTCGGTGGTGACTTTCCCCGACAATCGTTCCTGCACGTAGCGGCGCAACCGCGTATTCCGGGCCAGCTTCGGAGTTTTCGGGCGGGCCGCGCGGCGGTCGCGGTGCCATTGCGCCACCGTCGCCCGATAGGTCAACGTTCCACCGCGAGTGGACGCGTTGCGGCGCACCTCGCGGGAAATCGTCGAGGCCGAGCGACCCAGCCGCCGCGCGATTTCGCGGCGACTGACTTTCTGGGCGCGCCACAGCGCGATCTGCTCGCGCTCGGCGAACGACAAATACCGGCCCGAGTCCGTAGCGTAGATCGATCGAGGAGTCACTCCGCCACGTTCGCGGAACCAGCGGGTCCCCAGGACCGGCGACACGCCGGCTTCGACGGCGGCGTCGGTACTTTTCGCGCCGCGGGCGATCGCCAACCAGAACACCCGATGGTGCTCGCCGCGGGCGCGCGGTGGGCGCCCGGGGGACTGCATCGCGGGCCGGCCCGTCGCCACCGCGCCCCAACCTGGTTCTCGTCCCATTCCACACCTCTCTGCCGAGGGGTTGCGACGACCGGTTGAGGCTTGTCAATTCACGTCCTGGGCGTTCGGGCAGCGACTGCTCGCCGCCGGGACTCAGTGCGCATGTTGTCATCGATCGACCATCCCACGATCCGGCGTGAATAGGCGTCGAGGACTGCCGCGCAGTAGAGTTTTCCCTCGTCGGTGGGATGTTCGGTTATGTCGGTGACCCACAGCCGGTCGGGCTCATCGACAGTGAACTGGCGGGCGACCAGGTCGGGGTAGGGGTCGGCGGACCGGTCGCGGACGGTGCGGCCGCGGCGTCGACGCCGGTAGAGGCCGTGGATGCCGGCCTCGCGCATCAACCGGGCCACCCGCTTGTGGTTGACCGCCAGCCCGAACTCGAGGGTCAGCTCGGCGTGCACTCGCGGCCACCCGTAGGTGCCGCGGGACTCCTCGTGAATCTTCTCGATGTGCTTGAGCAGCAACTCGTTCTCCTGGACCCGGGCAGACTTCACCCCGGCGATAAATTCGTAGTAACCCTGGCGGCGGACGCCAAGAACCCGGCAGGTAACCGCGACGTCGAAACCGTCGTCGGCGAGTTCACGGACCAGCGGGAAGACTACTTTGGGAGGACGTTCTCCCGCGCGAAATAGGCGGCGGCCCGCTTGAGGATCTCGTTCTCGACCTCGAGACGCTTCGACTTCTTTCGCAGCTCAGCGAGCTCGGCGCGCCCGTTGCTGTTCAATCGCGGTGTCTTTGCCTTCGTCGGCGTCGGCTGGGGCCATCCAGTTCCGCAAGCACGACTCGGAGATGTTCAGGTCCTTCGCGATCACAGCGACCGCCTGCTCGCCAGCACGAGCGAGGTCCACGGCACGGCGCCGGAACTCCGGCGGGTGAGGTGCGGGCACGAACGACATCATCCCTGGCGACCGGGTCCACCTCAGATGACGTGTCCGGCCTCAGGGGCCAACCTCACCCCGCGAAGAGGGGTAGTTCCGCGGGGTGAGGGGCTGGGTCTGGCTGGGGTCAGGTGGCGGTGGTGGGGTTCGACGGTGACTGAGCTTGACCGCGTCACGGGAGTGGCAGAGAGCCCTTGCGGCGCCCTGACGATCCGGCGAGGAAAGTGGTCGCCGCGACGGCACGTCGTCGTTCGAGGGTCACGGCGGCAGCACGCCCAAGAGGACGGTCGGGCCCCGGCAACGTGAGTTCCGTGCCACCGCGTAATCGCGCTAGACCATCTGAGCTAACGGGCTCGCCTGGCCTCCAGGTCACCTGTCACCATGTGTGATCACGAGCTAGTGGTCGACTCGAGCCGTAGTGGTGTCTCCCCGAAACGGAAGGAGTTGGTGATGCCGTTCTACCTCACCCAGGTTGGCTACACGCCCGAGAGCTGGGCGGCACAGATAAAGAGCCAGCAGGACGTGCGCGAGCGGGTCGGTCCGGCCGCGGAAGCTCTCGGTGGCCGACTCAACAGTGTCTTCTACGCGTTCGGCGAGCACGATCTCATCGCGATTGTCGAGTTCCCCAACGACGCCGCGGTGGCCGCTTGGTCGATCGCTACCTCAGCGGGGGGAGCGTTGCGGTCCCTGAAGACCACCCCGTTGATCAGCGTCGAGGATGGTCTGGGCGCGCTGCGCGATGCCTCCAAGGTGACAGAGGCCTACCGAGCCCCCCGCTGACTCGCCATGCACGCTGGATACCTCAGGACATCGGAGGCACGCCTTCAGATCGGGGCGCGTCGGGGAGCGTCCGGTCGTTGACGTGGCGGGCAGCCCGCGGCGTGAGGTGGGCCGGCATGCGCATGCTCGACCGGGACGGCATCGTCAACGGGCACCGTCGGGCGCTCGCCGGCCCCCTCAAAGCCAGCACGGTCACTCCGGAGGACCTGGTGATCATCGCCTTGCGCGACGACCTGGTCATCGCACACGTCACCAGCGTGCGCACACCCCGTCCCGACGCCCCGCCCGACAGTTTGCCGCCTGGCCGCACGGTCCTGGTCTTCACCATCGTGCGCGCCAACAACGCATGGCTCGCCGTCGCTGCCACCAACACACCGATCGCCGTCCTCCCGAACACGGCAGCGGCCCGCCCATAGCGGAGCCCCGGTCCGAATGCCTGACCCCGAGGTGGACCGAGGCGGCTCCGATCCTTCGGAAGGGATCTTCGAAATGCCGGATACGATCGACACGACTTTGGTCACGGCCTGGCTGGTGAAGAACAAGGCCGAGCAGTACAAGCAGAAGTTCTTCGACGACGGCTACACCGAGCTCGACGACCTCAGTGATGAGGTGTTCACGAGGTACGCCAAGGCCAAGACCGTGCCTGGTGGCGTGGCCGCGCGCCTGGCACGGGCGCTGAAGGACCAGCGGGCGGCGGCGCTCAAGGCGCCGGCTCTGCCGCCGAAGACTCCGGTGGACCTGTCCCGCCCGGAGGCGGAGTTGCCCGACGGCACGACTTTCACCTTCCCCGACAGCGTCGACACCTCGGCCGAGAAGACCGCGATCATCGACCCCACCAGTCTCACGGCCGATGACTGGCTGGTCGTCGCACGTCGCAACGACCTGCTCGTCGGGTGGGACATGTCCGATCACGAGCCGGCCCAGGCGAACTCGCCCGTGCTGCTGTGGATGATCTCTCCGGAGAATCCGCCGTTCGTGAAATCCCAGGTGGGGCGGGCCGAGATCAGCACTAGCGTCGTATTCGATGCGTCGAGCGCGACGTATGTCAAGACCGGGTTCAACACCCAGACCGCCACCGCGAGCTACCTGTTCGCCTCGGCGTCGTTCGCCCGGGAGGAGTCCTGGCGCAAGACCAGCGTCCACAAGACCGAGACGCTCTACATGACCGGTAGCTGGTGGTTCCCGCGGGCCACCTTGCGGCTGGACCGGTGCACCATCGTGAACCCTGTGTTCGTCGACGCCGTCACCGCGGCGTTGAAGGCCGATGATCCTCGCACCGCGCTCGGACGGGTTTTCGTCGAGTTCGGCCACGCGATCCCGCGAAGGGTCACCATCGGCGGCGAGCTGTACTTCCAACGGACGCGTGCGTCGTCGGTGGACGAGACCACCTCGCAGGCCGAGCAGTCGATCAGGGCCACGATCGGGGTGAAGTTCGGGAGGGCCAGCGCCGAGGTCGGTGGCTCGTTCGGTTCGGGAAGCTCGGAGACCAACACGACGCAGAAGCTGGCCGACGACACTGCCCTCGAGGTGCGCGGTGGCGACGCCTCGCTCATCGAGCACCGGGAGGCGTGGGAACAATCGGTCAAGGACTTCAAGAACTGGGCCGTGATCCGCGACGAGGGCAACGGACGAGCGCTCCAGACCGTGGACCTCCTTCCTCCCGAGCTCGCCCGTCAAGTCCGCGCCATCGCCTTCGACCTGATCGGCGAGCCGATTGACTGGGACCACGATCGAGTCCACAGGGTGACCCAGGACGGCTTCCTGCTGGGCACCCTGGCCGCCGATGTGGCGGTCGATCAGCGCGGGACCGTGCTACAGACGAAGGCCGACGGTCCCCGCGGGGCGCTGCTCGCCTACGTCGACGACACCGCCGACCCTCGCGCGCCCGGCGGCGCCGCCTCCGCACACCAGTGGAGCGGTAACAACAAGGGCGGCAAGTACGCCAGCCTGCTGCTGCCGCTGCGCCGGTCGGAACGCGCGAACGTCCACCTCGACGAGGAAGGCATCGCCCCACACCCCGACTCACCACGACCCAGGTCTGACCTGGCCTTCATTCCTCTCGGACCGCTCGAGGGCGAAACGTATCTCGGGCCACGACGCGCCGCATTCGTCGCCGGCGGGACCAACACGAAGTCGGTCGAAACAATCGAGTCCGATGGGTTCCTGGTCTGCACGATGGAGACCGCTATGGCAGCCCGCGCCTACCTCACCCTGACCGGGCCGTCCACGAGTCCTCTCGCGGCTCTGGCGGTGCACTACTACCCGCCGAACGACAACTACTATTACACCGGTAGTTTCTGTGTGCCCGTGCGTGCGGGCGAGGAGCTCACCCGCACGCTCCAGATCACCGCTGGGGCCTCGTCCGACTTCGCCACGACCTCCGAGTTCGTGCCACTGAGCGGTGGTTTGCGTCTCGGTCCGGCCGAAGCGCGCCGCGTCGATCAGGGAACCGTCTACACGGCCGACGACGACGGCTTCCTGGTCGGTGTGCTCGCCGCGCCCCAAGGCGGATGGGCAACGCTCGAACTCGCCATCGAGCCATCGTCACCTGCCGGTTCCCCGACGTCTCTGGTGGGCCGGACCGCTGTGCACCAGCATCGCTCAGACAACGAGGACAACTGGCTGGCCTACAGCACCGTCACGGTCCCGGTGAGCGCCGGCAGTACCTACCAGCCCGCCTACAACGTCAGCGGCACAGTGAACACCACCCTCCGCTGGATCCCGCTTCAGAGAAGCTAGTTTGTCGGGGTTCGTGCCGGCGATGTGCTCCGTGGACAATTAGCGGGCCCAGCGGGCACCCGCTGCGCAAGGGGCCTCTTCGGCCGCGATGCCCGCTGGGCTGCTCCCCGAGGACCGGGCCGGCTTTGCCGCGGACTACGAGCGTGGTCGTACGCGGCGGGTAGGAGCGGGGACCTGACCGACCTGTTCACCGTCCTCGAACCTCATGGGTAAGCGTGCCCCGAAAGTAAAGGGAGTCACTTCGAAGATCGCTCGGTAGAGCTGTGACCAGCGGAAAAGAGTGCGCCGTCAGGGACTCGAACCCCGAACCCAGTGATTAAGAGTCACTTGCTCTGCCCATTGAGCTAACGGCGCGTGACCAGAATGTTAGCAACCTCGATCTTCTGGTCCGGCAGCGGGGGTACCTCTCGTGCCCCTGCCGTCCGGGTGAGTGACGGGACTTGAACCCGCGACACCTGGGATCACAACCCAGTGCTCTGCCAGCTGAGCTACACCCACCATCGCCGCCCGGTCTCCCCGGCGGCCCGCCAAGAATACAAGCCCGGGGCGGGTCGTCCGCCATGGGGTTGTCCCGCGGCTCAGCCCGAACCCGGGGCTGGGGTCTGTCCACCCGCGGATCCGGTCCGCCCCGCCTCGAGCGCCTCCGCCGCCCCCGCGCCCGCCGCGTCGGCGGCCAGCACGTTGGACGCCGCGGCCCGGGCCTCGTCGGTCGACGGACCGGGCAGCGGGACGAACGCTGTCCGCCGGTAGTACTCCAGCTCGCGGATCGACTCCCGCGCGTCGGCCAGGGCTCGGTGGGCCAGGCCCTTCTCCGGCTGCGCGTAGTAGATGCGCGGGTACCAGCGCCGGCACAGCTCCTTGATCGAGCTGACGTCGATCATGCGGTAATGCAGGTGGGCGTCGAGCTCGGGCATGTCCCGCGCGATGACGCCCCGGTCGGTGGCGATCGAGTTGCCGCACAGCGGAGCGGTGCGCGCGTCGGGGACGTGCTCGCGGACGTAGTCCAGGACGAGCTTCTCGGCCTCGGCCAGCGTCACCGTCGAGGCGCGCACCTCCTCGGTCAGGCCCGACTTCGCGTGCATGTCGACGACGACCTCGGGCATGTTCGCCAGGGCCTCGTCGGTGGCGTGGATGACGACGTCGACGCCCTCGCCGAGGGGCACGAGGTCAGCGTCCGTCACGAGCGCCGCGATCTCGATGAGCGCGTCGTTCGCCAGGTCGAGCCCCGTCATCTCGCAGTCGATCCACACCAGACGTCCGTTCACGACCCCGACCCTAACGAGATCGGCCCAACCCGGCGCGGCCCGGCTCAGGCGTGCGAGAACGCCGCCAGCTGCGCCGACCGGACGTCGTCGGTCTGCGCCTGGACGAGGTGGAACATCGCCTCGCGGCACCACCGCTGCTCCGGGCTCGACGCGTACATCGCCGACCCGCCCCGAGCCGCCACGAGCCCGGCCGCCGCCCGCACCGTGAGCTCCGCGATCCGGCCCCGCAGCGAGAGCCGCTCCTCGATGTACCGGGCGCGGTCCGCCGAGAACCGCAGCTCGTACGCCCGCTCCCGCAGCGGCCACGCCGTCGCCGCCAGCGCCTGGGCCTCCTCGAGGGCGGCCGGGCGGTCGCGCTCGTGCCCCGTCCGCACCGTCTCGTCGATCACGCGGCGCAGCAGGCCGAGGGTCGCGGGCTTGGTGTCGACGACGGTGTCGGCGTCGCGGCGCCGCCACTCCTCGCTGTCGACGACGGCGGCCACCTCGTCCCGCCCGACCGGCATGTCGGAGAAGTCCAGGCCGACCGTGCGGGTGCCGCCCATGACCGCCAGCGAGTACGGCTCGGAGGCCCGTAGCCCGCGCCGTTCGTGGGCCGGCAGCAGCGCGAAGACCACGTCGTCGGTGTCGGTGACCGCCGCGATGAGCACGAGGTCCACCAGGCCCCACCCGGTGCACCACTCGGAGCGGCCGGTGAAGCGCCAGCCCCCGTGACCGTCGGGCACCGCCCGCACCGCGGGCGGACCGGGACGGCGGAGGTGGGCGACGGCGATCCCACCCAGCTCGTCGCCCCGGGCGAGCGCCCTGCGGTACTCGTCGGCCGCCGGGTACGACGAGCCGGCGGTGAGCGCCTGGGGCATGCGGTGCTGCGTGAGGACGAACCACGTGGGGCCGTCGGCGCCCGCGAGGACCTCTTCGACCTCGCACAGCGCGCGCTCGCCGTGCCCGAGGCCGCCGTCGTCGACCGGCGCCGCGATGCTGTACAGCCCCTGGGCCGCCAGGCAGCGCAAAATGCTGCGCTGCACCCCGATCGCGGGGTGGTCGCTGTCCGCCGCGTTGGCCAGCAGCATGTCGGTGACCTCGCGGGCGAGGGCGACGGGGTCCGCCTCCGTCGTCAGGCCGGGGTGAGTGCCCATGGTTTCAGGGTTCTCCGGGGGGAGCGGAAGAAAGGGACGGTCGGACGCCCCTACGAGGACGACGACCCGAGCTCGGACTTCACCACCTTGCCGGTCTGGTTGCGGGGCAGCGAGTCCAGGAACTCGACGTCGCGCGGCGAGGCGAAGCGCGCGAGGTGGTTCTTGACGTGGTCGCGGACCGCGTCGGCGTCGAGCGAGGCGCCGTCCTCGAGGACGAGGTAGGCCGCCAGGCGCTGGCCGTACTCCTCGTCGTCGACCCCGACGACGGCGGCCTCCTTGACCCCGTCCATGTCGGTCAGCAGGCCCTCGACCTCGCCGGCGTGGATGTTCTCCCCGCCGGAGACGATCATGTCGTCGGCCCGGCCGGAGATGAACAGCAAGCCGTTCTCGTCGTAGTGCCCGAGGTCGCCGGTGCCGAGCATCCCGTCGACGACCTCGGTCTCGCCGCGGCCGCCGGTGTAGCCGGTGAAGAGCATGTCGTTCCCGACGAAGATGCGGCCGGTCTCGCCGGTCGGGACTTCCCGGTCGTCGTCACCGAGGATCTTGACGGTGGTGCCGACCGGCGGACGCCCCGCCGTCCCGGGCTCCTGACGGAGCTCCTCGGGCTTCGCAATCGAGGCCCAGGAGACCTCGGTCGAGCCGTAGAGCATGTAGAGCTTGTCGCCGAAGGTCTCGAGGAACTCGCTGACCTTGTGCGGGGGCATCGCCGAGCCGGTGGCGGTGACGGTCTTGAGCGCCGAGGTGTCGTAGCGGGCGATGACGTCGTCGCCGAGCTCGAGGATGCGCTGCAGCATCACCGGCACCGCGAACATCGACGTGCAGCGGTGGGTCGCGAGCTGGGCCAGCGCGTCCTCGGGGTCGAACTTCCGGCGCAGCACCAGCGTCGAGCCCATGAGCGAGCCGATCTGGAACGCCGCGAAGCCCCAGGTGTGGAACAGCGGCGCCGAGACCAGCGCGGGCTCGCGCGCGGTCAGCGGGATGCGGGAGAGGATCGCGTTGACCGGCCCGATCCCGGCGGGTGAGGGGCGCTCGGCGCCCTTCGGCGTCCCCGTGGTGCCGGAGGTGAGGACGATGGTCTTCCCCGTCGGGGGCCTCGTCGGGAGGGGCTGGGAGCCGTCCACGGAGATGAGGCCCTCGAGCGTGTCGTCGCCCCAGCAGCCGGCGCCGGCGTCGACCCAGCCCGCGATCTGCCTGACCGAGTCGTCGACCTCGGAGAGCCGGTCGGCGAGATCGGAGTCCACGACGATCGTCGTGATCTCCTGCTCCTGCGCGACGGCGGCCATCTGCTGCGGCGAGAGCCCGGTGTTGAGCAGGACGACGTCGGCGCCGATCTTCGAGGCTGCGACGATGGTCTCGATGGGGCCGCGGTGGTTGCGGCACAGCACCGCGACGCGGCTGTTCGGGCCGACGCCGCGGTCGGCGAGGGCCCGCGCGAGGCGGTCGGTGCGGGTGTGCAGCTCGTCGAAGGTCAGCGTGCCGCGGTCGTCGATGATCGCGAGCCGGTCGGGGTGGCGCCACGCGCCGACGACGAACGCCGTCGTCGGGGTGAACCCGTAGCGGTACAGCGCGACCGGGAACCGCACCACGCGGTCGGGTCGGATCGGGGCGACGACGCCGGACTCGATGAGCAGGCGCACCCCCGTCGCGAGCTCGGTCGGGGTTCCGAACGGCGTCCTCACCAGTGCACTCCCGGAAGCAGTCGGGCAAAGGCCTGCGCGCCCCGGGACAGTGGGCCGGCCTCGAGGGCGCGGTCCTCTCCGGGGGTCTTCACATCAGTACCCTCACGAGCCGCCGAGGATTCGGGAAAGACCCGGTAGGCGACGTGCATGACGACGTCGACCAGCCGCGGCGCGAGGGTGGCCGAGACCGCGCCGAACGTGCCCAGCGCCGTCCCGATGTGCTTGGGGCGGTCCACCAGCGCCCGGATGACCATGTCCGCGGCCTCGTCGGGGCTCGACGTCGGGAACGCGTCGTAGATCCGCGTGGGGGCGATCATCGGCGTCCGGACCAGGGGCATGTGGATCGTCGTGAAGGTGACGCCGTCGCCGATCACCTCGGTGGCGACGATCCGGGCCCACGCGTCGAGGGCGGCCTTCGAGGCCACGTAGGCCGCGAAGCGCGGGGGACCGGTCTGCACGCCGATCGAGGAGATGTCGACGACGTGGCCGAAGCGCCGCTCGATCATGTGCGGCAGCAGGGCCAGCGTCAGGCGCAGCGCCCCGAAGTAGTTGATCGCCATGGTGCGCTCGAAGTCGTGGAATCGGTCCAGCTCGAGCTTCACCGAGCGGCGGATCGAGCGGCCGGCGTTGTTGACCAGCATGTCGATGCCGGTGTCGGGGCCGGCGTGATCGGCGAGCAGGGCCTTGACCAGCGCGTCGACCGACTCGCCGTCGGTGATGTCGCACGAGTAGACGTGCGCCTGCCCGCCCTCGCGCTCGACCTCGGCCTTCACCGCCTCGAGCTCCTCGGTGCGCCGCGCGACCAGCAGCGGCACCCCGCCGTTGCGGGCCACCTTGATCGCGGTCTCGCGGCCGATGCCGCTCGAAGCGCCGGTGATCACGACGCGGCGGCCGAGCAGCGGCGGGCCCGGGCGACGACGGCGGGCGCGGTTGGGGTCGAGGTGCTCGCGCCAGTACTGCACGAGGACCGGCGCGTAATCGCCGAACTCCGGCGGGGTCAGGCCGTCGAGGGCCTCGACCGTGGCCTCGGCGGTGTAGACGCAGGGGAACGTCAGGTGGGGCAGGACCTCGGGCGGGATGTCGAACTCCGCGAGCGCGATGTCGCGGGCCGAGCCACCCGCGTCCGTGTGGCCGAGCCGCTCGGCGGCGCGGGTGAGGGCCTTGCCGACCGGGGTCGGCAGCACCGACAGCAGCTTCGGGGCGCCGAGCGCGCCAGCCAGCGCGTTGTAGATCTCGGAGAGCGGCTGCGGGCGCGGGTTGACCAGGTGGAACGCGCGCCCGTCGAGGTCGGGGGTGTGGACCAGTCGGACCATCGCGTCGGCCACGTAGTCGACCGGGACGATGTTGGTCGCGCCGAGCTCCGGGGCCGGGACCCGCAGGCTGTAACCGAAAGGCAGGCTCGGCAGCCGGCCCAGGGCGCTGATCGCGCCCATGAGGTAGTACGGGCCGTCGATCTTGTCCATCTCGCCGGTCTGCGAGTCCCCGACCACGATCGCGGGTCGGTAGACCCGCCACGCCGTCGTCGACTCCTCGCGGACGATCTTCTCCGCGGCGAACTTGGTCTCGTGGTACGGGTTGCCGAACTCCTGGCCGAGGTCGAAGTCGTCCTCGGTGAACACCCCGGCGTGCTCGCCGGCGACGGCGACGCTCGAGACGTGGTGCAGGCAGCGGGCGCCGATCTCGGCCGTGACGGCGACGACGTGGCGGGTGCCGTCGACGTTGGCCGAGCGGTTCGCGGCGTCGTCGGCGGTGACGTCGTAGATCGCGCCGAGGTGCAGGACCTCGTCGACCTGGCCCGCGAGGTCGACGACCGTCTCGTCGGAGAGGCCGAGGCGCTCGGCGGTCAGATCACCGGTGACGGTGACGAGCTTGTCCGCGCCCTCGAAGTCCCGGGTGCGGCGACGCAGCTTGTCCACCGACCCGTGGCGGACCAGCGCGTAGACCGCGTCGCAGTCGTCGCGCGCGAGCAGACGGGCGAGGACGGCGCGCCCGAGGAACCCGGTACCGCCGGTAACGAGGTAGCGCATGGCGGTGGATCGTGGCACGACACACGCGGCCGCGCCACGTCGACCTCACGGGTCGTCGCGGCTCATGGACTCGACGTGGTCCTCGGCGTCGGTGCCCGGCGCGACGGCCCCGACGTCGCCGGTCGTCTTCTGCCCGTCGGGCTGCTCCGGGTCGAGGCCCTCGAGCAGTTCCTCGGTGCGCTCGTGCTCGCCGACGTAGCGCTGCTCGAGGTTCTCCGCGCGGGTGGCGGCGTCCTGGTCCGACCGGTTCCCGTCCGCCTGCTCGCTCATGACGGTCCATCCTGCCGGGGTGTGGCGCCGGTCGCACGGTGTGGGTAGACACCAGCCGTGCCCCCGCTCGACCTCGACAACCTGCCCCCGGACCAGGTCCGCGCCCTGCGCCGGGCCCCCGACGCCGGGTTCCGGGCGCCCATGCTCGCCACGCTCACCAAGCCGACCGACCCGCCGCCGGGGCCGGCGGGCTGGAGCTTCGAGCGCAAGTACGACGGCGTCCGCGTCATCGCGACCCGGGAGCGCGGCGAGCGGCCCCGGTTGTGGAGCCGCAACCAGAAGCCGGCGGACGCGAGCTACCCCGAGGTCGTCGAGGCCCTCGACGAGGCCGGGCCGGACCGGTTCGTGCTCGACGGCGAGATCGTGGCCGCCGACGGGCGCTTCGGGTCGTTGCAGGCGCGGATGCACCTCTCGGACCCGACGCGGGCGCGGGCGACCGGGGTGGCGATCGAGTGCCACCTGTTCGACCTGCTCGTGCTCGACGACCTCGACGTCACCCGGCTGCCGCTGGTGACGCGGCGGGGGCTGCTCGAGACGGTGGTCCGGGCCAGCCCGGAAGGAAGCACGCAGGGCCCGTTGCGGCACTCGCCGACCCTCGACGGCGACCCCCTGGCGCTGCGCGACGAGGCCTGCGCCGACGGCTGGGAGGGGCTGATCGCGAAACGGCTCGACGCGCCGTACGCCGCGGGCCGCAGCCGCGACTGGCTCAAGCTCAAGTGCGTCAAGGACCAGGAGTTCGTCATCGGCGGGTGGACCGACCCGTCGGGGTCGCGGCACGTGCTGGGGGCGCTGCTGGTCGGCTACTACGACGACGGTGGGTTGAAGTACGCGGGCAAGGTCGGGACCGGGTTCGACGACGCGGCGCTCCAGCTGCTGCGCTCCCGGCTCGACCCCCTCGCCGTCGGCACCTCGCCGTTCTCCGACGCGCCCCGCGAGCGCGGGCAGCACTTCGTCCGCCCCGAGGTCGTGTGCCAGGTGGGGTTCAGCGAGTGGACCTCCGACGGCCGGCTGCGCCACCCCCGCTACCAGGGGCTGCGCGAGGACAAGGACGCGGCCGAGGTGGTGCGTGAGGTGCCTGACGGCTCGTGAGCACTTTCCGGGGTCATAACCCCGGAAAGTGCTCACAGGCGCGGAGCGCACCTATGGGTGCCGCGCGTACGCGTCGATCACGCAGTAGACGAAGTAGGCCGCGAACCCGACCGCGGCCACGCAGAACATCGTGGCGCCGAGGGTGTGGGCGGCGATGGTCCGCAGCGCGACGTCGACGCCGCCGATCCGGTTCGGCATGTCCTCCCACGCCGCCATCGTCGTGAGCACCCCGACGGCGCCGAAGGTGACGGCCCGCGTCAGGTTCCCCAGCGACCCGGTGACCAGGGCGACCGCGCGCCGGTACCCGGGCAGCTTCTCGGGGACCAGGTCGCCCATGAAGGTCGCGCGCACCCCGGTGTAGGTCATCGCGAGGAACATGCCGATCGCGAACAGCCCTACCGCGGCCACCAGCCAGCGCCCGGCCGGGTGAGCGAACACCTCGTCCACCGTCGACCGGAACCCGTTGCGGCGGCCCTGCAGCCGCGTCGCGAACTCCGCGGCGAGGTAGGCCACCGAGAGGACCCCGATGGCCTTCGCCAGCGCGCCGAGCCGCTTGCGCCACCGCTCCTCGGGCTTGGCCCAGTTGAACCCCACCGCGGCGGCGCGGAGCTGCCAGGCGGCGAACGCGGTCAGCGCGAGCGCCGCGGCGGCGAGCAGCCACCGGCCGAGGAAGCCCCCGCCGGCCGCCACCAGCTCGATGGCGCCGCGCGGGTCGGCGTGGTCCTCGCGCTGGCCCAGGGTGGAGATGCGGACGGCGAGCACCCCGATCCCGAGGTGGACCAGCCCGTACGCGACGAGCCCGACCCGGCCGAAGGCCTCGACCCACGGCGGGGCGTCCCGGTCGCTCGGCCGCGCACGGCGGCGACGAAACGGGTGGGTCCTGGCGGGAGCGTCGACGACGGCGAAGCCCCCGGAGCCCGGCTCCTCGTCCTCCGCGGTCCCCGCCGGCCCACCGGGCGCGGACGACGCGGGCGCGGAGCTCATGGTCACAGTGGTACCCCGCGCCGATCGATCTGTCGCTATGGGCTCGCTGTGAGCTGTGAGGCATCACTCACCCGAGGCGGTCGGGTGAGGAGCCGACGAGCACGCGGGCGCAGCCGAGCACGTCGTCGACGGTGACGGCGAGCAGGGCCGGGTCGGGCTCGTCGGCGAAGCGCTCGCCGCGGCGGACCGAGGCGTCGGTGAGGACGACGTGGCGCGGGTCGGCCGGCGGGCCCCACTGCGTGGGTCCGACGGGGCCGAACAGGGTCACCGAGGGGATACCGAACGCCGTCGCCACGTGGGCGATCCCGGTGTCGCCGGCGATCACCAGCCGGGCTCCGGCCACGAGCACGAGGAGGTCGAGGAGGGAGGTGCGGCCCGCGAGGTCGAGACCGCCGGACGCGGCCGCGACCGCCGCGGTGAGGGCGGACTCGTCGCGGCCGCCCGTGACGACGACCCGGTGCCCGTCGCCGGCGAGCGCTTCGGCCACGGCTGCGAACCGGTCGACGGGCCATCGTTTCGACCCGAAGGCCGCTCCGGGGTGGATCACGACCGCCGACGAGGTGGCCCGCCTGCCACCGGATGCCGGCAACGACGCTCCGCCGACATCGGGAGTGGGCAGGCGCAGGTCGTCGGCGGCCACCGCGGCCTCGTCGTCGCCGACCAGCCCGCAGGTCGCGAGCAGGTCGCACCAGCGGCGGCGTTCCGGGCGCTCGGGGTCGTCGACCCAGGCCGGACCGTCCCACCCCGGCGCCGCGTGCCCGATCCGCCGGACGGGGCGGCTGCGGGCGAGCGCGTCGAGACGGGCGTGGCTCTGCGGCCCGCGGCCGTGCAGGTTGACGACGACGTCGGGCGCCGGTGCGGCGGCGTCGTCGGCGACGGCGTCGACGGGGAAGCCGGCGACGTCGCCGACCCACGCCGGCCCGAGCAGCACGATCCGGTGCTCGGGCAGCGCGCGGCGCATTAGCCGCAGCGCGGGCACGGCGACCAGGAGGTCGCCGAGCCCGAGGTCGCGCAGGACGAGCGCGGTTGGTGCTCCGCACGTGTGCGTGCGTTTCCGTGCTCTGGGCACATCCAATTCAGCACGCCGATAGGACACGCACGAGGCCGGAGGCCTAACGGACGTTCTCCCCGAGGCCGTCCCGCAGCTGGGCGAGGGTCTTCGCGAGCAGGCGCGAGACGTGCATCTGCGAGATCCCGACCTCGGCCGCGATCTGCGACTGGGTCATGTTCTTGAAGAACCGCAGCATGATGATCGTGCGCTCGCGCGGCGCCAGCTGGGAGAGCAGCGGCGCCAGCGACTGCTGGTACTCGACCTTGTCCAGCGCCGCGTCGGCCTCGCCGAGCAGGTCGGAGACGGTGCCCGAGTCCGGGTCGTCGACGAGCATCTCGTCCAGCGAGCCCGACCGGTAGGCGTTCGAGGCCTCCAGCGCCTCGAGGACGTCCTCCTTGGGCAGGTTGAGGTGCGTCGCGAGCTCGGCCGCGGTCGGCGCCCGGCCGAGGGTCTGCGACATCTGCGACATCGCCGAGGACAACGTGACGTTGAGGTCCTTGAGCCGGCGCGGGACCCGCATCGACCAGGCCTGGTCGCGGAAGTGCCGGCGGACCTCACCGGTGATCGTCGGGACCGCGTAGGACAGGAAGTCGGTACCGCGCGCCGGGTCGTAGCGGTCGACGGCGTTGATGAGCCCAAGGGTGGCGACCTGCTCGAGGTCCTCCTCCGGCTCGCCGCGACGGGAGAAGCGGCGCGCGATGTGCTGAGCGACGGGGAGGTGGCCCCGCACCAGCTCGTCGCGCAGCCGCGCCCGGCGCGGGTCGCCCTGGGGCAGGCCCGCGTGCTCGGCGAGCAGGGGCATCAGGTGGTCGTACTCACCGCGGCTGCCGCGCCGTTCCTGGCCGTTCGCCGAAAGGCCGTTCGCAGACTGGCCGTTCGCCGACTGGCCGTTCGTCTGGCCGTTCGAGCCCTGGCCGTTCGACGGCCGGCCGTTCGAGCCGGCCGCGTCCTCGGTGCTGGTGGTCTCCGTCGTCGGTTCGACGTCGTGGGCCGTCACGAAAGGGGGGTCCCGAGACGCTGCACGGACAGGCGCAGGGCGAGCCGGAACGGGTCGCCCGAGGCACCGGGGGCGGCCGAGAGCATGCGCATGTCGTCGGCCAGCGTCGTGAGGACGCGCCAACCGAAGGAGTCGGTGTCGAGCCGCTCCGCTCCGGTCGTCTGGACGGATGCGGTCACCGTGATGTGGTCCTCTCCGACGATGAAGCTGCAGGTCAGGCGCGTGTCGGGGCGAGCGAGCGCGACGAGGCTCGAGCAGGCCTCGTCGACGGCCATCCGCAGGTCCGCCACCGCGTCCAGGGTGAACTCGGCACGGGCGGCGAGATCGGCCGCGACGGTGCGCATCGTGATGACGGCGCGCGGCACGGCCGGCACACGTACCTCGACGTCCTCCGGTGGCAGGGAGCGGTCACGGGGGTCGGGGCCGTTCGTGACAGGGGGGTCAGGCCGCGCCACGGGCACCTCCTCGTCGGATTCAGCGCCGCACGGGCGTCCGCTGCCGGACCCGTCGAGCGCGTCGATCTCCGCGGCAGGGGGCTCCCCGGCCGTGCTCGGTCGCGGATCGTGTACCCGGGGCCCCAGGCCACAAACCGGTTCCGCACCCGGCCGGGGCCCGGCGCGATCCCGTGCCCGCCGTGCGGGGAGGACCCGGGCCGTGGTGTCCTCCCCGCCGTGCCCCGCGGTGAGGTCCCCCCGACACGAGGGGGAGGTGTCCGGGAAACGCCGGCGGCGGTTCTGTTCGACCGCGACGGCACCCTCATGCACGACGTCCCCTACAACGGCGATCCGGCGATGGTCGCCCCCGTCGACGCGGCCCGGCCGGCCCTGGCGCGGCTGCGGCGCGCGGGCATCCCGGTCGGGGTGGTCAGCAACCAGTCCGGCGTCGCCCGTGGCCTGCTCACCGCCGCCGACGTCGCAGCGGTGAACAGCCGCCTGGATGAGCTCGTCGGGCCGATCGGGGTCTGGGCGTGGTGCCCGCACGGGGAGGCCGACGGCTGCGCGTGCCGCAAGCCGGCGCCCGGGCTGGTCCTCGACGCGGCGCGGCGGCTGGGCGTCGACCCGGGTGACTGCGCGGTCGTCGGGGACATCGCCGCCGACCTCGGGGCCGCCCGGGCCGCCGGGGCGCGGGGCGTGCTCGTCCCCACACCCGCGACCCGTCCGGAGGAGGTGGCGGCCGCCGAGCTCGTCGCCGGTGACCTCCTCGAGGCCCTCGACCTGCTGGGCGTCTCGTGAGGATCTTCGCCGTCCGCCTCGACTCCGACGGTGACGTGCTGCTCACCGGGCCCGCGATCCGTGCCCTCGCCGCGGGCGGCCACGAGGTGATCGCCGTCGTGGGACCGCGTGGCCGGCAGGCGGCGGCGCTGCTGCCCGGCGTCGCGCGGGTGGTGGTGTGGCACTGCGGGTGGGTCGACGGGGACGCCCCGCCGGTGACGGCGGAGACCGTCGGCGCCACGGTGGCCGAGCTCGCGGCCCTGGCCGCCGACGAGGCGGTCGTGTTCACCTCGTTCCACCAGTCCCCGCTCCCGACCGCGCTCGTCCTGCGCCTGGCCGGGGTGCGACGGACCGCCGGGGCCTCGGTGGATTTCCCCGGCGGCCTGCTCGACGTCCGGGCCCGCCCGGGCGACCCGGCGCAGGACCCGACCGTCGACCTGCCCGACGACCTCCCCGAGCCCGAGCGCGCCCTGGCGATCGCGGCCCGCGCCGGACACCAGCCGGGTCCCGACGACGACGGGTGCCTGCGGGTCACGACGCCGCCGGGGTCCGCGGACACCGCCCGGGAGCTGCTGGCGGCGCACGGGGTGAGCGACGGGCAGCGCTACGTGGTGCTGCACCCCGGGGCGTCGGTCCCGGCGCGGGCGTGGCCGCCGTGGCGGTGCGCGGCGGGCGTCGCCGCCCTGCGGGCCACCGGGCAGCGCGTCATCGTCACCGGCGCGCCCGGGGAGACCGGGCTCACTGCCGCGGTCGCCGGGGAGGACGGGATCGACCTCGGCGGCGCCACGTCGTTCGCCGTGCTCGCCGAGGTGCTGCGTGGCGCCGACGCTGTGGTGGTGGGCAACACCGGCCCGGCGCATCTCGCGGCGGCGGTGGGCACGCCGGTGGTCTCGCTCTTCGCCCCCGTGGTGCCGCCCGTGCGCTGGGCGCCCTACGGCGTGCCCCACGTCCTGCTCGGCGACCAGCAGGCGGCGTGCCGCGGGACCCGGGCCCGGGAGTGCCCGGTCCCCGGACACCCCTGCCTCGCGGGTGTCCCGCCGGAGGCCGTGGTGGAGGCCGTGGCGAGGCTCACCGATCACGGAGAGTAGTAGTTCCCCGGCCAGTGTTTATCAGGTCGTTCTCGCAGGGATTTCTCGGCGGTGACCTCCAGCCCCGCCGCACAGCCGTCGTTGACGGTGCTGCACTGGCACGTGCACGGGTCCTGGTCGACGGCGTTCGTCCAGGGCGCGCACCGGTACCTGCTGCCCACCCTGCCCGAGGGCGGGCCGTGGGGCGGCGGGCGTCCGGCCGCGTGGACCTGGCCCGATGTCGCCGTGGAGCGGTCACCGCAGCAGCTCGCCGAGGCCGCCGACGAGATCGACGTCGTCGTGCTGCAGCGCCCGGAGGAGATCGATCTGGTCGAGCGCTGGACCGGCCGGCGCCCCGGGATCGATCTCCCGGCGGTCTTCGTCGAGCACAACACGCCCCGGGGCGACGCTCCGGCCACGCGGCACCCGCTCGCCGAGCGTGACGACATCCCCGTCGTCCACGTCACCCATTTCAACGCACTCATGTGGGACTGCGGGCGGGCCCCGGTACGGGTCGTCGAGCACGGCGTCCTCGACCCGGGGCACCGCTACACCGGCGAGCTCGACCGGGCCGCCGTCGTGGTCAACGAACCCGTGCGGCGCCACCGCGTCACCGGGACCGACCTGCTGCCCGGGTTCGCCGACACCGTCGGGCTCGACGTGTTCGGCATCGGCTCGGAGCGTTTGCCCGAGGCCGTCGACCATCCCGGTGTCCGCGTCGTCGGCGACCTGCCGCAGGCGCGGATGCACGCCGAACTGGCCCGCCGGCGCCTCTACCTGCACCCGATCCGTTGGACCTCGCTCGGGCTCGCCCTGATCGAGGCGATGATGCTCGGCATGCCCGTGGTGGGTCTCGCAACGGCCGAGGCGGCCGTGTCCGTGCCGGACGACGCCGGCGTCGTCGCCACCGACCCCGCTCTGCTCCACGACGCCATCGCGACCTACCGCGCCGACCACGACCTCGCCCGCGCTCACGGCGCCCGTGGTCGGGAGATCGCGCTCGAGCGCTGGTCGGTCACCCGTTTCCTGCAGGACTGGGACGAGGTCCTGGCCGACGTGGCCGGATCGACCCCGTCACGCACGCCCGTCGGGTCCACAGCCGCGGCCCCGGGCGTCGCCGTCCCCTCCTAGACGACCCGGTCGGACCGACGAGGGCCCGACCCCGACCCGTCCCACCGGACGACGTTCGTTCCTCGCGACCGGAGCTCGAGCCCGCGGCCCCGGGTCCACCGCCACCCATCGTGCGACGCGCGCACCCGCCGACCCGTCGCGGGTCGGGGAGGTCTGCGCGCACCCGCACGTCCGCAGGAGGACTGTGCATGCGGATCGCCATGATCTCCGAGCACGCGAGTCCGCTCGCGTGCACGGCCGACCCCGCCGAGACGGCAGCCACCACCGGGACGGCCACCCGCCGCGCCGTCGTCGGGCACCCCGGCACGGCCGGGATCGGTGCCGTCGACGCCGGCGGGCAGAACGTGCACGTGCACGCGCTCGCGACGGCGCTCGGGCGCGCCGGCCACGAGGTCGTGGTGCACACCCGCCGGACCGATCCGGTCACCCCGCAGCGGGTCCCGCTGGCTCCCGGGGTGGTGGTCGACCACGTGCCGGCCGGCCCCGCGGTCGAGCTGGGCAAGGACGACCTGCTCGAGCACATGGGCGAGTTCGCGGCGGTCCTGCGGCGGCGGTGGCGCGACCAGCGCCCGGACGTGGCGCACGCGCACTTCTGGATGTCCGGGCTCGCGGCCCTCGAGGCGGGGCGGGCGACCGGGGTGCCGGTCACCCAGACCTTCCACGCGCTCGGGTCGGTCAAGCGCCGCCACCAGGGCGCGCAGGACACCAGCCCGCCCGAACGTGTCGCGCGCGAGAGCGACCTCGCCGCCTCCGTCGACCGGGTGATCGCGACCTGCCGCGACGAGGTCGCCGAGCTCGTGGCGCTCGGCGTGTCCGCCGATGGGGTCGATGTGGTGCCGTGCGGCGTCGACGTCGACCACTTCGCGCCGGGCCCGCAGCCCGCGGGGCCGTTGCCGCGCATCCTCACCGTCTCGCGGCTGGTGCCCCGCAAGGGCGTCGACACCGTCATCCGCGCCCTCGGGCGGCTCACCGCCGCCGGGCCTCCACCCGAGCTGATCGTCGCCGGCGGCCCCACCGCGGCCACGCTCGACGAGGACGCCGAGGTCGCCCGGCTGCGCGCGATCGCGGCCGCCGAGGGCGTGGCCGACCGGGTCCGGTTCGTCGGCCGGGTGACCCCCGCCGGGATGCCCGACCTGCTGCGCTCCGCCGACGTCGTGGCCTGCCTGCCCGCGTACGAACCGTTCGGGCTCGTCCCGCTCGAGGCGATGGCCTGCGGGCGCCCGGTCGTGGCCGCGAGGGTCGGTGGGCTCGCCGACACCGTCGTCGACGGGCACACCGGCCTGCACGTCCCGCCCGGCGACCCCGACGCCGCCGCCCGCGCCCTCGGGGCGCTGCTCGCCGACCCGGCCCGCGCCGCGCGCCTCGGCCGCGCCGGCCGTGCCCGGGCCGAGGCCCACTACGGCTGGGACCGGGTCGCCGCGGCCACCGCGGCGGTCTACCGCGATGTGCTGGCCGTCCCGGCGCGGGCCGCGGCGGCCGTGACCGCCGACCCGGCGGCCGGCCTCACGGGGGTGCGCTCATGAGCCCGACGTCCCAGGCCGACCGCATGGGGCGCCGGCCCGCCGTCACCGCGGCCCCGGCCACCACCGCCCC
>NZ_DASXJD010000049.1:0-55425 GCF_036497585.1 Actinomycetospora sp. | reverse complement strand
CTAGTCCAGGCAGAACTCGTTGCCCTCGGGGTCGGCCATGACGATGTTGCCGCCGATCAGCGGTGGGTCCGGCTCGACCCGCAGCAGCCGGGTCGCCCCGAGGGCCGTGAGCCGGTCGCACTCCGCCTCGAGCGCCGCCATCCGCTCGCCACCGGTCAGCCCGGGGGCGGCCCGCACGTCGAGGTGCACCCGGTTCTTGGCCGTCTTGCCCTCCGGCACGCGCTGGAAGAACAGCCGGGGACCCTCGCCGTCGGGGTCGGTCGCCGCGGAGGCGTCATCGTGGCGCTCGGGCGGGACGCCCCACGCCGTCAGCGCCTCCGGCCAGGTGGCGAACCCCGGGGGCGGGGGCTGCACCTGGTAGCCGAGGACCTCCGCCCAGAACGCGGCCAACCGGCCGGGCGCCGCGGCGTCGAACGTGACCTGCACCTCGCGTGCCATACCGGACATCCTGCCCGCCGGTCAGGGCCCGGCCGGCGACCCGGCCTCGTCGTCGTCGATCGCGCCGCACGCGAGCCCGCGGCGCAGGAACCCGACCAGCGCACGCTCGGTGGCGGGCTCGTCGAGCACCCCGTCCGACGTCCCGCGCCGGTAGGCCCGCAGGCGGCCGACCACGGCGTCGAGACCCTCGCGATGGAAGGCGACGACGACGGCGAGGCGGGCCGGGACCATCGCCGGGTGCATGTCCCAGCCCTGGGTGATGCCGAGCTCGAGGGCGCGGCGCACGGTCCGGGCCTGGACGCGCCAGGCGGCGAACACGGCGTCGCGGTCGCCCACGGCGAGGATCGCCGAGGACCCGTCGCACACGGGGACACCGGCCGCGGCGCCGGCGAGCGCCATGAGGTGCTTGGCGTGCTCGGCGGCGGGGTGGTCGGCGCGCTGCTGGTCGGGGGCGACGCCGAGGGCGGCCGAGTAGTCGTACGTGCCGAAGTGCAGGCCGGCGGCGCGGGCCCCGGCGGCGGCGACGAGCTCGTCGACCCGCTGCGCGCCGCGGGCGGTCTCGATCTGGAGCTCGACCGGCAGCGGACCGATCCCGTGGTGGGCCTCGAGCGCGGCGCAGCCCTCGACGAAGGCCGCGACCTGCTCCGGGGCGGAGATCTTGGGGAGGGTGACGCGGAGCCGGGTCGGGTCGCCGTGGGCGTCGAGGAACGCGGCGGTGAACAGCGCGAGGGAGCGCAGGCCCCGACGACGGGTGGCGCGTTCCATCGACTTGAGGCGCGGGCCGGCGCGGCGGGGTGCCCGGGGGCCGCTCAGGATCGTGGCGGTCGCCTCGCCGGCCGTGACCGCGTGCTCGTCCTCCTCGGCGCCGTCGCGGTGGCCGTAGCCGTCCTCGAGGTCGGCACGCAGGTCGGCGACGGGCTGCCGGTCGAGCACGGCCCGGACACGCGGGAGGGCTTCGGCCAGGGCGGCCGGGTCGAGGCCGAGGACGGCGGGCAGCTCGGCGTCGTCGGCGAAGCGCTCGAGGACGGCGACGGCCTCGTCGCCCCAGTCGGTGGCGGTGGTCGCGGTGACGCGGTCGGCCGGGACGTAGCAGACGTCGACCGGCTCGGGGTCGCGGGCGGCCGCGCGAGCCCGGGCGGCCTCGTCGGCGTCGAGGGCGGCGTCGGTGACGGCGAGGCGGGTGTCGAGGGCGTCGAGAAGGCCGTCGGACAGGCCCGGCGCGCCGTGGGTGAACGACCCCGTCCTGGCGTCAGAGGAAGGGGAGCACGCCGACAGGGTGCCGTTGCTGTCACTCACCCGGCCAGCCCCCGCACCCGGGTCGCGACCTCCCGGTGCCGGACCAGGACGTCGTCGAGACCCGGCGCGGTGACCACGCCGTCGCGCACCACCGGCCGTCCCGCCACCACGGTGTGCCGCGCGACCGTCGGCCCGCACCGCAGCCACGCCGAGACCGGGTCGGCGAGCGCCCCGGCGAACGCCGGTCCGGTCTGCGGCCACACCGCGAGGTCGGCGACCGCGCCCGGGCTCAGCTGCCCGATCTCGCCGTCCCGGCCGAGGCAGCGGGCCCCGTCGCGGGTGGCCATCGTGAGGACCTGCCGCGCCGAGGTGGCCTTCGGCCCACCGCGCAGCCGCCCGAGCAGCATCGCGTGCCGGGACTCGACCCACAGCGAGGCCATGTCGTTCGACGACGACCCGTCGCAGCCCAGCCCCACCGGCACGCCCGCCGCGCGCAGGTCGGTCACCGGGCAGATGCGGGTGTTCCCCAGCACCGAGTTCGACGACGGGCAGTGCGCCACCCCGACGCCGGCCGCGCCGAGCCGGGCGATCTCGGCGTCGTCGGGGAAGACGCAGTGCGCCACCCAGGCCCGGTCGGTGAGCCACCCGACCTCGTCGAACTGGTCCACCGGCCGGCGCCCGAACGTCTCGAGGCAGTAGGTGTCCTCGTCGGCGTCCTCGGCGAGGTGGGTGTGCAGCCGGACGTCGAGGCGCTCGGCCAGCTCCGCGGTGGCGCGCATCAGGTCCGGGGACACGCTGAACGGCGAGCAGGGGGCGAGCGCGACGCGGACCATCGCGCCGAGCGAGGGGTCGTGGAACGCGGCGACCAGCCGCTCCGAGTCGGCGAGCACCTCGTCGTCGTCCTGCACCACGGAGTCCGGCGGCAGCCCGCCGTCCTTGACCGAGCGCGTCATCGAGCCCCGTGTGGGGTGGAAGCGCATCCCCACCTCACCGGCCGCCCGGATCTCGGCGGCCCACAGGTCCCCGGCGCCCCGGGGGGCGACGTAGAGGTGGTCGGTCGAGGTCGTGGTGCCGGACAGCGCGAGCTCCGCGAGCCCGACCCACGCCGAGAGGTACGCGCCCTCCTCGTCCAGCCGGGCCCACACCGGGTAGAGGCCGGTCAGCCACTCGAAGAGCGTCCCGTCGGGATACAGCCCGCGGGTGAGGTTCTGGTAGAGGTGGTGGTGGGTGTTGATCAGACCCGGGGTGACGAGGCAGCCGGTCGCGTCGAGGACCTCGGTCGCGTCCGGTTCCGGGCCGGTACCCACCTCGGCGATCACCCCGTCGCGGATCGCCACCCACCCGCCGGGGAGCTCGGTGCCGGCGTCGTCGCAGGTGGCCACCAGGGTCGCGCCCCGGACGAGCAGGTCGGCACGGCTGAGCGGCGCCGTTCTCGCATCAGAGGAAGGGGAGCACGCCGATAGAGTGCCGTTGCTGGCATCGGGAGACGGGGTCACGGCGTCCACAACCCCTCGATCCGCAGTGCCGTGATCTCCGCGAGCTGGGCCCGCACGACCTCCGCCTCAATCTCGGGATCGTGACGCAGCCGGTCCTCGAGCAGGGCGAGCAGCTCCTCGCCCGACCGGCCGGCCGCACGGACCAGGTAGACGTGCCCGAAGCGCTCCTCGTAGGCCCGGTTGCCCTCGGTCAGCGCGCGCAGCCCGGCCTCGTCGAGCCCCGCGACGCCCGCCTGCTCCCGGGCGCCGGGCCCGCCCTCCGGCGCGCCGACGCGGGCGTGCCCGGCGAGCGCCGCGGCCAGCCCCTTCTCGTCGAGCGCGAGGATGCCCGCGGTCGCGGCGGCGACCAGCGCGTCGAGGTCGGCGTAGGGCCGCCCGGCGACGACCGCGGCCGCCCAGTCCGGCGCACTGCAGCACCCCAGCAGCACCTGCTCGGCCACCACCGAGGGCATCGCGTGGAAGCGCCGCAGCCCCGCGGCCGCCGCGGCCTCGGGGGTCGGGCGCCCGAAGAGCCGCAGCCGCGCGAACCCGCCGTCGGGACGGACCTCCACCCGGACCCGGTCGACGACCAGGCCGTCGTCGAGGCCGTCCGGGACGCCGAACCAGTGCTCGGCGTCGGGCTGCACCGGGGTCTCGGGCAGCAGCTCGACCTCGCCCAGGCCACCCGCGCCGGGCCCGCCCAGACCGACCAGCCGCACCGTCCCCGGCGCGTTGCCGACGAAGTGCGTCGTGTCGACGACCACCTGGTGCACCCGGCCGGCGACGCCGAGCGCCACGTCCACCCAGTCGAACCCGCCCTCCCGACGACGACGGGTCTCCCAGCCATCGCCCATGTGGCCCGCGGTCCCGGGGAGCAGGAGGTTCTCCGGCGGCGAGTAGTGGCGGTTCGAGGCGTCCAGGACGCGCCCGCCCGCCGCGAGCGAGGCGAGGTCGACCCCGATGCCGCGCCAGCGCCGCACGTCGGGCAGGACCTCGCCGAGGACCCGCAGCCGCGCGACCCCGCCGTCGGGATGGATCCGCAGCCGCACGTGGGTGGCCGCGCGCGGGTGCTCCACCTCCACCGTGTGCGCCGTGTCGCCCTGCAGCGGCGTGCCGCAGAGCGGCTCCCACGGCCCGTCGACGACCTCGGCGGGCGAGGGGTGCCCCTCGATCCAGCGGACGTCGACCTCGGCCGAGACCGGGTGGTTGCCGTCGAAGAACGCGGTGTCGACGACGACGCGGTGCACGATCCCCGGCAGCCCGAGCCGGATCACCGCCCAGTCGTCGCCCGCCGGGTCCATCGGCCCCGGACCGTCGGGGACCGCCCGACGACGCCGGGTCTCCCACCCGTCGTAGATCTGGCCCTTGTGCCCGAAGGTGTGCGCCGCGTGGGTCGGGGCGGCGGTGGTGACGAGGTTCTCCTTCTCCGCGAAGGTCTCGTCGCTGGCGGCCACCACCCCGCCGCCCGCCGCACGCACGGCGAGATCGACCCACGCCCCGGACCCGCTCACGCGTTCCCCTTCCGTTCCGGGGCGAGCAGCCGCCCGCTCGGTGAGTCCGTTCCGCCCCGCTCGGTCCCGTGCAGCCACACCCGCCGCACCGCGCCGCGCAGGGCGAGCCCGGCGTACGGGGTGACGGGGTGGCGGTGGTGCAGCGCGGCCGGGTCCACCTCGGCGATCTCGTCGGGCGCGAACGCCACCAGGTCGGCGACGCGGCCGGCCGCGATCGCGCCCTTGGCCCCGGGTCCGCGGTCCAGGCCGGCGAGCGCGGCCGGGGCCGCGGCCATCCAGCCGACGAGGTCGTCGAGGGTGTGGCCCCGCGCGTGCGCCCCCGACCACACGACCCGCAGCGCGACCTCGAGCGAGGACACCCCACCCCATGCCTGCCCGAACCCGCCGTCCTTGAGCTCGGGCGGGCAGGGCGAGTGGTCGGAGACGACGGCCTGCAGCCGGCCCGCCGCGAGCGCGCCCCACAGCAGCTCGCGGTTGGACTCCGAGCGGACCGGCGGGCAGCACTTGCCCGCGGTGCTGGTCATCGTCTCGGAGGCCAGGGCGAGGTAGTGCGGGCAGGTCTCGCCGGTCAACCGGAGCCCGGCCGCCCGGGCCGCGCCGATCTCCTCGGCGGCCTCGAACGCGGAGACGTGCAGGACATGGACGTGGGCGCCGGTCCGAGCGGCGATCCCGGCGAGCCGCAGCACCGCCGTGGTCTCCGCGCCGGGCGGGCGGGAAGCGAGGAAGGAGCGGTAGTCCTCGCCTGCGGGCGGGGCCTCGCCGAGCACCCCGTCGTCCTCGGCGTGCACCACCAGCGGCACGTCGAGCTCGGCGCACGTGCGGGCGGCGAGCCCGAGGTCGTCGTGCGAGACGGGCGGGAACTCCGGCACCCCGGAGCCGGTGAGGAAGCACTTGAACCCGCAGACGCCGGCGTCGACGAGCGCGGCCATCCGGTCGGGGTCGACGGCGCCCGCGGCGTCCGGAACGCCGTCGCACAGCGGCACCGCGCCGCCCCAGAACGCCACGTCGACGGCGACCTGGTGGCGAGCCGCGTCGCGCTTGGTGATCAGCGCGTCGACGTCGACGGTCGGCGGGATCGAGTTGAGCGGCATGTCGACGAGCGTGGTGATCCCGCCCGCGGCGGCCGCCGCGGTCGCCGTCGCGAACCCCTCCCAGTCGGTGCGGCCGGGCTCGTCGACGTGGACGTGGCTGTCGACCAGCCCCGGGAGCAGCACCTCGTCGGCGGCGAGGTCGACGACGACGGCACCGTCCGGCGCCGGCGCCCCGTGGTCGAGGACGTCGGTGATCCGGCCGTCGGCGACGACGACGGCGGCCGGAGCGGTCCCGGTGGGCAGCACCGCGCGGCGGGCGCGGACGACGAGGGTCTGGCGATCGGGCTCCATCGCCTGGCGAGACTAGCCGTCCCGGATCCGGGGCCGGCGCTCAGCAGAACCCCGTGATCCCGGCCCAGGCGGCGTCGTCGGCGGGCAGGTCGTCGCGGGTGACGGCCGCCTCGATGAGTCCATAGGGGCGGTCGGCGGCGTACCAGACCTCGTTCGGGTTCTCGAGGCCCCAGGGCGAGAGGTCGACGAGGAAGTGGTGCTTGTTCGGCATCGAGAACCGGATCTCGGCGATCTCCGGATGGGCCTCCAGCACGCCCTGGCCCATCGCGTAGAGGGTCTGCTGCAGCGAGTAGCTGTGGGTGCCGGCGAAGCGATCGAGCAGGATCTGGCGCACCGAGGCGAACGACTTGTCCCAGTCGACGTCCGAGCTCGTGTACCGCCACCGCGACGACACCGCCGTGGCGAGGATGCGGTCGGTCGTCTCGACCAGCGAGGTGTACTCGACCTCCGGGAAGCCCCAGAACTCGCTGCCGGTGCTCTTGAGGACGACGAGGTCGGTCAGGCCCGAGATCACGGTCTCGTCCTCGCCGCGTTTGGTGACGACGACGGTGCGGATCTCGGTGCCCGACCGGACGAAGGCGTGATCGTGCGGGTCGGAGTCGGACGTCTCGATCCGGCCCCAGCCGTACTGCTCGATCTCCTGCCGGGCCCCGATGACCTGGTCGTACTTGTCGACGAAGTTGCGCGCCATCCGCAGCGCGAACTCCTCGATCGTCGTGATGCCCCCGGTGCGCGCCAGCGCGTACACGGTGTTCTTCTGCGTGTCGGTGGCGATGACCGCGGCGTTGGAGCCGGTCAGGTGCGTCTCGGTGAAGTCGCCGAACAGCTGGCTGGTGACGTTGACGTCGGTGATGACGTGCCGCGGCGTCGAGCGGTCCACGTGGACCAGCCGCACCTCGGCCTTGCCGTACTGGTTGGTGCCCAGGACGATGCCCACTCGCGATCAGCTCCCCAGGTAGGTCGTGTGCGAGAACGGCCCGGCCAGGACGGGCAGGTGATAGTGGCTCCGCCGGCCGTCGAGCCGGACGTGCACCGTGATCCGGGGGTGGAAGACGGTGCCGTGCGTCCGGGCGACGTAGTGCTCGACGTCGAAGGTCAGCGTCACGTCCCCGGGCGGGATCGGCTCGTCGTTGAGCCGCGCGACCCGGCCGTCGGCGTCGGTGGTCCCGCGTCCGAGCACGGCCTGGTCCGCGGCGCGCACCAGCACGACCGGGACGCCGTCGGCGGGCCTCCCGGTCGCGATGTCGAGCACGTGGGTCGACAGCCGCTCGACGGACTCGCTCTCGGGCAACGGGATCGGTGCTCCTTCCGGCGGGCCGGCCGTGGTCGCGACCGAGTGAAGGCCAGCGATGTTGCCCCGTCGTGAACACCTCCGTCACCCGGGGAGGTTCACTCGTTCGTCGCAGCGCTCCCGGTGGATGCCACGCCGTTCGGTGCCGACCCGTCGTCGGGGGCCTCGATGCCGTCCGGACCGGCCTCGCCGTCGGCGCGGCCGTTGCGCCGGCTCCGCACCTTGCGCAGGATCGACCAGCGGCCGGCCCCCTGTTTCGAGGGCGCCGGCGGCGCGGTGTCGGACGGGTGCTCCTCGTCCGAGCGGGCCCGGGCGTCGATCTGCTCGTTGATGTAGCGCGCGATCTCCGCGGTGACCGCGACGACGGGGACGGCGAGGAACGCCCCGACGATGCCCGCGACGCTCCCGCCGCCGGTCACCGCGAGGATGATGACCGCGGCGTGCAGGCCCAGGCCCCGGCCCTGGACCAGCGGCTGGAGCAGGTTCCCCTCGATCTGCTGCACGGCGAGGATGAGGACCAGCACGATGAGGGCCGTGGTGAAGCCCTTGGACACCAGGGCGATGAGCATCGAGAGCGCGCCGGCCGTGAGCGCCCCGACGATCGGGATGAACGCGCCGAAGAAGGTCAGCACGGCCAGCGGCAGCGCGAGCGGCACGCCGATGATCACCAGGCCGACGCCGATGCACAGCGCGTCGATGAAGCCGACGATCGCCTGGGAGCGGATGAACCCCCCGAGGCGGTCCCACGCGCGGGCCCCGACCTCCGCCAGGTGCTCCCCCGCCCCGGCTCCGACCTGGCGGCGCAACCAGGGCAGGAACCGGTAGCCGTCCTTGACGAACAGGAACGCGAGGACGAGCGCGAGGACGGCGTCGATGACGCCGTTCGCGATCGTCGTGAGCCCGGTGAGCACCGTGCCCGCGATGGAGGTCGCGGAGCTCTGCAACTGGTTGACCGCGCCCTGGATGACCCCGCCGATCTGGCTCTGCCCGAGACCGAAGGTCGACGAGACCCAACGCTCGACGTCGGAGAGGCCCGCCGTGGTGCCCGCCGCGAGCTGCGGGACCTGCGCGACGACCTGCGGCGCGATCACCGCGATCACCCCGCCGACGATCGCCAGGGCCCCGAGGACGACGATCAGCGCCGCGAGCAGCGGCGGCACGCGGTGCAGCCGCATCCAGGTCGCCGGCGGCTCCAGGACGGTCGCGATGATCAGGCCGAGGAGCACCGGCAGCACGATCGACCACAGCTGGCCGATCACGACGCCGATGAGCGACAGGCCCAGCGCGGCGAGGATGAGGCGCAGGCTCCAGCGGGCGGTCCAGGACAGCCCGTCCCCGATCAGCCGGCCCCGGCTCTCCCGCCGGGCAGGCGGGGACCCACGGCCACCCCCGGCGTTCGGCTGCGTCACGTCGTCATCCCTCCGGACCGAGCCCCGGGCGCGGTCGCTCGGAGGATGCCCTGTCGTACCCACAAGCGCACGAAGGGCACCCCCGGATTCTCCTCCGGGGATGCCCTTCGCCGCGGTGTCGGCCGGGAGGTCAGTCGGCCATCGCCTTCTGCAGGCCCTCGTCGAGCGCGTCGAGGAAGTCCTGGGTGTTGAGGTAGGGCGCGTCCTTGCCGATCAGCAGCGCGAGGTCCTTGGTCATCTTGCCGTCCTCGACGGTCTGGACGCAGACCTTCTCGATCTTCTCGGCGAAGTCGACGAGCGCGTCGTTGCCATCGAGGCGCCCGCGCTGGGCCAGACCCCGCGACCACGCGAAGATCGACGCGATCGGGTTGGTCGAGGTCTCCTTGCCCTGTTGGTGCTGGCGGAAGTGCCGGGTCACCGTGCCGTGGGCGGCCTCGGCCTCGACCGTGCCGTCGGGGGTCATGAGCACCGAGGTCATCAGGCCCAGCGAGCCGAAGCCCTGCGCGACGACGTCGGACTCGACGTCGCCGTCGTAGTTCTTGCAGGCCCAGACGTAGCCGCCCTCCCACTTGAGGGCCGCGGCGACCATGTCGTCGATGAGGCGGTGCTCGTAGGTGAGCCCCGCCTTCTCGAAGTCGGCCTTGTACTCGGACTCGAAGACCTCCTCGAAGGTGTCGCGGAACATGCCGTCGTACGCCTTGAGGATGGTGTTCTTCGTCGACAGGTAGACCGGGAAGTTCCGGTCCAGGCCGTAGCGCAGCGAGGCGCGGGCGAAGTCGCGGATCGAGTTCTTGAAGTTGTACATGCCCAGCGCGACGCCCCCCTCCTCGGGGAACTTCGCGACCTGGAACTCCATCGGCTCGCCCTCGCCGTCGGGCGTGTAGCTGATGGTGACGGTGCCCGGGCCGGGCACCTTGAAGTCCTGCGCGAGGTACTGGTCACCGTGGGCGTGACGGCCGACGACGATCGGCCGGGTCCAGTGCGGGACGTAGCGCGGAATGTTGGAACAGACGATCGGCTCACGGAAGATCGTGCCGCCGAGGATGTTGCGGATCGTGCCGTTGGGCGAGCGGTACATCCGCTTGAGGTCGAATTCCTCGACCCGCGCCTCGTCCGGGGTGATCGTCGCGCACTTGACGCCCACGCCGTACTTCTTGATGGCGTTCGCGGCGTCGACCGTGACCTGGTCGTCGGTCTCGTCACGGTGCTCGATCCCGAGGTCGTAGTACTCGAGGTCGATGTCGAGGTACGGGTGGATCAGCTTGTCCTTGATGAACTGCCAGATGATCCGGGTCATCTCGTCACCGTCGAGCTCGACGACGGTGCCCTCCACCTTGATCTTCGCCACGTCTGCGGGCTCTCCTCTCGCGCCGGGTGACGGCGCCGCACGGATGTCCGGGGGCGTCGCCGGGGCTTCCCGAGGGTGCCCGTGCGCTCCCACTGGGGACGCACGCTATCAACGCCGATCGGTTGGCGACGGTCCACAGGGCGTCGCCCGGGTCACCGGTCCGGGGGCGTCCGCGGGTGCCGGCGGCCCTCGCGCGGTCGGTCGCGACGTCCCGGGGACCGCAGGCCCGTTCGGCGCACGGTGCTCTGGCACCCTGAGCAGCCACTGCGGCCACCTGCCGCGCTCGGCGGAGAGGTGGTCGACGCCGTGATCGACGACGGACGCGGGGACGTGACTCGGCGCGTGGTCGGCGGTACGGCCCGCCGGGGCGGTCGCCTGGCCGCGCTGCCGCTGGGTGCGGCGGGCCGCTCGCTCGCCGGCTGGGGCCGCCGCGCCCTCGGCGGCGACCCCGAGGCGCTCGGCCGTGAGGCCCTGGCGCGCAACGCCGAGCAGGTCTTCGCCGTGCTCGGCGAGCTCAAGGGCGGGGCGATGAAGCTCGGCCAGACCCTCGCGGTGTTCGAGACGATGATGCCCGCGGAGGTCGCCGAGCCCTACCGCGAGGCCCTCACCCGGCTGCAGACCACCGCCGAGCCGATGCCCGCCGCGACCGTGCACCGCGTCCTCGCCGAGCAGCTCGGGCGGGGCTGGCGCTCGCGGTTCGCCGCGTTCGACGACGAGCCCGCCGGCGTCGCGAGCCTCGGGCAGGTTCACCGCGCGGTGTGGAGCGGCGGCCGGGGGCGGGACGACCGCGAGGTCGCGGTGAAGGTGCAGCACCCCGGCGCGGACGTGGCGCTGCGCTCCGACCTGGCCCTCCTGCGCCGCACGTCCTGGGTGCTGGCGCGGCTCATGCCCGGACTCGACGCCCGGGCCCTGCTCGACGAGATCGCCGACCGGACCGCCGCGGAGCTCGACTACCGCCGGGAGGCCGACCACCAGCGCGCCCACGCCGCCGCGCTCGCGGGCGACCCCGAGGTGTGCGTCCCGGCCGTCGTGGCCTCCTCACCCCGGGTCCTCGTCTCGGAGTGGCTCGACGGGGTCCCGCTCTCGGCGTGGAGCATCCGGCCGGCGACGACCGCGGCGGAGCAGGCCGAGCGGGACCGGGTGGCCGGGGCCCTGGTGGAGCTGCTCTTCTCCAGCCCGGCCCGGGTCGGGCTGCTGCACGCCGACCCCCACCCGGGCAACGTGCTCGTGCTCCGCGACGGCCGCGTCGGGCTCGTCGACTTCGGCGCGGTGGCCGAGCTCCCGGACGGGGTGCCGGCCGTGCTGGGCCGGCTGATGCGGATGCTCGCCGACGACGACCCGGGGGTCACCGCGGCCGCCCGGGCGGCCGGGTTCCTCACCGGGGACACCGGGGACGAGGACCTTGGCGCCTGGGTCGGCGGGATGGCGGACCCGCTGAGGGACGAGACGTTCCATTTCACCGAGGCGTGGATGCGCCGCCAGGGCCACCGGGTGGTGTCGCCGTTCGGGGCCGCGCACCGCGGCACCGGCCGCTCGCTCGACCTGCCGGCCCGCTGGATGTCGCTGCTGCGCGTGACGGGCGGCTGGATGAGCGTGCTCGCCCGCCTCGACGTGACGGTGCCGGTGCGCGGGTGCGCCGAGGCGTGGGTGGCGGGGTTCGCCGACCCCGTCATCGACTCGCCAGCGGTCCCCCGGTGATCGTGAGGGACACGAGGATGACGACGAGCCCGAACGCGGTGTAGGTCGCGACGTCCACCCGGCGCGGGCGGACGGCGAGCAGCCCGGCGGTGCGGTCGGGCAGGGCGGCGCGCAGGACCGCCGCGAGCAGCAGCGCGAGGCCGAGCTCCGTCGTGCCCTCGCGCCAGTGCTGCAGCCCGATCCGGACGAAGGCGATCGCCACGACCACGAGGACCGCGGTGAGCGCGGCCTGCGCCCGGACCCGGCGGCCGAGCGCGCGCACGTAGTGGGCGGTGGTCCGCGGCGGGCGCGCGTGGCGGCCGGCGCCGGGGCGACCGCCGTCGCCCTCGGGGAGGACCGTGGTCGGGAGCGACCCGGTGCTCGTCGCCGGCCCCTCCGCCCGGTCGCCGCCGGGGAGCCCGTGCTCGGCCGCGGCCGGCTCGGCGGGGGCGCCGCGGTCGTCGTCGCTCACGCGGTCACGCCCCGCTGCCGAGCAGCGCCTCCGCGCGCTCGACCACGTTGGTGAGCAGCATCGCCCGCGTCATCGGCCCGACACCGCCGGGGTTGGGCGCGACGTGCCCCGCGACCTCGCGCACGTCCTCGGCGACGTCGCCGAGGATGCCGTGGGGACCGCGGGAGACGCCGACGTCGAGGACGGCGGCACCGGGCCGGACCATGTCGGCGGTGATGATGCCGGGCACGCCGGCGGCCGCCACGACGATGTCCGCGGCCCGCACCTCGGCCGCCAGGTCCCGCGTCCCGGTGTGGCAGAGGGTCACAGTCGCGTTCTCGGTGCGGCGGGTGAGCAGCAGACCCAGCGGCCGCCCGACCGTGATGCCGCGGCCGAGCACCGTGACCTTCGCGCCGTCGAGCGGCACGTCGTAGCGGCGCAGCAGCTCGACGATGCCCCGCGGGGTGCAGGGCAGCGGCGCGGGCTCGTTGAGGACCAGGCGCCCGAGGTTGGTCGGGTGCAGCCCGTCGGCGTCCTTGTCGGGGTCGACGCGCTCGAGCACCGCGTTGGCGTCGAGCCCCTTCGGCAGCGGCAGCTGGACGATGTAGCCGGTGCAGGCCGGGTCGGCGTTGAGCTCGTCGACGGCGGCCTCGACGTCGGCCTGGGTGGCGTCGGCCGGCAGGTCCCGGCGGATCGAGGTGATCCCGACCTTGGCGCAGTCGCGGTGCTTCGCGCGGACGTAGGACTGCGAGCCCGGGTCCTCCCCCACCAGGACGGTCCCCAGCCCCGGGGTGCGGCCCGCCGCGGCGAGCTTCGCGACCCGCTCGGAGAGCTCGCCGATGATGGTCGCCAGGGTCGCCTTGCCGTCCAGGATCGTCGCGGTCACGGCGCCCATCATCGCGCGCCGGGCGCGCTGGTGTCCCGGGTGCTCGTCGCCGCGCCCGCGCGCGAGCGGGCCAGCACCTCGAGCAGCTCCTCGTCGGGGCCCACGAGGAACGCCTCGTCCCCGGCGGCGAAGCGGGTGTCGCGGCGCGGTGGGTGCTCCAGCGGCGCCCGGCCGTGGAGGTCGACGGCCCGCCGGAGCGCCACCACCCGGGTCCGCAGCGACAGGTCGCGCATCGCGAGCCCGTCGAGGCCGCTGCCGGCGCCCACCCGCAGCCGACCGAGCAGGAACGCCTGGCCGTGCACCGGGAAGGTGCCCAGCACGTCGAGCCCGAGGGCGGCGCCGACGAACCACGGGGCCGCGAGCTCGACGATCGAGCGCACCGATCCGAAGCCGAACCGGTGCGCGACCGTGCGGGCGAGCTCCCGGTCGAAGAGCCGGAGCACCACCGGGACCTCCCCGCGGCGCTCCCCCAGCAGGTCGCGCACCGCGAGGCCGGTCTCGATGTTGGCCATGTCGTCGCTGGTGGTCACCGCGACGGCGGCCGCCCGCCCGATCCGCGCGTCGCGGAGCGGGGTCGCCGTGGTCGCGTCGCCGAACACGACCGGGACCCCGAGGGCGCGCGCCCGGGGCAGGTGACGGTTGGCCGGGTCGGACTCCACGACGACGACCTCACACCCGCGCCCGTGCAGCGCCTCGACCACCGACACCCCCACGGCGCCCAGCCCGACGATCACGACGTGCCCCACGTACGGCGATGCCGCGCGCCGGCCGGCCGTGGCCGAGAGCCGGCGGCTGATGAGCATGTCGGTGAAGAACGCGATGGGGATCGCGGTCGTCACGACGCCCGCGAGCATGAGGAACACCGCCCAGAGGCGCAGCCACACCGCCTGGTCGGCGAAGCTGTAGTCCCCGAAGCCGACGGTGGCGACCGACTCCACGGTGAAGTAGAGGGCGTCGACCAGCCCGAGCCCGTGCCCGTCGGGATACCGGTAGCCGAGCCTGATCACCGTCGTCGAGACCACCAGCAGCGCGACGAGCGCGGCGATCGCCCAGCGCAGCCCGCGGTCGGACTCCCGGCCGAGCGCGAGGAGCGCCCCGGCCGCACGGGGCAGGATCCCGGCCCGGCCGTGGACGGCGTCGGGGTCGTGGCCGCCGCCGCGCCGGGTGGTCGGGCCGCGCCGCGGTGCCGCGGCGGGCGCGGTCTCCACCCCGATCTCGGCCAGATCCTCGTCGGTCCCCAGCACGGTGACCCGGTCGCCGGCCGCGACCCGGTGGTCGCGGCTGGGGCACAGCGTGGTCGTCTCGGGATCCGTGGTGACGGCGAGCGGGGCGAGGTCGCCGTAGAGGGCGCGCAGGGTCGCGGGGGCCCGCGCGGTCGTGGCCGCGGCGACGAAGCGGGTCCCGGCGACGTCGAGCGCGTGCACCGGGCTGCGCAGGCACGCCTCGACGAGGGCCGGGGTCACCAGGGCGGCGACGTCGAGTACCGCCCCGGGCCCCGGGTCGGCGGCGACGGCGCGCCCGATCGCCGCGTTGCCCAGCGAGGTCACGACGCGGACGTCGGGGCGGCGCTCGCGGACGTGCAGGGCGACGTGGAGGTTGCGCAGCTCGCCCTCGTCACCGGCCATCACGCACACCACGGCGCGGGCCGTGCCGAGCCCCGCGGCGTCGAGGCTGCCCGGCACCGTCGGGTCGGTCTCGATCAGCGGAACGCCCCAGGTCTCGAGGACGTGGGCGCCCCGGGCGTGCCCGCGGTCGTCGTCGACGACCACCACCGGCTCGCCCCGGTGGTGCAGCTTCTCCACGATCCGCAGCCCGAGGCCGCCCAGCCCGCAGACGACGACGTGGCCCTCGAGCGCCGGCCGCGCGGCCGCCCGTCCGTCCTCGGCGGCCCCGGGACGGGCGACGACGTCAGGGCGCACGACGCACGAGCACGGCGTCGGCGCCGGCGACCGCACCGGCGTAGACCGCGTGCTGGACGAGGCTGACGGTGAGCAGGCGGGGTCCCCAGCGCCAGGGCACCGGGGTGTCGCCGAGCACGGGGAAGAGACCCAGGGCCATGACCTCGCAGCCGACGAAGAAGACCACGCCCGCCGCCGGCTCGCCTCCGAGGCGGTGGCGCAGCTCCGCGTGCACCGCCCCGACGGCGGAACCGTATCCCCAGTGCACCAGCCAGAACAGCGTCCGCCGGCCGCGCGTGCTGCGCGGCGCCCACCCGACGACCCGGCGCAGGACCGTCGACGCGGCCACCACGACGTGGTCGGAGTCGTCGTAGTCCAGGAGCTCGGTGATCTCCTCGGGCCTCATGCCGCGCCGGCGGGCGTACACCTCGCGGTAGGCGCGACCGGTCGCCGACATCGCGGCGGTCCCGGCCGCTCCGGCGATCACCCCGGTTACAGCTCGACGAATCACCCGGACGGCCCTGTCCGATCGGAGGGTTGGTCGCGGCGCGAGGGGGAGCCGGCCGGAGCGTCTCATGGCTCCTGAGCATGCCTGAACCGGTTCACGAACCATACCGACGGGACCGGTACCCCTACGGACGGTCGGTACCGCCTACGCAGTGCGTGAGATCACACTCTGACGGTCAGCGGGCGGTGACGGCACGAGGGCGACAGCGTGCGTCAGGGACGCCCGTCGGAACCGCGCGAAGGAGTGTCGAGTCGATGACCACAGTCGACGAGGGTGCCGGGGCTCATGCCGCCCAGGCCCCGGCCGCAGATGCCGCTGCCGCGGAGGCGGCCTCGGCAGCGGCGAACCCCGCACTGGTCGGCGTCCCCACGTTCGTGATCGGCTCGGTCGCGCTCGGCCTGTACCTCGTCGGGTTCACCGGGTCCGACAACGCCGTGCTCGGCCTGGTCCCGATCCTGTTCATGTGCACCGGGATCGGCCAGATCATCGGGTGCCTCTGGGCGATCCGGACCCACGCCGGCCCGGTGGCCGCGATCTTCGGCATCTTCGCCGGGTTCTGGCTGAGCTTCGCGGTCCTGGTGACGAGCCTCGGCCACAACTGGTTCGGTGACGCCACCGCCACCGGGGCGGCGACCGGAGCGAAGGAGACCTTTCTGCTCACCTGGCTGATCGGCATCGTGATGCTCACGCTGGCGACGCTGCGGTTGCCGTCGGTCTTCACGCTGCTGTTCGTGCTGGTGGATCTCGCCCTGCTGCTCGTGCTGCTCGGCACCGCCGCCGGCTCGACGGGGCTGCTGGCCATCGGTGGGATCGCGGTGTTCGCGTTCACGCTGGTCGGTGTGTACCTGTTCTTCGACGCCATGAGCGTCGCGAACGGCGGGACGTCGCTGCCGATGGGGCCGCCGCTGATCAAGAGCTGACCGCCCGCTCGACCGACCCCGAGGTCGGTCGGATCGCTGACCTGGTGGGGGTGCCTCCGGCCGTCGGAACCGGCCGGAGACACCCCCATCAGTGTCCGTGGTGTCCGGAATCGTCGACGGCCAGGGTTCCGTCACGATCACTGGAAGTCCCGGGACCGCGACGGCACCACCAGGTCGAGCCGCTCCACCCGGTCGGCCACGAGGTTGACCACGGTGGGGGCGTCGGGCGCCCGCTCCACCCGCCCCCGGATGACCAGGGCCGCGCTCGTGCGCGCCACCACCCGGTGACGGGCCCAGAGCCCCTCCGAGCAGACCACGTTGAGCATCCCGGTCTCGTCCTCGAGGTTGAGGAACGTCGTCCCGCCCGCGGTCGCGGGACGCTGCCGGTGGGTGACCACCCCGCCCACCTCGATCCGCTCCCCCTCCCCGACCGCGGCGACCCCGGCCACGCTCAGCGCGCCCCGCTCCTCGAGCGCCGCCCGCAGGTGCGTGACGGGGTGGCCGTCCGGGGTCACGCCCGTCGCCCACACGTCCGCGATCGTCAGCTCCACCGCCGACATGCCCGGCAGCGCCGGCGCGTCGAGCCCCACCGCGGTGTCCGGGAGCCGGTCGTGGCGCTCGCCCGCCCGCACCGCCGCCGTGCCGGCCGCGGCCGCCCCCGCCGCCCACAGGGCCTCCCGGCGCTCGAGCCCGAAGCAGCCGAGCGCGCCCCCGGTGGCCAGGGCCTCCAGGTGTGCGGTGGTGAGGTCGGCCCGCCGCGCCAGATCGGCCGCGCCGGCGAAGGGTCCCCCGCCGCGGGCCTCCACGATGCGCTCCGCGACCTCGTCCCCGAGCCCCCGCACCGACGCCAGCCCGAGCCGGACCGCGACCCCGCCCTCGCTGCCCGGGTGGGCCTCCAGGTCGGGCCCGGCCCGGCTGCACGTCACGTCCGGACCGAGGACGACCACCCCGTGGCGGCGGGCGTCGGCGACCAGGCTCTGCGGGGAGTAGAAGCCCATCGGCTGGGCCCGCAGCAGCGCCGCGCAGAACGCCGCCGGGAAGTAGTGCTTGAACCACGCCGAGACGTACACCAGTGACGCGAAGCTGATCGAGTGGCTCTCCGGGAAGCCGAAGTTCGCGAACGCCTTGGTCTTGGCGAAGATCCGGTCGGCCACCTCGCCGGTGATCTGGTTGGCCGCCATCCCCGCGTAGAACCGCGCGCGCAGCCGCTCGAGCCGTTCCTCGGACCGCTTCGCCGACAGCGCCCGGCGCAGCTCGTCGGCCTCGGCGGCGCTGAACCCGGCGACGTCGGTCGCCAGCTGCATGAGCTGCTCCTGGAACAGCGGCACCCCGAGGGTCTTGCGCAGCGCGGGCTCGCAGAGCGGGTGGTCGTAGACGACCCGCTCCTGCTTGTTCCGCCTGCGGATGTACGGGTGCACCGACCCGCCCTGGATCGGCCCCGGACGGATGAGCGCGACCTCGACCACCAGGTCGTAGAACTCCCGCGGCTTCAACCGGGGCAGGGTGGCCATCTGGGCGCGGGACTCCACCTGGAACACGCCCACCGAGTCGCCCCGCGCCAGCATGGCGAAGACCTCGGGGTCGGTGGGCTGCAGGTCGTGGAGCTCGACGCGGCGGCCGTGGTGGGCGGCCACGTAGTCGCTCGCGTAGTGCAGCACCGAGAGCATGCCCAGCCCGAGCAGGTCGAACTTCACCAGGCCCACCGCGGCCGCGTCGTCCTTGTCCCACTGGATGACGCTGCGCTTCGCCATCCGTGCCCACTCCACCGGCACCACCTGGTCCACCGGCCGGTCGCAGATGACCATTCCCCCGGAGTGGATGCCGAGGTGGCGGGGGAAGCCTGCGATCTCCTCCGCCAGCGAGGCGACCGCGCTGGGCATCCCCGGTACCTGGTCGCCCAGGGCTGTACCTCCCCCTCCGGGCAACGGGCCCCACCGGTCGATGAGCTTGCTCCACGCGTCCTGCTGGCCCTGGGCGAAGCCGAGTGCCCGGGCGGCGTCGCGGACCGCCGAGCGCGGCCGGTAGGTGATGACGTTGGCGACCTGCGCGGCCCGGTCCCGCCCGTAGCGCTCGTAGACGTACTGGATGGCCTCCTCGCGACGGTCGGACTCGATGTCCAGGTCGATGTCGGGGTAGCCGTCGCGCTCCGGGGAGAGGAACCGCTCGAAGAGCAGGCCGGCGGCGACCGCGTCGACGTGGGTGATCCCGAGCGCGAAGCACACCGCCGAGTTCGCGGCCGAGCCACGACCCTGGCAATAGATGTTCGCCTCGCCGCAGAACCGCACGATGTCGGCGACGATGAGGAAGTAGCCGGGGAAGCCCTGCCCCTCGATGATCGCCATCTCGTGGTCGATCACCTCCCACGCCCGCGGGTCGTCCGCCCGGCTGCCGTACCGGTCCCGGGCGCCGTGGTCGACGAGGTGGCGCAGCCAGCTCGCCTCGGTCTCCCCCTCCGGCACGCCGAACGGCGGCAGCTCGGGGGCCAGCAGGGACAGCTCGAAGGCGCACTCGCGCCCGAGCACCGCTGCGTGCGTGACCGCCTCGGGGTGACGGGCGAAGCGCACGGCCATCTCGGCCCCGGAGCGCAGGTGCGCGGTGCCCGGCGGGAGCCAGCCCTCGGCCTCGTCGAGGCTGCGCCGCGCCCGGACCGCCCCGAGCGCCGCGGCGACCCGGGCGCGGTCCGGGGTGGCGTAGTGCGCGGCCGTGCTCGCGACCGTGGGCAGCCCGGCGCGGGCGGCGAGCTCGGCGAGCAGGTCGTTGCGCTCGACGTCGACGGGCAGCCCGTGATCGGTCAGCTCGACCGCCACCGACCCCGCCCCGAACAGCCCCACCAGCCGGTCCAGGGCCCGGGCCGCGGCATCCGGGCCCCTATCGGCGTGCTGAGTCGAATTGCCGTCGAGGGCCCGCCGCACGTGGCCCTTGCGGCAGCCGGTGAGCACGACGACCCGGTCCCGCAGCGTCGCCGCGGTGCGCTCCAGATCGTGCACCGGGCGACCCTTCTCGGCGTCCCCGTGCATCGCGGCCTCGGTGATCGCCCGGGAGATCGCCCGGTAACCGGCGGGATCGCGGGCCAGGACGAGCAGGTGCTCCCCCTCCGGATCGGCCACCCCGTTCTGCGGCGCGGAGAGCCCCAGCGAGAGCTCGGCGCCGAACACCGTGCGCACCCCCAGCTCCTGCGCGGCCTCGGCGAAGCGGACCACCCCGTACATCCCGTCGTGGTCGGTGAGCGCGATCGCCTCCAGGCCGAGGCGGTGGGCCTCCTCGACGAGCTCCTCGGGCTGGCTCGCGCCGTCGAGGAAGCTGTAGGTGGAGTGCGTGTGCAGCTCGGCGAAGGGGACCGTCGGCGGGACGGCCCCGGTGTCCGGCCCGGCCGGCGGCCGGTAGGGCGCGCGGGTGCGGCTCCAGGCCGGCGAGTCCCCTCCGTCCCCGGGATGCGGCACGTCGCGCGACCGGCCCCGGTGCCCGCCCTCCCGGGCCCCGACGGTGCCCACGTCCGCCGGGTGGAGCGTGCCCGGGCCGTCGACCTCCGGGGCCCCCGCGCCACCCGCGCCGGCGCCGGACGTGCGGCCGGACCGGACCGGCTTCCCCGCGAGGATCCGCTCCATCTCCGACCAGCTCACCGCCGGATTGCCCCAGCCCATCCCGCCTCCCGATCCCGCTCGACTCGAACACCTGTTCGATGTGAACGAGGGTAACGCCGAGGTCCGACAGCGTGGGCGCGGGCCGGGGATCCCGATGATGGACTCGACGGTCCTGGTCTGCTATCACCACTGCGTGCCCGTTCCCGTGGTCCTCGCCCTGCCCACCGACGACCGGGTGCGGGCGCACGCCTTCTACCGCGACGGCCTCGGGTTCGCCGCGGTCGGCGAGCCCGCCGACGACGGCGTGCCCGAGCCGCTGCAGGTCGTCGTCTCCGACGGACTGCACCTCATGCTGATCCCCCGGGGCGGTTTCGGGTGGGTGACCGGCGATCACGGGGTAGCCGCCCCCGGCACCAGCGAGTGCCTGCTGAGCCTCCCCGCCGCCGACGACGCCGAGGTCGACGCGGTGCTCGCCCGGGCCGAGGCGGCGGGCGCCACGGTGGTGACCCGTCCGACGACGCTGCCGTGGGGCCACCTCGCGACCTTCGCCGACCCGGACGGCCACCTCTGGCAGGTCATCCACGCCCCCGCTCAGTCGTAGATCCCCTCCACCGCCCACCGGTCGTCGCGCAGCACGAGCAGCAGCGCCAGGCCCACCGCGTCGGCCGAGGAGGCGGCCGGATCCGGCGCCAGGTCGGCCGCCGGGTCGGGGTCGTCGCCCCCGTCGGCGCGGGGACCGTCCCCGAGCTCGCCGGTCGTCCCCGCCGCCGGCCAGGAGACCGGGGGGACGCACACCACCTGCACCCGCAGGCAGCCGGCCGGGCCCCGCGGGTCCCACCACCGGCCCTCCTCCGGCCAGGGGCCGCCCCAGGCCCGCACGGGCGCCGGTGGGCTCCCGTCGCCGAGCGCCACCTGGGCCGGGGCCGCCGAGAGCCCGCCGCGCGGGGCCGCGCGGACCGGGCGTCCGTGGGCGTCGAGGACCGAGGCCGGCAGGGGCGCGGGCGGGACCGTGGACGGCGAGGGGGCCGGCAGCATCCCCGGCCAGGGAGCCGCCGGATCGAGCGACGGGGTCCGCTCGTCGCCCCACGGCACGGGCACGACCCGCTCGGCCGGCCCCCGGCCGCCGCCGGGGACCCCGGTGAGCACCTCCTCCGGCCCGAGCAGCCCCTGCACCCGCACCAGCGCACGCCCGGCCCGCTCGTCGGCGACCCCGGTCTCTCCCCACAGCCCGAGCTGCAGGCGGCCCGCGTCGACCACCTCCTCGGGCACCAGCCGGAGCACCGTGAGCCCCTCGCCCCCGTGCGACGGCGTCTCCCGGCGCCGCGACAGCCAACCCTCGAGCTGCCAGCGGACCCGGTCGGCCGTGGCCGCAGGGGTGAGCGGCTCGGCGCAGCGCCAGGTGCGGGCGAGCTCGTCCCCGGACGTCGTCCTGGCCTGGACGCCGAGGCGGGTGCAGGCGAGCCCGGCGTCGCCCAGGACGGCGTGGAGCCGCTCGGCGAGCGCCCGGGAGGCGAACGCGGCGGCGTCCACGCGGTCGACCGGGGGATCGAGGGGCACCTCGACGGTGAGCTCGTCGGGCACCCGGCGCCGGGAGGGCGGGCGCTCGTCGAGACCGCGCGCGAGCCGGTGGGCCCGCACCGCGGCGGCGTCGAACCGCGAGGCGACGTCCGCCGCGGACAGGGCGGCGAAGTCCCCGAGGGTGGTCAGCCCCAGGCGGCGGAGCAGCCCGACGAGTTCGGCCCGGGCGGTCGCCCCCGGGACGTCGGCCCCCGCGGTGTCCGGCTCCACCCCGGGCTCCATCTCGAGCTCGGTGACCGGCCGCGGGGCGAGGAAGGCCGCCGAGCCCCCCGGCGGGACGAGCGCGCTGCGCCGGGCGGCGAGGGCGGCCGCGAACACCCCGTCGGCCACCCCGACCTGGCACTCGACCCGGGCGCGGGAGGCGACGTGGTCCACGAGGCGCTCGGCGACGACCTCCTCGCTCCCGAAGTAGCGGGCGGGACCGCGCGCCGCGAGCACCACCAGCCCGGGGCGGATCACCTCGACGCCCGGGGTGATCTCCTCCACCGCCGCGGCGACGACCTCGAAGGCCCGCGCGTCCCGGTCGGCGTCGCGGCCGAGCACCGCCAGGTCCGGGCACCGCGCCTGCGCCTCCCGCCGGCGCAGGCCCCGGCGGATGCCCTGTGCCCGGGCGGTGGCCGAGCAGGCGACCACCCGGTGGGCCACGAGGACCGCGGCGGGCCGGTCGGCAGGGATGCCGGACTCGGCGCACGCGGCGACGACCGGCCAGTCCGGGCACCACAGCGCCACCACCCGGATCGGGGCCGCGGCGTCGTTCACCCCGTCCTCGCGGGCAGGTCGGCCGGGAGCTCCGCGATCGCCCCCTCGGACCCGGCGACCCCCGCGACCCGTCCGTCGGGACCGGGGAGCAGGACGTCCTCGCGGTGGTCCCGGGCGCGGCCCCGGGCGGCGCAGCGCAGGTGCACGCGCCGCGACCGCAACCGGCCCGCCCCGTCGCCCAGCAGCCCCGACCAGGTGCCCCCGGTGGCGTGCAGCTCGACGTCCGCCCCCGGCCAGGCGCCCACCGGGACCAGCACCGCACCCTTCTGACGCACCCGCGCGGCCAGCCGCTGCCGGTCCCCCGCCCGCCACGCCGAGGCGCCCCCGAGCACCACGACGTCCAGCCCGTCGACCAGCGCCGCGACGACGCTCGCCGGCCGCGGGCCGGGACGGGGGACCAGGGCGGTGCGCGCCAGGTCCAGCCCGGCCTCACCGGCGGCGGCCAGCCCCACCCCCGGCAGCCCGACCAGCGCGCACCACGAGCCGGCCCGGGAGGCCTCCGCCACCAGGGCGAGCAGCAACGCCGTCGACCCGTGCACCGACACCGTCGACCCTCGCCGCAGCCCACCCCACGGCAGGAGCCCGGTGAGCGGCCCGGACACCGGCAGCAGGGCCCGCTCCGGGTCCCGCGCCGGCTCCGGCTCCGGTTCCGGATCCCGCTCCGGCTGCGGCCCGCGCGGGGCCGGGTCCGCGTGCGATGCTGCGGCCCGGACCGCTCGCCCCGGCCCCGCCCTCCCGGGCCCCGCGCGGCCGGCCAGCTCGGACGCCCGGACCAGCCCCAGCTCGGAGACCCGCCGGGAGAGGACCTCGCGCGCGGACGCCTCGGCGGACGGGACCATGACGACCTCCCCGTGTCGAACACTATCTCGAACACCTGTTCGAACGAGGAGAACGCTAACCCACCCCACCGACAACGCGCCACGACGGCGCGGACACCGACGGGGTGACGCTCAGAACGTCGGCGTCCTGTCCGCCGTCGTGCCCGCCGTCGTGCCCCCGTCCTGCCGCTCCCGGCGCTGCTCGGCCAGGCGCCGCTGCCGGGCGGCCTGCCGTTCCGCCTTCGCCGGGCCCGCAGCGGTCGTGGCGTGGGCCGTCGCGGCTGGCGCGGCGGCGTCGGCGACGGCGTAGCCCGCCCCGAACCCGCCGCCGAGCAGGACCAGGCCGGCCAGCGTCGCGGCGGCCCCCGTCCGGACGCGCGACGACCGCCACCAGCGGGGTCGAGCCGGCGGACCGACCCGGGTGCTCCGCGCCGTCGGGGGGTCCTGCGGCGGCGTCCCGCCGGACGGGCCCGCCTGCGACAGCACCGACTGCGGCGGCACCGGCGGCGACGGAACCGGCCCGGTCGCCGGATCCGTCGGACCCGACGCGGCACGTGCCTCGTCGCCCTCCCACGCGGGCGCCGGCTCGGCCTCCTCCGCGTGGTCGCTCGGCTCGTCGTGCCCGGTGCCGTACCAGGGCTCCTCCGGATCGTGCGGTCCGGTCACGGTCTCCTCCTGTGCGCCGACGTCGACCCGGAGACTCCGCCGAACCCGGGGGCGGCCGCGACCGATCGGCACCACCCTTCAGCGCAGGATCAGGGACCGTCCGGGGCGACCAGCTCGCCTTGTCGCGCAGGACACCCCGGGACCCGGATCAGCCGACCACCAGCACCAGCCGGCCCCGCACGTGGCCGTCCTCGCTCACCCGGTGCGCCTCGGCGATCTCGCCGAGCGGGAAGGTGCGGTCGACCGGGAGCCAGAACCGCCCGGCCTCGACCAGCTCCCCGATCCCGCCCAGCGCACGGAACCCGTGACCGTCGACCGACCCCTTCCCGCACACCACGCGCCACGCCGCCGAGCTGACCGCGGGCGAGGGCCACCAGCGGTTCGACTTCACATCGGCCCTCGTGATCGACGGGTTGCGGCCGGGGACGTCGTAGAGGATCAGTGCGCGAAGTGCCGCGTCCCCGTCAGGTACATCGCGACGCCGGCCTTCTCCGCCGCCTCGATCGTCTGGCTGTCGCGCACCGACCCGCCGGGCTGGACCACCGCGGCGACGCCGGCCTCGGCGAGCACCTCGAACCCGTCGGGGAAGGGGAAGAACGCGTCGGAGGCGGCGACCGAGCCGCGCACCCGGTCGCCGGCGCGGGCCACCGCGAGCTTGGCCGAGTCGACCCGGTTGACCTGCCCCATCCCGACGCCGACGGTGGCGCCGTCGTGCGCCAGCAGGATCGCGTTCGACTTGACCGCCCGGCACGCCCGCCACGCGAACGCGAGGTCGGCCAGCACCTCGTCGGACACGGCCGCGCCGGTCGCGAGCGTCCACGACGACGGGTCGTCCCCGGGCGCGTCGACGGCGTCGCGCTCCTGCACGAGCGTCCCGCCGGAGATCGGGCGCTGCTCGACCGCCGGCGGCGACCACTGCGCCGTCAGCACCCGGATGTTCTTCTTGCGGGCCAGCACCTCGAGTGCGCCCTCGGCGTAGGACGGCGCGACGATCACCTCGGTGAAGATCTCGGCGATCTGCTCGGCGGCCGCGGCGGTCACCTCGCGGTTGACCGCGATGACGCCGCCGAACGCCGACGTCGGGTCGCAGGCGTGGGCCCGGGCGTGGGCGTCCGCGACGTCGTCTCCCCCGTCGCTGCGCTCGCCCCGGATCGCCCCGACGGCGATCCCGCACGGGTTGGCGTGCTTGATGATCGCGACGCAGACGCGCTCGTCGCCGTGGTCGTGCGCGGCGCGCCAAGCGGCGTCGGCGTCGACGTAGTTGTTGTAGGACATCTCCTTGCCGTGCAGCTGCACCGCGCCCGCGAGACCGGACGTGTCCCCGGGCTCGCCGTAGAGCGCCGCGGCCTGGTGGGGGTTCTCGCCGTAGCGCAGGCTCTGGCGCAGTCGGCCCGTCGTCCCCACCCAGTCCGGGAAGCCCTCGGCCGGCGGCGCGAGTACCGACCCCATCCACGTCGCCACCGCCACGTCGTAGGACGCGGTGTGCCGGAAGGCCTCGGCGGCGAGCGCCTGGCGGTCGGCGCGGGTCACGCCGCCGGCCCCGGCCTCGGCGAGCACCCAGGCGTAGCGCTCCGGGTCGGTGACGACGGCGACGGTCTCGTGGTTCTTCGCCGCTGCGCGGATCATCGCGGGGCCGCCGATGTCGATCTGCTCGACGCAGTCGTCGGGCGACGCGCCGGACGCGACGGTCCGGGAGAACGGGTAGAGGTTGACCACGAGCAGGTCGAACGGCTCGATCCCCAGCGAGGAGAGCTGCTCGACGTGGGTGGGCAGCCGCGAGTCGGCGAGCAGCCCGGCGTGCACCCGGGGGTGCAGGGTCTTGACGCGGCCGTCGAGGCACTCCGGGAAGCCGGTGAGCTCCTCCACCCGGGTCACCGGCACGCCGGCGTCCGCGATCCGGGACGCCGTCGAGCCCGTGGAGACGACTTCGACGCCCGCGGCGTGCAGGCCGGTCGCGAGGTCGAGCAGGCCCGCCTTGTCGAAGACGCTGACGAGGGCGCGGCGGATCGGGCGGCGGCCCTCGGTCCCCTGGCTGACGGGGGTGGTCTGCCGGGCGGCCGAGTCGATGGCGGAGCTCACGGGATCCTCACAGTTCGTCCGGTGATGGTGGCGCCGTGCCGCACCAGGGCGGCCACGGTCTCGACGAGCATGCGGCGCTCCACGACCTTGATCCGTTCGTGCAGCGTCTCGGGGGAGTCGTCGGGATCGACGACCACGGCCTGCTGGGCCAGGACCGGCCCGGTGTCGACGCCCGCGTCGACGAGGTGGACGGTCGCGCCGGTGACCTTGACGCCGTAGGCGAGCGCGTCCGCGACCCCGTGCGCCCCCGGGAAGGCAGGCAGCAGCGCGGGGTGGCTGTTGATCGTCCGGCCGCCGAAGCGGGCCAGGTAGGCGGGCCCGAGGACCTTCATGAAGCCGGCACAGACGACGAGGTCCGGGTCGTGGACGGCGACGGCGGCGGTGAGCGCGGCGTCCCACGCGGCCCGGTCGACGGTGCCGTCACCCGCCCGGTGGTCGCCGAGGCGGACGACCACGGGTTCGGCCTTCGCGTCGACCGCCCGGTCCAGCGCGGGGACCCCGGGGCGGTCGGAGACGACCGCGACCACCTCGACGTCGATGGCGGCGGCGTCGTCGAGCAGGGCCTGTAGCAGGGTGCCGGAACCGGAGGCGAGGACGACGACGCGCGCCGGCGCCCGGACCTCCAGGCGTGTGCCACCGGGGGAACCACCCCGCTCACCCGGGCCCGCGTGCGTGCTCAGCGCGATCTCCCTGCCGCCGGTGCACAGACCTGGGCTCCCGGCGTCTCGACGATCCTCGCCCGCGAGACTAACCGGGCTCCCGGCGACGCGGCCGTGGTGGTCTTCACACCCGGCGGCGCCGGGTCAGTCGCTCCCGCGTCCGTCGTCCTCGGTGGCGGTGTCGCGCGTGTCGCCCATGGCGTCCGTGTCGTCGGCGTCCTCGTCGTCCGAGTCGTGCTCGGCGACGAGGTCGTCGTCGGGCCCCCCGGGCGCCGGGGCCTCGGACCCGCGAGCGACGGGCCGCACTGCCCGCGGCGGCGCGCCCGCGGGAGCGGCGAGCAGGGCGACGACCACCCCGGGCACCGCGATCCACGCGAACGTCGCGACCAGGACCGCCCCGGCCGGGACGACGACGGGGTCGAAGGGCCCGGACCCGAGCCGCCCGCCCGCGAGCGCGGCCGCGAGCGCGAGCACCGCCGCGGTGACGAGGGCGGCCACCAGGACCGGACGGACCCGGCGGACCAGGTCCCCGCCGGCGGCGCCCACCGGGGCCAGCAGCCACCCGACCACCGACCCGACCGCCAGGGGCAGCGCGAACACCAGGCCCGCCCACGACGGCGGTGGCCCTGCCGGGAGCAGGACGGCGAGCGGCACCGGCGGGACGAGGCCCGGGGTGGCCCCGGTGGGCGCGGCGGCCACCGCGCCCACCGCGTACCCGGGGCCGAGCAGCCAGGACGTGGCGGCGACGACGGCGTTGGGCAGGTATGCGGCATCGAGCAGCCACAGCCCCGCGCCGCTGCCGGCGTCGGGCGCGACGGCGGCGAAGGAGCCGGCGACGGCATCGGCGTGGGCGAGGAGCGCGACGAGCAGCAGCGCCGCCCCGCTCGCGACGAGGGCGACCGCGCCCCCGAGGCCGACCCGCAGGCCGCGCCCCACCCACTCCGGGCACGCCCGCAGCCGCGCCCCGAGGCCGCACGGCCCGGCGACCCCGCCCGCGGCGGCCAGCGCGGCGAGCAGCCCGGCGACCGTGCCCGCCGTCGCGGGCGACGCGTCCGCCGGGATGGTGCCGGAGTCCGGGGTGAGCAGCGCGGCGGCGAGCACCCCGGCCGCGGCGTGCACAGCCGCGACCGCCGCGACGACCGGGACGGCGTGCGAGGTCCAGCGGTCGTGCAGGTCCGTCTCGGTACCGTCGTCCTCGACGCCCGGGAGCACCCCGAGCCGGACGACGCCCCGCCGCGCCAGCACCGCGACGAGCACCGCCACTCCCGCGGCCGGGGCCAGCGGCAGCATCCCGACGGGCACCCCGGAGAGCGTCAGCGGCACGAGGTGCACGGCCAGCCACAGCGGCACGCCGGAGCCCAACGCCTGGGCGAGGCCGGGCTGACCGCCGGGGGTGGTCCCGGACGCGGAGGCCGTGACCAGCGCGGCGAGCACGACGACCGCGGCGTACGACACGACCACCGGCACGAGGGCGACCTCGGCCAGCACACCGAGTCGGGGTGGGATGCCGCCACGACGGACGGGGCGGGTGCCCCGGGAGCCGGACCGGTCCGGGGCGGACGTCCCGGGCGTGGAGACGCCGGAGGTCGGGGCCACTGCGCTCACGCGGCCCCACGATTCCACCCGATCGGGCGCGCTCCCGGGTGCCACGCCGCCGGGCCACCGAACCCGTCCGGAGCCGGCCGGCCGGCGCGGTTGCCTCGGAGGTGCCGGCGGCGCGGGGTGGTGTCCGCTCTAGTCGGCCTCGTGGGAGCCGCGACGCTCCCGGCCGTCGACCTCGCCCGGGGACGCGTCGGCCCCGTCCACCGGCACACCCCACCCGCTCGGGCGCGGGATGCCGGAGGGCGGGGTGTCCTCGCCGGAGCCGTCGGCGGCCGTGGTGGCCTCCGGTGTGGAGCGGCCGGCGGCCTCCCCCGAGGACGGGGTGGCGGCGCGCTCGGTGAACGACTCCCCGCCGAGCATGGTCGTGGCGGGCCGTTGACCCTCGACGGTCGACGCCGACGCCGACGCCGCGGAGGGCCGCTCGACGGTGGTCTCCGAGGAGCCCGCGGGGGCCTCGTGACCCGAGGTGCCGGTCGGCGCGGCGCGGCCGTCGCTCAGCGGCGCCGCGGTGGTGGGGGCGGGGAAGGAGCCGGACGGGTCGCCCGAGGCCGGCGTCCGGGCCTCCGACGGCGCGGCGGCACCCGACTGCGCCGCTCCCGACTGCGCCGCTCCCGACTGCGCCGTTCCCGACTGGGCCCGCGGCACGACCTGCGTCCGGGCCGCCGCGTCGTCCGCCGAGGGCTCACCCGGCCGGCCGACGGCGGGGAACGACGACGACGGCCAGGGGCGCTGACCCTGACCGGGCCCCGACGGGCCCCCGCCGTGCGGCCCCACCGCCTGCTGCGGCGCCGAGGCCGGACCCACGGTCCGGCCGACGCGCTGGGTGGTCTGCTCGCCCGGGGGGAAGGGGTTCGACGCGGTGCCGCCGGGCTCGGCCGGGGAGCCGGCCCCGACCCCGGGACGTCCCGGCGGGGTCCCCGGAGCGGACCGGGTCGGCTCGGTGAACACCGGGGGCGAGTTCCCCGCGACCGTGCCGCCGGCGCCGCGGGGAGCGGAGGTCCCCCCGGCGAGCAGGCCGATCGCGGACAGCGCCGCGACGACCGCGGCGGCGGCGGCGAGGATCGCGAGCACCACCACCGCGATGTCGAACCCGTCGCTCACCTGCAGCGTCTGGAGGCTGACCAGGGCGGCGGTGACCGTCAGCACCGCGCCCGGCAGCACGGTCCGCGGCGCGGCGGGCAGCACGGCGACCCCGACCGTCAGACCCCCGCCGAGCAGGAGCGCGGGGAGCAGCCCGCCGGGATCGAAGCTGGTGAAGAAGGTCCCGAGGAACGCGAGGACACCGAGGCCCGCGGCGGCGAGCGCGGCGGTGCGGCCGGTCCCGACGGGCACCCCGGTCGCGCCACGCGAGGTCTGTCCGGGGGAGCCGGACGCCGTCGGAGACCCCGACGACGACGGCGAGGGTTGCGCGCCGGCCGCGGGTGCCGAGGGCACCGTCGCTGCTGCGGCGGGGTTGCCGCCCTGACGCTCGGCCGGCATCCCACGCGAGGGCGTGGGTGGCGGGGCCGGACGCCCCCAGCCCGGCGGCTGGCCGCCCTGGCCTCCCTGACCGCCCGGGGCCTGCCCCGACGGCGCCGGTCCCGAGCCGGGTCCGCCGGCGCCGGCCCACGACGAGCCGCCGTACGGGGAGACGCCCCCGAACGGTCGACTCGGCGGCCCTACGGCGGGCCCGGGCTGGGAGGGCGGACCGACCGCGCCGGGCGCGCCCTGGCCCGCGGGTCGGTTGCCGTGCGGGGGCGACGGTGGCACCTGCTGGCCCGGAGCCGCCTGCCCCGGGGCCTGCCCCTGTGCCGCCTGCCCCTGGGCCGCCGGTCCCTGGGCCGTCGCGTCCGGGCCGGGCGACGAGACCGTCTCGGCCCCCGGCGACTCCTGACCGACGGCCGCGCCGCCCCACCGCTCGGGCGACCCCGGGTTCGAGGATCCTGTGCTCATCGGTTGTCCTCCTGCGGACGGCGTCGTCGGCCCCCGGACCGGCCGCGTCGGGTGACGCGGCCGGTCTGGCGGCCCAGCCTCCTACATCCCGCCCCTAGGAGACGAGGGAACGCGCGAGGTCGGCGGTCTCGGTCGGCGTCTTCCCGACCTTGACGCCCGCCGCCTCGAGGGCCTCCTTCTTCGCCTGCGCGGTGCCGGCGGACCCGGACACGATCGCGCCGGCGTGACCCATCGTCTTGCCCTCGGGCGCGGTGAACCCGGCCACGTAGCCGACGACGGGCTTGGAGACGTTCGCCTTGATGTAGTCCGCGGCGCGCTCCTCGGCGTCGCCACCGATCTCACCGATCATGACGATGGCCTCGGTCTCGGGGTCCGCCTCGAACGCCTCGAGGGCGTCGATGTGCGTGGTGCCGATGACCGGGTCGCCGCCGATGCCGATGCCGGTGGAGAAGCCGACGTCGCGCAGCTCGTACATCATCTGGTAGGTCAGCGTGCCCGACTTGGACACCAGACCCATCTTCCCCGGGCCGGAGATGTTCGCCGGGATGATGCCCGCGAGCGACTTCCCGGGCGAGATGATCCCCGGACAGTTCGGGCCGATGATCCGGGTGCGGTTGCCGTTGGCGCAGGCGTGCGCCCAGAACCACGCGGAGTCGTGCACCGGGATGCCCTCGGTGATCACGACGGCGAGCCCGATGCCGGCGTCGATGGCCTCGACCGCGGCGTCCTTGGCGAACTTCGGAGGCACGAAGAGCACCGAGACGTCCGCCCCGGTCTCCTTCATGGCCTCCTCGACGCCGCCGAAGACCGGCACCGAGGTGCCGTCGACGTCGACCGACGTGCCGGCCTTGCGGGCGTTGACGCCGCCGACGAGCTGCGTGCCCGCGGCGAGCATCTTGCGGCCGTGCTTCATGCCCTCGGAGCCGGTGAGGCCCTGGACGATGACCTTGCTGTTCTCGTTGAGGAAGATCGACATGTCAGGCTCCCTGCGCGGCCAGCTCGGCGGCCTTGGCGGCGGCGTCGTCCATCGTGCCCACCACGGTGACCAGCGGGTGGTTCGCCTCGGCGAGGATCCGGCGGCCCTCGTCGACGTTGTTGCCGTCCAGGCGGACGACCAGCGGCTTGGTGGCCTCGTCGCCGAGGATCTTGAGGGCCTCGACGATGCCGTCCGCGACTGCGTCGCAGGCGGTGATCCCGCCGAAGACGTTGACGAAGACGCTGCGGACGTCGTCGTCGCCGAGGATGACGTCCAGGCCCGCGGCCATGATCTCCGCGGAGGCGCCGCCGCCGATGTCGAGGAAGTTCGCGGGCTTCATGCCGCCGTACTGCTCACCGGCGTAGGCGACGACGTCGAGCGTGGACATGACCAGCCCCGCGCCGTTGCCGATGATGCCGACCTGGCCGTCGTCGAGCTTGACGTAGTTCAGGCCCTTTGCCTTGGCCTTCGCCTCGAGCGGGTTCTCGGTGCGCTCGTCGACCAGGGCGGCGTGCGCCTCGTGGCGGAACAGGGCGTTGTCGTCGAGGGTGACCTTGCCGTCGAGGGCGATCACCCGGTCCTGCGGGTCGCGGACCAGCGGGTTCACCTCGACGAGCGTGGCGTCCTCGCCGACGAAGGTGTCCCAGAGCTTGACGATGACGTCGGCGGCCTCGTCGGCGACCTCGGTGGGCAGCTTGGCCTCGGCGACGATCTCGGAGGCCTTGGCCTTGTCCACCCCGGCGATCGCGTCGATCGGCACGCGGGCCAGCGCCTCGGGCTTCTCGACCGCGAGCTGCTCGATCTCCATGCCGCCCTCGGCCGAGGCCATGGCGAGGAAGGTGCGGTTCGAGCGGTCGAGCAGGAAGGAGAAGTAGTACTCCTCGGCGATGTCGCTGGCCTCGGTGACGAGGACGCGGTGCACGACGTGGCCCGTGATGTCCAGGCCGAGGATCTTCTCGGCCTTCTCCTTGGCCTCCGCGGGGCTCTCGGCGAGCTTGACGCCGCCGGCCTTCCCGCGGCCGCCGACCTTGACCTGGGCCTTGACGACGACCGCGCCGCCGATCTCACCGGCGGCGGCCTCGGCATCGGCTGCGGTGTCGACGGTCCGGCCGGGCAGGACCGGCACTCCGTGGGCGGCGAAGAGGTCCTTCGCCTGGTACTCGTACAGGTCCACTCGTGAACTCCTCCATCACTGACCGGCAGCATCCGTCGGTGGACTCCGGCGGCGGCCCCGCCCCGGCGAGGCGGCCCGGCCCCACCGCAGCGGGCGGCGGACGGCGCGGACCCGATCGGCGGGACCGAGGGCGACCCTAGCGGCGTGTCGCGGACCCGGGCGCGGCACCGGGGGCGACCCCCGCCACACCCCGCCCGATCGCGCGACCGGCGCTACGCGGCCGAGGGCTCCGGCGCGCCGGGGTGCTTCGCCTCGCGGATGCGCATGATCGCGACGCCGGCGGCCGCCAGGGTCACGACGAGACAGGCGACCGCGGCCCAGGTGCCGATACCGACGCTCTCGCCGGGACGGGGCGGGGTCAGGACCAGCGCGGACAGCCGCACGACGAGCAGCGCGCCCGCCGCGCCGAGCAGCGCGAGCGCCCGGGCGGGCCGGGCCCGGGGCGCGAGCAGCGCCGCGATCGCGACCCCCACCACGCCGGCGAGCGACCCCCACGCGGCGGCCCCGGGGTTCTGCCAGGCCCCGCCCGCGGCGCTCGAGGCGAGGGCGTCGCGCGCGAGCGGGCCCCCGAAGCCCGGCACGGCGAGCACGGCGGCGATCGCGGCCATCGGCAGCATCGTCGGGTCGGGCTCCACGGTGTCGGTGCCGTCGGCCGGCCGCGCCCCCAGCGGCGTCCCGGGCGCCGACCTGCCACCGACGACGTCCCGGCGCTCCGCGAACCCGGCGCCCACCGCGAGCACCGCGGTCAGCACGGCCAGCACCAGCGCGGCCAGGACCGCCCAGCCCCCGGTCCCGACGCCGACCGGGACGGTGTCCGCGGCCGTCGACCCGAGTCCGGGGTCGAGGACGGCGGCGGGCGTCCCGGCGCCGTCGACACCGGCGAGCACGACGTCGAGGGCCGGGCCCGCCGCGAACGGGACCGTGAGCCACGCGACGGACAGCGTCGGGCGGGCGCGGACCACCACGCGGGGCGTCCCGACGACGACGAGCATGGCCGGCACGGCGAGCACCACCGCCGCCGGGAGGAGCAGGATCCCGGCGCCGGTCTCCAGGGGGCTACCGGCGGCCTCGGAGGCTCCGGAGAGCGTCGGCAGGAGCGCGCCGAACAGCGCGGCGACCGCCGTGAGCAGGGCCGCGACGCCGGCCGCGCGCGAGCGCAGCACCGCGGTCCGGGCCGGCACCCCGATGAGGAGGACCCCGCCGGCGACGGCGAGGACGGCACCGGGCGAGGCGGCCAGGCCGGCGCGGGCGATCGAGGCGACGAGCACCGGGGCACTGCCGGCGACGACCCCCGCCCCGAGCGCGGTGTGGACCGCGCGGCGGACCCGCATCCCGGTCTCGTCGGCCTCCGTCGGGACGGCGCGGCGGGCGGGGGCGGACCGGTCGGTCACGGCCGGGTCGGCCACCGCCCGGACGCCCGGCAGCAGGGCGACGACGACGACGGTCGCGGCGAGCAGCGCCACGCCCGCGCCGGCGGGTGCCGGCGTGTCGAGCACGGCGTGCGGCGCGAACCCGGTGCCGGGCGCGGCCACCGAGAACGGCGCCGCGACCAGCCCGGCGGCGGCGAGCAGGGCACCGAGCCCGGCACGGACGAGCGCGCTGCCGCGCTGGGTGCCGAACACCGAGCCGCCGGCGCGCCGGACGAGCGCGACCAGCCCCGTCGTCGCGACGGTCGCCGCCGCGAGCAGGGCGACGTCCGCGGCCAGGAGGGCGGCGGCGAGTCCCAGCGGCAGGCCGGAGGTGCCGCGGGCGAGGACGTCCGGACGGGCGGCGGCCTCCGGGCTCACCAGCAGCAGGAGGTCGACGACCAGGCTGCCCGCGCCCAGCGCGCCGAGCGCGGCCGGGGCGGAGAGGGAGGCGACACCGAGGGGACGACGGCCCCGTCGGGTGGCGAGGCCGGGCGCGACCGCGGCGGCCAGCGCGAGCAGCGGGGCCAGCACCCCGGCGGCGCGCACCGGGGCCCCGATCGGGCCCGGGGCGAGGACCGCCACCCCGAGGCGCAGGACGGCGGCGACGGCGACGAGGGTGACGGCGGCCCACCACACGCGGACGACCTGGCCCCGGGTCCGGTCACCGGTTCCCTGCCCGGTCGGGGCCACCGGGACGGGCCCGGGGCGCCGTGATCCGGCGTCGGCCGCAGAAGCCGTCATGTCCGCGGAGACTAAAGAGGTGTCGGTGGGGACGACGCACGTACCCGCCCGTGTCGGGTGTTCATTCCTGGATCGATCACCCGACACCCCGGGCGCGACACGCCGGTGAACGTCGCCTAACGTCGTGCTCATGGACGTGACCGCGGTCATGTCGCCGACGGGGGCGACGCCCGCAGAGCAGGAGGCGCGGCCCTCCGCGCCCACCTCCGTGGCGGCGGTGGCCGCCACGGCCTGGAGCGGACTGTCCTACCTCGCCCGCACCATGGGCGTCCCGCGCGGGCTGCGCGGCCTCGCCGTCGAGGTCGCCTGGACCGCGGTGCACCTGTCGGTCTACCCGTGGGGGCTCCTCGACGAGGCCCTGCGCCCCGGGGGCGTCCACGCCCACCACCGCACCGACCCGCTGCCGCCCGGCGAGCGGTCGCTGCTGGTCTCCGACCTCGACGGTGCCGGCACCCCGGTCCTGCTCGTGCACGGCATCGTCGACAACCGCTCGATCTTCGTCCACCTCGCCCGGGTGCTGCGTCGCCGCGGCCACGGCACGGTGCAGGCGGTCAACTACAGCCCGCTGACGGCGTTGACCGGCGACATCCGGGCGGCGGCCCGCGACCTCGGCCAGCACGTCGAGCGGCTGTGCGCCGCCTCGGGGAGCGACCGGGTGCACATCGTCGGGCACTCGCTGGGCGGGCTCATCGCGCGCTACTACGTGCAGCGCCTCGGCGGCGACGCCCTCGTCGACACCCTGGTCACCCTGGGCACCCCGCACCGCGGGTCGCGCATCGCGCACCTGCTGCCGCCGACCGTGGTGCCCCGTCAGCTCCTGCCGGACTCCGACCTGCTGCGCGAGCTCGACGAGCCCGCCCCGGGCTGCCGGACCCGGTTCCTCGCGGTGTGGAGCCGCATGGACCAGCTGATCGTCCCGCAGCGCAACGCCCGGCTCGCCCACCCCGACCTGCAGGTGTCGAACGTCCGGCTCGACCACGTGGGCCACATGGCGATGACGATCGACCCCGAGGTCGTGCACCTCGTGACGTGCACGCTCTCGGGGACCCGTCCCACCCGTGAGCGCGCCGCCGCCGCGGCCGCCCTGCCCGCCGCCGCGGGCTGAGCCCGGGGCCCTGGTTCCCGGCCCGGGACGGGGTCCTGTCGCGGGGAATCGCGGGTCCACCCCTCGCCTCGTCGTGGTGAACCACAACGACAGGGCGGCCCTGCCTTCGCCGGAACCCCCCGACAAGGCGTCCGCACCGACCCTCGGAACGAGGGGGAACCGCTCAACCGCTCAGCGCGCCGGGTCGTGCACACGGCGTGTCGGCCGACCATCTCGTGGTCGAGGGTTTGCCGGTCCTTGGGTTTCCGTGTCACCGTCCGGGAGCCCCCATCACGGTGCGGTCACGAACGGCTCACGGATCGACCCCGACGATCCGGCCCGGCGCTCCCCACGCCACCGCCAGACGTTCCTGCCCGCGCCCCGACCGCGAGAGGAAGGTCGTGGCGCGTCACAGCTCCCCCCGCCCGGCTCCGTCCTTCGCAACCCCGGATCCTCCCCGCTCGCTCGGCCTGCTCGTGGGCTTCGGCACTCCCGCCCTCGCGGGTGCGCCGGGTGTGTTCGGCGGACCCCGCCTACCCGTCGCCCCGCGCCGCCCCGCGGCCCGGGATCGTCCGGCGGAGCAGGGCCGGACCGCATCCTTCGTCGGCGGCACCGGCCGCGCCCCCGCGCTGCCCGCACGGCCGCCGTCGGGGGTGCGCCCGGCCGCTCCCGCCGGCCCGCCGACCAGCGGCCGACCGACCGCCGGCCAACCGACCACCGGCCGGCGGACCGCCGGCCCACCGACCGACGACCCGTCGTCACGCCGTCGCGGGCCGCTGACCGGCCGCCTCGCCGTCACCGCCGTCGCCGCGGGTGCCATCGCGACCGCGGGCCACGCGCTCGTGACCGACTTCGACGCGCCGACCGGCGAGACCCGGGCCGACCTGTCGCTGTCCTCGGCGAGCGCCCCCGGCGGCGCCGCGGCCGGGGCGGCCGCGCTCGACGCCGCCACGACCGGCATCATGGCCGTCTCCCCCGCCGAGTCGCCGGCCGCCCCGCACGCCGCCTCGCTCGCGAAGGCCCGCAAGGTCGCCGACGCGGCCGCCGCCCGGGAGGCCGCCGCCCGGGCCCCGAAGTTCGTCAAGCCGGCCGACGGCCGCTTCACCTCCGGGTTCGGGGAACGGTGGGGCACCGCCCACAAGGGCGTCGACATCGCGAACGCGATCGGCACCCCGATCGTCTCCGCCGCCGACGGCACCGTGGTCGAGTCCGGCCCCGCCAGCGGGTTCGGCATGTGGGTCCGGGTGCAGCTCGCCGACGGCACGATCAACGTCTACGGGCACATCAACCGCTCGTACGTGCGCGAGGGCCAGAAGGTCAGGGCGGGCCAGCAGATCGCGGAGATCGGCAACCGCGGGCAGTCCACGGGCCCCCACCTGCACTTCGAGGTGTGGACCCCGGACGGGACGAAGATCAACCCGCTGCCTTGGCTCACCGAACGCGGCATCTCGCTGGGCGCCGCGGCGGACTAGCCGCGTGGCGCGTCCGACCTCCCACGCGCAGAGGTGGACCGGGACCTGGGCACGATCGGGCCCTGCGACTTCGGCGGGCGCCTGCACACCGCCATGACCGCCCACCCCAAGACCGACCCGGACACCGGCGAGCTGCACTTCTACGGCTACTCCCCAGTCCCGCCGTACCTCACCTACCACCGGCTCTCCGCCGTCGGCGAGCTCGTCGTCAGCCGTCGGGTGAGGGTGCCGAAGCCGACGCTGATGCACGACGCGGCCATCACCGCCCACCACGTGGTGTGGCTCGACCTGCCGCTGACCTTCTCGCTGCGCCGGATGCTGACCGGCTTCCCCTTCGGCTGGGAGGAGTCCTACGGCGCCCGGCTCGGCGTCATGCGCCACGACGACCCGATGGCGACGGTGCGCTGGTTCGAGATCGACCCCTGCTACGTCTTCCACGTCGGTACCGCGCACGAGGACGAGACCGGGAAGATCGTGCTCGACGGCGCGCGCTACGCCGCCGCGGACATGGCGGCCGCGTGGTCCGGACGACGGCGCCGGGCGGCCTCCGGCGCCGCGGGGGCCGAGGGTCCCGACGGGGTTCCACGGCTCGTGGATCCCCGAGCGCGCCTGAGGCGGCGTCAGGCGCTGCGCACCAGGTCCCGGGCCCGGGCGATCCGCGGCGGCATCGGCGGGTCGGGCAGCAGCGTCGTCGCACCGCTGGTGAGACGCAGCGCCAGGCCGGCCGCGGCGTCGGTGGTGGGCAGCTCGAGCAGCCCGTAGAGCCGACGCGCCCAGCGGGGCAGGGTGCCGAAGGCGAGGCCCGCGATGGTGGACAGCGCGATCGCGGCCGAGGCGGGCGCGTGCGGCTGCGGGGTCAGGAGCCCGCCGACGCCGAGCCGGGCCTCGTCGGAGAGCCGCAGCGAGGGCCGCGCGCGGTCGAAGTAGGCCGCCAGCGCACGGCGCGACGACGGCACGATCGTCGGGTCGAGCCCCACGACCTCCGCGGCCCGGACGCTCTCGGCGACGTGGGCGTCGGCGTCCGCGGCGTCGAGGACCCCGGCGCGGCGGGCGACGTCGACGTAGGAGTCGATCTCGCAGGCGTGCACCCAGAGCGGGCTCCCGGGAGGTCGAGGCGGAAGTCGGTGCCGGTGCCGGTGTCGGTGTCGTACCCCCGCAGCGTCGCGTGCAGCCGGCGCACGCGGCCCGCGGCGGCCTCGATCTCGGCGGTGCTGCCGAAGGTCCGGGTGCCGACGAACTCGACGGTGCGGTGGAAGCGGGGCCAGGCCTTCTTCGGGTCGAACAGCGCCGAGTTCTGGTAGGTGCCGCGCATCACGCGGGTCAGAGCTTCTGCATCGGCACGCCACCGATGAGCATGAGCCGCACCCTCCCCGCCGACCCGAAGTCGATCGTCGCGGTCTGCTTCGACCCGACGCCGTCGACCACCGTCACGAGACCGAGCCCGTACTTGTCGTGGCTCACGCGGTCGCCGACCTCGAGCTGCAGCGCCGGCGCGCCCGACCCCGACGACGACCGCATGGGCGAGGGCCGCGACGGCGACCCGGTGAGGTCTCGCCCCCAGCTGCGGCCCGAGCCGAAGCTGGTCCGCGCGCTGGGGGCCGCACGCTCCGGGCCGCTGCGCCGCCAGTCGACGACGTCGTCGGGCAGTTCGTCGAGGAACCGCGACGGCGGGTTGGCCTGGGGCTGGCCGAACGCCGACCGCATGAGCGCCCGGGAGACGTAGAGCCGCTGCTGGGCGCGGGTGATCCCGACGTAGGCCAGCCGCCGCTCCTCGGAGAGCTCCGTGGGGTCGGCCAGCGCCCGCTGGTGCGGGAACACGCCGTCCTCCCACCCGGTGAGGAAGACGACCGGGAACTCCAGGCCCTTCGCGGTGTGCAGCGTCATGAGGGTGACGACGCCGTCGCCGCCGTCGGGGATCGAGTCGGCGTCCGCGACCAGCGAGACCCGCTCGAGGAAGGCCTCGAGCGAGCCCGGCTCGGGCCCGTCGCCGTCGGTCACGACCCCGGCCGGCACCTCCGCCGCGCCGTCCGTCGTCGCCTCCTCCGCGATCGCCGCGTTGGCGCGCGCGTCGCCCACGAACTCCCGCGCGACGCTGACGAGCTCGGTCAGGTTCTCCAGACGCGACTGCTCCTGGGGGTCCTCGGAGTGCTCCAGCTCGGCGCGGTAGCCGGTCTTGTCGAGCACCGCGTCGACGGTGTCGGCGACCTCCTCGCCGCCGGCGACGCCGACCGCGAGCGCGTCCATCATCTCGACGAAGTCGGCGATGTTCCGCTGCGAGCGGGTGGCGAGCCCGTGGACCTCGCCCGCCGCGGCCCGGCGCAGCGCGGCGGCGAAGGTGACGTGCTCACGCTCGGCGTGGTCGGCGACGACGGCCTCCGCGCGGTCACCGATCCCGCGCTTGGGGACGTTGAGGATGCGCCGCAGGGAGACGGTGTCCTCGGGGTTGGAGAGCACCTTGAGGTAGGCCAGCGCGTCGCGGACCTCGCGACGCTCGTAGAACCGCACCCCACCGACGATCTTGTAGGGCATCCCGAGCCGCACGAACACGTCCTCGAACACGCGCGACTGGGCGTTCGTCCGGTAGAAGACCGCCACCTCGCCGAACCGGACGTCCCCGGCGTCGACCAGCCGGTCGATCTCGGCGGCGACGAAGGCGGCCTCGTCGTGCTCGTTGTCGGCGACGTAGCCGACGACCTTCTCGCCGTCGCCCTGGTCGGTCCACAGCCGCTTGTCCCGGCGGTCCTGGTTGCGGGCGATCACCCCGTTCGCGGCGGTGAGGATCATCTGCGTGGAGCGGTAGTTCTGCTCCAGCAGGATGGTGCGCGCGTCGGGGTAGTCGCGCTCGAACTCGATGATGTTGCGGATCGTGGCGCCGCGGAACGCGTAGATCGACTGGTCGGCGTCGCCGACCACGCACAGCTCGGCGGGCGGGGTGGCGCCGTCCTCCGAGCCCGAGGCGAGGGCGCGGACCAGCGCGTACTGCGCGTGGTTGGTGTCCTGGTACTCGTCGACGAGCACGTGGCGGAAGCGGCGCCGGTAGTGCTCGGCGACGTCGGGGAACCGCGTGAGCAGGTCGACGGTGCGGCCGATGAGGTCGTCGAAGTCCAGCGAGTTCGAGGACTGCAGTCGCTGCTGGTAGGCGGCGTACACCTCTGCGCAGCGCCGCTCGTAGTCGTTGCCCGCGGCGTCGGCCGCCGTGACCGGGTCGGTCAGCTCGTTCTTCCACGCCGAGATCTGCCCGAGCAGCCCGCGGGGCGGGTAGCGCTTGGGGTCGAGGTCGAGCTGCTTGGTGATCGTGGCGACCAGACGCCGGGAGTCGTCCGCGTCGTAGATCGAGAAGGTGCTCGACAGCTCGAGGTGCTTGTACTCCCGGCGCAGGATGCGCACGCACATCGAGTGGAAGGTCGACACCCACATCGCGTTCGCCCGCCGTCCGACGAGGGCGGCGACGCGCTCGCGCATCTCGGCGGCGGCCTTGTTGGTGAACGTGATCGCCAGGATCTGCCCGGGGTGCGCGCCCTGGGCGAGCTGCCAGGCGATCCGGTGCGTGAGCACCCGCGTCTTCCCGGAACCCGCGCCCGCGACGATGAGCAGCGGCGACCCGGAGTGCACCACCGCCTCCCGCTGCTGCGGGTTCATCCCCTCGAGCAGCGCCTCCGCCTGTTCCCGACGCCGCTCCTCCCGCCGGAGGCTCTCCTCGGCGTGGCCGGACTCCCGGCCGGGCTCGGGCCGGGCCGGGTCCCCTCCGGTGCGACGCAGCGCGGTGGAGCCGGCGGCACCCGCGAGCCGTGCCGCGAGCCCGCCCGCCGCGCTCGTCCGGGCCCCCCGGGCCGGACCGGTGTCAGTGCTACTCATCGCCTGGTCACGCTACCCGCCACCCCTGACGGTCCGGGGCCCGTCCGCGCGGTCCGGAGGGGTCGACCGATCGCCCGGACCGTGGCGTCGACCCGCGTCCGGGACTACGCTTCCCCCTCGTGTCGGCGAGCGGGCGATTTGCGTACGGGTACCGGACCTCGGTGCCCGTGGTCGCCCGGCACTGACCCGCCGTCCACCACCCGCCCCGGAGTCCGAGGACGCCGGGGCTTTCGCGTGCCGGGGTCCGGACGGCTCCGACCCCTCTCGGAGGACCACCGCCGTGACCGACAGCCCGACCTCGACCGACACCCCGACGAGCACCGACGCGGAGCCCCCCGCCCTCGCGCCGGCGACCGCGGAGGAGATCCCGGGCCTGCGCGTCGAGATCGACTCGATCGACGCCGAGATCCTGCGCCTCATCAAGCGCCGCTCGGAGATCTCGCAGCGCATCGGGCTCGCCCGCATGAACGCCGGCGGGCCCCGCATCGTCTACAACCGCGAGATGCAGGTACTCGCGCGGTTCCGCGACCTCGGCGCCGAGGGCCGGGAGCTCGGGATGCTCCTGCTGCGCCTGGGCCGCGGGAAGCTCGGCGGTCGCTGAGGGCGGACGGGACGGACACGGGCCCGAAGCAGACACCCACCACGCACCCGAGCTGGCATCCTGGCTCCATGGGTACGGTCATCGACCTGATCGCGACGATCGTCGCGGTCCTGGGTCTGCTCGGCGCGCTGGGCTACGGCGGCTATTTGCTGATGCTGCAGTCGGTCGCCAAGAAGCGGCCGGGCGCCTCCCACCTCGCCGGGGACGCCCGCAAGCGCCTGCCGGCGGCGGGCGGTCTCACGCTCGGGGCGCTCGTCGCACTGCTGTTCACCGGCGGCGGCCTCGCGCCCGACGTCATCGGCCTGCTGCTCGGCGGCGGCATCGGCCTCGTGTCGGTCAACCAGCTGCAGGCGGCCCGGCGGCGGCTCGCCAACCCACCCTCGGCCTGATTCGCGCGTTCTTCCCCCGACCGGACCATCGTAGGCCGGACGAGTGGCGGTATCCGCCACAGATCGTGGCCACTGTCGGTCATCGCACTGCTCCTCACCGTCGCCGAGCGGTGCGCTGTCTGCGGTGAACGACCGTGACTTCTCGGCGTGTGGGTCGTTCGGACGAGTGGCGGTCGTTTCTGACGCTCCGTGCCCGCAATACGTCCGCACGGCGACGGGGGACGGTCGATGGGCCCAAGCGACCACTCACCGCTTCATCGCGTGTCGAACCCGCGGGTACATGTGTCTCCAGGAAGCGGGACGTTCGGCGGGGGCTGACCATTCGGGAGTGGCGACGTGAGCATCTCGGCGTCGATGCACGATGGCGACGATCGACGGATGCGCAGGCTGAGCGGTTGGGCGGGCCTGTCGGGCACCGCGGGGCCGGAGGACCCGGTCCTGCCCCCGCTGCCCGATGCGCCCCACAAGCGCGGCCGCGGACCGGCCCGGCACACGACGGGGATCGCCGTCTCCGAACTGGTCCTCCGTGACGACACCGGCTCGTTCTCGTCGCCCGGGGCCGTCGTCACCGCGGGCGGCCGCATCCATCGGCACGCCGCACCGCTCGCCCTGCGTCCCAGCGCGGCCGCGACCCGCGTGACGACGGCGGCGGTGCTCGTCGGCGGGACCGCGCTCGGCGTCGTGGGGGCGACCCTCGGCCCCCTGAGCCCGCCGGTCGACGACACCCCGGCCATCGGCCCGGACGGCACCCCGCTGGGCGTCTCCCCGGTGCCGGGCGCGACCGGGGCCGTGGGGACCCCCGTCGTCGCCACCCCGCAGACCGTCGCCTTCAGCACCGTGGCCGAGAGCCTCGGTCTCCCGAGCGGAGCGCTCGGGGGTGCACTGGCCGGGGCCTTCTCCGCCCCGACCACGGCCGGCACGACGTCGCTCCCCGGCGCGGCCGCCGTCACCGCACCCGTCCTCGGTGGAACGGGGGCGGGGGGAACCACCACGACGCCCGGCGCGGGCACCGGCGGGGGCGTCCTCCCCGGCGGGCCGACGCAGCCCGTCGGGAATGGGAGCGGTGACGGCGGTACGGGGGGCGGCTCCACCGGCGGAGGCCTGGGCGGCGTCGTGGGGTCGGTGGGCGACGGCCTCGGCGGCGCCGTGGGGTCGGTCGGCAGCGGCCTCGGCGGCGCCGTGGGCTCCGTCGGCAGCGGCCTCGGCGGCGCCGTGGGCTCCGTGGGCGGCACGGTCGGATCCGTCGGCGACGGGCTCGGCGGCACCGTGGGCTCCATCGGCAGCGGCCTCGGCGGGGTGCTGCCCGACCCCCTCGGCGGGCTCGTCACCGGAACGACGGGCGCGTTGGGCGGCACGGTCGGCGGGGTCGCCGGCGCCGTCGGGGGAACGGTGGGTTCCGTGGGCGGCACCGTCACCAGCCTGACCGGCACCGTGGGCAGCACGGTGACCGGCGCCAGCGGCGCCCTGGGCACCACCGTCTCCGGCGCGAGCACCGCACTGGGTGGCGCCGTCACCGGGGTGACCGGCGCGGGCAGCCCGGCGAACCTGGTCGGCCTGAAGGTCGTCGCCCCCGTCGGCTCCACCGTGGGCGGCACGGTGGACGCCGCCGGCGGCGTGACCGGCGGCCTGCCCCTGATCGGTGGGACGACGACGGATCTGACGAAGACCCTCGGCGGCGTCGTGCCTGCCGGCGCCGCGACGGCGCCGGCAAGCACGTCGAGCTCGCCTACCGAGCCCGCCGTGTCCCCGGCGGCGCCGGCCGCGCCCCTGGTCCAGACGACCACCAGCACCGCCGCCGACTACGTGGCCAAGACGTCCCAGGCCGTGGCGGGCACCGTCAGCGGCCTGACCGGCGGCGCCGGCTCGTCGTCCTCCGCCGCGCCGAGCACGAGCTCGTCGTCGGGGTCCGACTCGTCCTCCTCGACGGAGACGGGCTCGGCCGCGAAGAGCACCGTCGACTCGACGGCGGCGAAGACGACGAACACGGTCACCGGCCTCGTCGGGGGCCTGACCGGCGGCTCCTCCTCGTCGTCGACGAGCTCCGACGGCTCCTCGAGCTCGGACTCCACCCAGGCGACGGACTCCGGCTCCTCGAACTCCAGCTCCTCGAGCTCCTCGAGCTCCTCGGACTCCGGCTCCTCCAGCTCCTCGAAGTCCGGCTCCTCCGGCTCCTCGGACTCCGGCTCCTCCAGCTCCTCCGGCTCCTCCGGCTCCTCCGGCTCCTCCGGCTCCGGCTCCTCCAGCTCCTCGGACTCGAAGGACTCCGGGTCGTCCAGCTCGTCCGACTCGAAGGGCTCCGGTGACTCCGGCAGCGGCTCGAAGGACCTCGTCAGCTCGGTCACCGACACCGCTTCGGGTCTGCTCGGCGGCGGCCACTGAGGCCCCCCGCCGCGCCCGCGGGGACACACGTCACCCGACCGTGGGACCTCGAAGGCCGTGACCTCTACCCTGATGCCCCGAGGGGGCCCGGAGGGGCCGCAGGCTCGGGCGGAGGGAGGCCGGTGACACCTCGTCGCGTCGTCGCCGGGCGGTATCGCCTCGAGGAGCGGATCGGCTCGGGTGCGATGGGCGTCGTGTGGCGGGGCACCGACGAGCGTCTGGGCCGTGTCGTCGCGGTCAAGCAGGTCTTCCTCAACCAGGGTCTCGATGAGCGCGAGGCCGACGAGGTGCGCCAGCGGACGCTGCGGGAGGGGCGGATCGCGGCCCGGCTGCAGCACCCGCACGCGATCTCGGTGTTCGACGCGTCCATCGAGGGCGACGAGCCGTGGCTCGTCATGGAGTACCTGCCCTCGCGCAGCCTGGCCGCGATGCTCGGTGAGCACGGCCCCCTCGAGCCGCGGCTCGTGGCCCGCATCGGGCGGCAGGTGGCGGACGCCCTCGACGCCGCGCACCAGGCCGGCATCGTGCACCGCGACGTCAAGCCGGGGAACGTCCTCATCGGCGCCGACGGCACCGTCAAGATCACCGACTTCGGCATCTCCCGCGCCACCGGCGACCTCACCCTGACCCGCACCGGCATGCTCGCCGGCACACCCGCCTACCTGGCCCCCGAGGTCGCGCGCGGCGAGGACTCGACGTTCGCCTCCGACGTGTTCTCCCTCGGCGCGACGCTCTACGCCGCCGTCGAGGGCGTGCCGCCCTTCGGGTCGGACGACAACGCGCTCGCCCTGCTGCACTCCGTCGCGGCCGGCGCGGTGAACCCCCCGGTGCAGGCGGGCCCACTGACGGCGCTGATCATGCGCCTGCTGCGGGCCGACCCCGACGAGCGCCCCACCCCTGCCGAGGCGCGCCGCGAGCTGGGCCGGATCGCGCACTCCTCGAACAGCACCTCGACGTCCGGCTGGCCACGGGCCGACCTCGACGCCGCCGACGCCCGCATCCCGGACTCCCGGCGGTCCGCCGAGTCCGACCCGGTCACGCCCGGCGGCCGCGGCCGGCCCGCCCCGACCCCCACCTGGCGCGGCAGCCCGTTCGACCTCGAGCCCGAGCCGAAGGAGGCGCTGCGCAGCCCCGCTCCCGGCACGCCACCGCCCCGCCCGATGATTCAGCACGCCGATAGGGGTTCCGGTCCGCAGCCGGCCCCGACCGAGGCGAGGGCGGTTGCGCCGGCGACCCCGGCGCCGTCGTCGACGTCGACCCGACGCGGTCGGCCGACCACCCTCGTGGTCGTCGTGGTCCTCGCGCTCGCGCTGCTCGCCGGGATCGTCGTCGCGTTCCTCGTGGCTCGCCCCACCGGGTCGGACGCGGCCTCGACGGGCGCCTCCGTCGGCGCCGCCCCGACCACCGCCGTCGCCGACCCGCACGCGGCGATGGTGGCGGCGGTGCGCGACTACTACGGCATCGTCCCCGGAAACCCCGCCGCCGGCTGGGCCCGGCTCGGCCCCGACCAGCAGCGCTCGTCGGGCGGGTACTCGGCCTACCAGGGGTTCTGGTCGACGATCTCGTCGGTGCAGGTCTCCAGCGCCACCGCGGTCGACGACGACACGGTCCGCGCCTCGCTGCTGTTCTTCCCGCAGGGCCGCTCACCGGTCCGCGAGAGCCACGACCTGGGCATGGTCCAGGGCCCGAACGGCGCCTGGCTGATCAACTCGGACCGGGTGCTGCCGTCGGGCTCGTAGGTGGCCTCCGGCCGTGTGAGCACTGATCCGTCTCATAGGGCGGAATAGTGCTCACGAGCGCGGAGCGCATCTATACGAGACGCCGGTCCGAGGCCCAGCGCGAGAGCTCGTGCCGGTTCGAGGACTGCGTCTTGCGCAGCACGCTCGACACGTGGGTCTCGACCGTCTTGATGGAGATGACGAGCTCGGCCGCGATCTCCTTGTAGGCGTAGCCCCGGGCGAGCAGGCGCAGCACGTCGCGCTCGCGGCGGGTGAGCTGGTCGACCTCGGGGTCCACCGGGGGTGCGGCGCCGGGCCGGTCGGCGAACGCGTCGAGGACGAACCCGGCCAGCCGCGGGCTGAACACCGGGTCCCCGGCGCGCACCCGGCGCACCGCATCCGCGAGGTCCCGCCCCGAGATGGTCTTGGTGACGTAGCCACGCGCGCCGGCCCGGATGACGGAGATGACGTCCTCGGCCGCGTCCGACACCGACAGGGCGAGGAACACGACCTCGGGGTGCTCGACGCGGGTCCGGGCCAGCACCGCCGCCCCGCCGCCCTCGGGCATGTGGACGTCGAGCAGCACGACGTCGGGGCGGTAGTGCCCGATGCCCGCGACGGCCTCACCCACCGACCCCGCCTCGCCGACGACGGTCACCCCGGCCGCCGCGGGGCCCTCCAGCTCGGCGCGCACGCCGCGGCGGAAGAGCGCGTGGTCGTCGACGATGAAGACGCGGACGGGATCGTCGCTCGGCGTGCTCATGCCACCTCACTCGTCGTGCGGTCGGGTGTCTCGGGAGCCGGCACCGCGCGCGGCAGGGTCAGCGCCACCTCGGTGCCCTCCCCGGGCGCGGTGCGCACCCGCACCGTGCCGCCCTGGCGCTCGACGCGGGCGCGGACGGAGTCGGTGAGCCCGTGGCGGTCGGCTGGAACGGCATCGGGGTCGAACCCGCAGCCGCGGTCGCGGACGAACACCGCGAGCGTGCCGGCCTGCCCGTCGCCGTCCGTGTCGTCGGGGTCCTCCACCTCGGCGTACACGCTGATCTCGTCGACCCCGGCATGCTTGGCGGCGTTGACCATCGCCTCGCGGGCCGCGGCGACGAGGGCGGCGGTGCGCGCGTCGTGCGCGGCGTCCCCGACGACGACGGGCGCGACGGTCACCGCGAACGCGTCCTCGACCTCCCCGGCGGCCGCGCGCAGCGCCGCGGCGAAGCAGCGGCCGACGGCGGGGTCCGCGGCGTCCTCCCCGACGCCGTCGGGCCCGGCCGGGTGCTCCCGCTCGCCGTAGAGCCACTCCCGCAGCTCGCGCTCCTGACGGCGGGCCAGGCGCCGGACCTCGCGCACCGCCGACGACTCGTCGTCCCCGCTCTCGGTGTGGCGCTGGATGAGCGCGAGCGTCTGCAGCACCGAGTCGTGCAGGTGCGCGGCGATCTCGGCCCGCTCCTCGGAGCGGATCCGCTCGCGCCGCTCGGCGGTGAGCTCGCGTGCGAGGCGCATCCACCACGGCACGGTGAGCACCACGACCCCGACCAGCGTCGCCGTCGCGGCCAGCAGCCCGAACTGCACTGCGCCGACGTTCAGTCGCCCGACCAGGAAGATCGCGATGCCGCCGGCGACGAGCACCGCGCCGAGCACCGCTCGGAAGACCCCACCGCGGCCGGAGACGATCCGGGGCCGGCCGCGGCGGCGGGACCTGGACACGGCGTCCGTGGTGTCGCCGTCGGCCTCCCGCCACACCACCGCCGCCCCGACGAGCGCGATGCCGAGCGGGCCGAGGACCCAGCCGGAGACCTGCTCGCCGACCGCGGAGAGCACCAGGGCCAGCGCGAGCCCCAGGGCCACGAGCCCGTAACCGCGCAGCCGGTCGCGGTCGTCGACCTCGCGCTCGGTGCCGGCCGGCTCGAGGGGACAGAACGCCCAGAGCCCCCCGTAGGCGAGCACCCCGGCGCCGCCGAGGGCGCACAGCGCCGTCAGCACGATCCGGACCCGCAGCACCGGCACACCGAGGTGGTCGGCGACCCCGCCGGCCACCCCGGCGACGACCGCGCCGCGGCGGTGGCGCAGCACCCGGTGCGCGGGGTCCGGCGCCGCGACGGCGTCGCCGGGGCCCGCGTCGCGCAGCGGCTCGGGAGCGGTCACGGAGCCATCGTCACACGTCCCGGGACCGGGGGACCTCGGGATCGACCGGCCGCGGACCCCGGGAAAACCGGGGGTCCCCCGAGGGGGAACACCGGGGAGCACCCGGACGCCCCCGCCCGCCCGCTCCACGACGCTTGATCCCAGACGACGCCGGACGTACCCCGGCGCCACGCCAGCGGAGAGGATGGAGCCCATGAGCGGGCCGGCCGGAACACAGCGCGGTGACCGCGCGCGGGCGGGGACCGACGTCGCGGGGGTCGTGCGCTCGGCCTGGGAGACGCGACCGGCCCGCCGTGGGGAGGACAGCAGGATCGCGGGGGTCGCCGGGGCGATCGCCCGCCGTTACGACCTGTACCCGACGCTCGTGCGGGTCGCGTTCGTGGTGTGGGCGATCGTCGGGGGTGGGCTCCTGCTCTACCTGGTCGGTTGGCTGGTGCTCCCGCCCGATCCGGCCGATCCGCCCCGTCGCGACCGCGCCGCGGGGGCGAGATCGGCCCGCGCCGGGCACCGTCCCGGTCCGCCGGTGATCGTGGTGGTCGCGACGGTGATCGTCGGCGCGGCCACGCTGATCCCGGCGTTCTCCGGACGGGTCGTCACGCTCGTCGCACTCGCCCTGGCGGGCCTGGCGCTCTACCTCGTGCACACCGCGCGGGCCGACCTCGGGGTGCCCGGCACGCCGGGGACGCTGCCGTGGACCGCCGAGGTCCCGGGTCCCACCGCGGCGGAGGGTCACGACGACGAGCTCCCGGTCGCCTGGGACCCGCTCGGCGCGGCTCCGCGGGGGTGGAGCCTGCCCGCCGAGCCGCACCCGCACCCCGTCGTCGGGAAGCCGGTGCGCGGCCCGCGGTCGGTGCTCACCCCGGTCACGCTGGCGCTGGCGCTGGTGGCGGCCGGCCTGGCCGGGGCCGCCCTGCTCGTCGGGCTGCCCGGGGTGACCCCCGTCTGGATCCCGGCGGCCGCGCTCGCCGTCGTCGGGCTCGGTCTGGTCCTCGGGTCGATCGCGCCGCGGCGCCCCCGCCGGGGGCTCGTGGTCGCGGCGGTCCCGCTGGTCATCCTCACCGTGCTCGGGTCGCTCGCGATCACCCAGCCCGGGTTCGGCCCGCCGTGGGCGGGTCCGGGCTCCGGGGGCGGGCAGGGTGCGGGTGACCTCACCGCGACCCCGACGCTGGCCGCCGCGGTCGCCCCGGACTACCGCACCGGGCTCGGCGACATCGATCTCGACCTGACCCGGCTCGCCGTGACGCCGGGCGCACCGCCGATCCGCACGATGGTCGAGAGCGGCGCCGGGGACGTCACGGTCCGGGTCCCCGCGACCGCCGACGTCACGGTGAGCTGCGGGACCGGCCTCGGCAGCGTGGACTGCCTCGGCGCGACCTCCGGCGTGAACGGTCGCGTCGACCTCGGGCCCGACGGCCCGGGCGGGCCCGTCATCGACCTGACCGCCCACAGCGGCGCGGGCGACGTGGCGGTGCGCCGTGGCTGATCACGACGAGCCGGTCGACGCGCCCGCGTCCTGGCACACCCCCGGCCAGCCCTACACCGTCCACGCGGACGCCGCCCTGGCCACCGCGCCTCCGGCCGAGGAGCTGCCACGCCGCCGGTTCGACCCGCTCGCGATGCTCGTCGGCCTGGTCTGCCTCGCGGTGGCCGCCCTCGCCGTCGTCGCCCCCGCCACGCTCGCCTCGGTGGACCCGCGGTGGGTGTTGGCCGGCGCGGCGGTCGTGGTCGGGGGCGGGGCGCTGCTCGCGACGGTGCGGCGCCGCCGCTGAGCACCCCGCCGGCATCTGAGCGAGGGGCACCTCCGGTCGAGTAGATCGACCAGAGGTGCCCGTCGCTCGATCCCGGTCCGGCGCGGCGGATTCCGGCGAAGGGCTCCCCCGCCCCGTCCTTGCCGAGCGGAGGTGCCCTTCGGTCGAATCCCGGGGTCACCGTTTCGCGACCGGAGGCCGCCGCCGTGCAGATCGATCTCCACGTCCACGACGCCGACGTGCTCACCCTCGACGGCGAGGGCGTCGGCCGGCGCGGGCGCGGGCTGGCCGTCCACCAGGGTCGGGTGCTCGCGGTGCTCGACGACGACGACCTCCCGGCCGGCGTGACCGCACGACGCCGCGCCGGGTGCGGCGGCGCGACCGTCGTGCCCGGCCTCGGCGACGCGCACATGGCCTGGTTCGGCCAGACCCTCGGCGAGATCGACCTCTCCCGCGCAACCACCCTCGACGAGGTCTACGACGCCGTCGCCGCCCGCGCCGCCGAGCTGCCCGCGGACGCGTTCGTCGTGGGGGCCGGCTACGACGACGTCGTCCTCGGCGGCTCCCCGCACCACGCGGTGCTCGACCGGGCGGCCGGCGGGCGCCCCGTGCGGCTGCAGCACCGCTCCGGACACGTGTGCGCCGGCTCGAGCGAGGCGCTGCGCCGGGCCGGGATCCTCGACGCGTCCGGCCGCCGGGGGCCGGTGCCGGTGCCCGAGGGCGGGAAGGTGGTGCTCGACGACGACGGCGTGCCCACCGGCGTCGTCGAGGAGGCCGCGCAGCCCCTGATCGCGGACCTGCTGCGGCCGTTCGCGCAGGACGACGTCGTCGACGCGCTGGACCGGGCCTCACGGGTCTACGCCGCGCAGGGGCTCACGCACGTGACGGAGTGCGGGATCGCCGGCGGGTTCATGGGGCGCACGCCCCACGAGCTCGCCGCCTACCAGGAGGCCCGTGAGCGGGGGGTGCTACGCCAGCGGGTCGTCGTCATGCCCGTCGACGCCGTGCTGCACGCGGTGCCCGGCGGCGACGGGGTGTCGCTCGACCTCGGTGTGCGGACCGGCTTCGGCGACGACGACCTGCGCCTCGGCCCCATGAAGATCTTTTTCGACGGCGCGCTCAGTTCCCGGACCGCGGCGATGGCGGCGCCGTTCGTCGACCGCGACCACGCCGGCTACTTCCAGGACGACCCGGACCACATGCACGTGATGGTCGTCGGAGCCCACCTCGCGGGCTGGACGGTCGCGGCCCACGCCATCGGCGACCGCGCGGTGGCCGCCGCCCTCGACGCGTTCGCCGACGCCCAGGTGCGCCTGCCGCGCCCCGAGGTCCGGCACCGCATCGAGCACGCCGGGGTGGTCACCGACGCCGAGGTGCGCCGCTTCGCCGCGCTCGGCGTCACCCCGGTGCCACAGGCCCGCTTCCTGCCCGAGATCGGCGATTCGATGGTCGCGGCGGTCGGCGAGGAACGCGCCGACCTGCTCTACCGGCACGCCTCGTTCCTGCGGGCCGGGGTCCGCGTGCCGTCGTCGTCCGACCGGCCGTGCGTGGCCGATGGGCACCCGCTGCGCACGATGCAGGCGATGGTCGAGCGGCGCTCGTCGTCGGGACGCCTCATCGGTCCCGACGAGCGTGTCGACGCCGTCACCGCGCTGCGCTCGCTGACCGTCGACACCGCGTGGGTCGCCGGCGACGAGGACCGTCGCGGGACCCTGGCCCCCGGGATGCTGGCCGACCTCGTCGTGCTCGGCGACGACGTCACGCGCGTGGCGCCGGAGCGCATCGGCGCCACCGAGGTGGTGGCCACGCTGCGCGGGGGCGAGCCGACGCACGGGGCCAGCACGCTCGGGTTGGGCTGACGCCGTGTGCGTGCGTTTCCGTCTCTGGGCACGGAAACACACGCACACGGCGTCAGCCCACCGCGATCACCGGCACGGGGGCGGGCACCCGCACCCCGACCCGCCGCCCCGCCAGCCGCCGGAACACGGGAATCGCCGACAGCACCCGCAGGACCGGCGGCGGCCCCACCACCCCCGACGCGTTGCGCTTGGCCGCCGCCTGCTCGGTGCGGACCTGCCGGCGCTGCTCGGCGTCCACGCCCGGCCGGCGCACGGCCTCGAGCCGGGCCGCGGCGGCGTCGACCTCGTCGGGCCCGGCCCCGTCGCGCAGCGGCCCCACCAGCTGGTTCGCGAGCTCCGCCGCGTCGGCGAGCGCCAGGTTGATCCCGTTCCCCCCGACCGGTGACACCACGTGCGCCGCGTCCCCGAGCAGGACCACGCCTGGCCGTGACCAGGAGTCCGTCGTCGTGATCCGCACCGGCAGCAGCGTCAGGTCGTTCACCGACGTCAGCGCCGCCCGCAGCCGCGGCGCGAGCCACGGGAGCACCGCGGCGACGGCGTCGACGAGCGGCCCGACGCCGCCCGCGCGCACCTCCGGGTACGTCCCCGCCGGGATCGACCAGCCCACCTGCCACTGAGACCCTTCATCTGGCCTCGCACCCTGGTCCAGCAGCGCGATCGTCCCGCCGGGCCGGGCGAACAGGTCGAGCCCGGAGTAGGCCGGGTCGTCGTCGTGCCGCTCCACCGCGAACCAGAGCAGGTCCAGGCTCGCGCCCAGCTCCGTCGCCTCGATCCCGGCGGCGCCGCGGACCTTCGACGACCGGCCGTCGGACCCGACGACGAGAGCAGCCTCGATCCGGTGTCCCACGGCGTCGACGGTGTACTCCACGCCGCAGACCCGGCCGGCGCCGTCGCGGACGAGTGCCGAGAACCGCGCCCCCATCGCGACCGTCGCGCCGTACGCCTCGGCGCGTCCGGCCAGCCACGGCAGGAACCGCGCCTGCGGCATGAGCGCGTAGAAGGGGAACCGTTCGCTCGCCCCCCGGTAGTCGACGAGCTCGTACGTCTTCCCCGGGGTGTGCCAGCGGAAGGCCTCGGAGCGGGTGTACGGGACCTCTGCGAGCAGGTCGCGGGCGAGGCCGAGGTCGTCGAGGTACTCCAGCACACCGGGCGCGAGGGTGTCGCCGCGGAAGCGCCGCGCGAAGTCGTGCCGCCCCTCGAGCAGGGTCACCTCGACGCCGCCGCGGGCCAGCAGGTAGGTCAGCAGCACCCCACCCGGCCCGCCGCCGACCACGACCACCCGTCCGCCCATCCGGCCACGCTAGCCGCGGCAGCGGCTCCTCGGTCATCGCCGCCGGGCGGCCGACGGGTGGGGCGGGAGGCCGCGCGGAGCGGGCAACGTCTCGGCGGCCGGTGCCCGCGCGACGTCCCCCGGGGCGCGACGCCCGACGCGGTGGTCGCGGGGGACGAACGTGATGACCTCGCGGCAGCCGAGGTCGAGCAGCCGTTCGACGAGCCCCTCGGTCCGGTCATGCTCGACGAGCAACCGCACCGTGTTCCACCCCGAGGTCAGCGGGCTGACCTCCGGGGGCCGGGTGGAGGTCACGAGCCCGGTGGTCTCCTCGACCAGGACCGTGGGGCAGTCGTACTGGAGCAGCACGGTGCCGCTCGCGGTCCCGGCGGCGCGCAGCCGCGCCAGGACCTGCGTCTTCACCAGGCGCGTCACGTCGTCGCGCGGGGTCCGGCCCTCGACGACGACGAGGCGGCCCACCCGGACGCCGCCGAGCCGGTGCATCGTGCGCAGCGGCCCGCAGTGCGCGACGCGGGGGTCGACGACGGCGGCCACGGCGTCCGCGATGCCGAGGGCGACGGCGTGCTCGGTCGGGTCGAGCGGGATCACCCGGTGCGCGGCGATCGCCGACATCGCGAGGTGGCGGCGCACCAGGTTCGGCAGCGGCGTCGCGATCCGCGCGCCGTGCAGGTCTCCCTCGGTGCGGACGTTCGGGTCGGAGGAGAACAGCGCGAGCTCGTGAGGCCCGACGTCGAGGTCGAGCACCACCGGGACCGTCACCGACGCCTCGTCGACGGTGAGCGAACCGGTGATCGCGAGGTGCAGGCCGCCCTCGGCCGCGTACATCGGGATGTCGCGCTCGGGCAGCGCGAAGACCTTCACCGGGGCGCCGAGCAGCGTCGGGCCGGTGAGCAGGCTGGCCGGCGAGGTGCCGTAGCCGGTGGCGTCGAGAAGGGCCCGGGCGGCGGCCGCCACCGCGCCACGGTCAGGAACAGCGATGCGCAGCACCACGGGCCACCTTCGGGTTCGCCGGCCGAACCGGAAAAAGAGACACTAGTCCGCTTCCCCACGATCTCCGACCGGGGGTGGCCGCGCTGCCGCCTACAGTTTCCGCAACCGCAGCAGGGCGTCGGCCAGCACCTCGTCGCGCTTGCAGCAGGCGAACCGGACCTGGGTCTCGACGCCCTCCGGGGACGCGTGGAAGACCTGGTTCGGCACCGCGGCGACGCCCACGCGGGCCGGCAGCGCGCGGCAGAACTCGAGCGAGTCGGTCTCCCCGAGCGGCGCGATGTCGGCGGTGACGAAGTAGGTGGCCTTGGAGTGGTAGACCTCCATGCCCAGCTCGCGCAGCCCCTCGGTGAGGATGTCCCGCTTGCGCGCCAGCTCCCGCCCGAGCAGCGCGAACCGCTCGTCGGGCAGCCCCAGGCCGACCACCACCGCGTGCTGCAGCGGGGTGCCGGAGGCGAACGAGAACCACTGCTTGACGTTCAGCACCCGCTCGATCAGCTCCGCCGGCCCGGTCGCCCAGCCGATCTTCCAGCCGGTCACCGAGAACGTCTTGCCGGCCGAGGAGACCGTGACGGTCCGCTCCGCCATGCCCGGCAGAGAAGAAATGGGGATGTGCGCTGTGCCGTCCCCGTCGTCGAACAGGAGATGTTCGTAGACCTCGTCGGTGATCACCAGCAGGTCGTGCTCGCGGGCCACCGCGGCCACGTCCTCCAGCTCGGCCCGTGAGAGCACCGCCCCGGTCGGGTTGTGCGGCGAGTTGAGCAGGATGACCTTCGTCTTCCCGGTGACCGCCGCCCGCAGCAGGTCCGGGTCGAGGCGGTAGTCCGGCGCCGAGATGCGCACCGGCACCAGCGAGGCCCCGACGAGCGCGCCGGTGGCCGCGTAGAGGTCGTAGAACGGCTCGAGCGCGATCACCTCGTCGCCCGGGGCGACCAGCGCCATCAGCGCCGACGAGAGCGCCTCCGACGCCCCCGCGCACACCACGACCTGCGACGCCGGGTCGAGCTCGATCCCGTAGAAGCGCCGCTGGTGGGCGCAGATCGCCTCGCGCAGCGCGGGCACGCCGATCGCCGGCGGGTACTGGTTGAGGCCCCGACGCATCGCGGCGACGGCCGCGTCGACGACCTCCTGCGGCCCGGGGGTGTCCGGGAACCCCTGCCCGAGATTGATCGCGTCGTACTCGGCGGCCAGAGCCGACATCTCGCTGAAGATGGTCGTCGCCATGGTGGTCCATCCTCGCCGCTGCGGAGACGGACCACCACCAGGGACCGTCCCCGCCGGGCGCGGGTTCACACGACAGCGTTCTCGCCCCAGATGTCCTCGAGGTAGCGCCCGCCGGCGCGCAGCCCGGCGAACCGGGCCTGCGCGTCGGCCTCGCTGGTGGCGGTCTTGGCGCGGAACACCTCGGCCAGCGCGGCGCGGACCCCGGGGGCCATGGTCGCGGCGTTGCCGCACACGTAGACCACCGCGTCGGACTGCAGCAGCTCCCACACCGCGTC